>JAOXSH010000118.1 GCA_025800145.1 Cohaesibacter sp.
GAAGGTATCTTTCGACGGACAATGCCGGGGTATTTTCTTTTTTGATGCGAACCTTTTGCATTGCATTGTCAAGACAATTCAATGAGGCGCGCCCTAGAAAGATAACGCTCTCAGTGAGCCATTTCAAGGCACCGAAGGCCGGTCATATGGGGTAATCTTTCGTGCCGTTGGTATTAAATCGGCTGCAACATGGTCAAAAGTACGGGACAACCTCTCTTGCCTAGAGCATATTTTCCGAAAAGTGTGTGCGGTTTTCGGACAAAATATGCTTAGAAACAAAGACTAGAGCATTTTAAATAACGACGTGTTTATTCAAAATGCTCTAAAAATGCTCTAGCTCAAGCAGAAATGGCTCAAATTTCATGCCAGAGTAGTGGGTTGCGTTTACCTTGTATCTTTTCCCAGGTCAGGTCAGTTCTGTGGAATGAGCGAACTTCGTTGTTGCGATTATCGAGTACGAAGTCACCACGGTTGGTGGACACCACCAATACAGCATGCCCTTCACCGTAAGGCGTGCGTGCTACTGCCATGCGGAGTGCGGATGCGGGAAAACCCATCTTTACAAGCTTGGAGCGCTTGGTCAGAGCATAGTCTTCACAATCACCCGTATGTACATTGACTTTCCACGTGTCGCCAGCTTCGTTACGCGGACGGATTGCACGATTGATCTCAAAATTCACGCGTTTAAGTGTTTTGAGTGATGCCACAGTGAGCTTTACTTCCTTAGAGCGACTTGTTGCGCATTGTGCCTTGTTGCGCATGCAAAATTCGACATAAGCCATAGGCGCAAGCGCATTCCGACGCAAGTTAAAGCGGCGAGCCGTTGGCAACTTGCCTCTATAGCCTCTGCTTTTCAGCTTTTTCCGCGGCAGAATTATCATGTCCTGTTGAGGCACAATGGGCGCCAGTGCCTTATCAATGGAAGGTGGAACGATCATTGTATTTGGCTCAGGCAGAGCGGCTCTTTGCCAGGATCGATCCAAGGGAAACACTTTGAGCATGGCAAGTTTGCGTTCCTGCACTACTGTGTCATTTTCCCGCTCTAGCGGCGGAAGAGACCTGCGAAGCACGAAATCTCCACCTTTCAGATCTCCCGGCAAGGTTGGTTGTACGGCTTTGTTGAAAATGACTTTTCGTTCCAATGGAATCCCAAATAATGGGCTGAAAGGGACTGCCTGCGCTGATGGACTGACCATCGCAAACGCAAGTGATAAAGTTGCGATAAGCTTGGTATTCATGACGCATTACTCTCTGTTTGAACCTGAGAGCAACGCTACGCTTAGGGCTTTTTGATCCTCTTTCGTAATTCGTTCAAATTTTATCTATCTGCCTGATTGGCATTGCTTTGAGTTGTAATTCAAGTCATAGGGTTAGCAACGATCTACAGAATAGGTTCCATCTTGTCTGAATTTGCTAACACTTTGGTAAGAAAGCTAGTACGAGAGCATTTTGAATAAACACGTCGTTATTCAAAATGCTCTAGCCTTTGTTTCCAAGCATATTCTGTCCAAAACCGCACACACTTTTCGAAAAATATGCTCTAGAAGGAGAATTTGCTAAGTTGTTGAAGGTGCTGGAACCTTCGGCCAATTTATTTGCTATGGCATTCGAGATGTTTCGTGCCGTTGGTATAATCGGTTGGTAGATACGGACAGTCAAACACTGATCCCTGCTTACGAATCCCGCTTGCATGAGATGGAAGATGAAAAGCTAGCACTCAATGAAAAATACACTCAAAAAGGTCAAGCTTTGATCCCCTTTCGGGAGGCATTTCGAACCGTCTTTGAGTTTTTTGCAAACCTTTGGAAACTCTGGGATTTCTAGCGTATTGAAGATAAAAGAGCAGTGCTAAAACGGGTGTTTGCCAGCCATCCTGCTTATTGCAGGAAAACAGGACTTCAAACCTCAAAAAATAGCTTGTACTTCAAGGCGTTAGTCGATTTCATAACATGGAGAAGATATTGGCTGGGGTGGTAGGATTCGAACCTACGATACACGATACCAAAAACCGATGCCTTACCACTTGGCTACACCCCAACAACGAAGCAGATCAGTGATCCGCCGTGAAGTAGGCTCTCTATAAACAACCAAAATCACTGGCGCAACGAAAAAGAAGCCTTTTTTCACAAGCTGATAATGTTGCACAAAAACTTTTTGAACCAAACCCGATAGCTGGGGAAAGACTGTCTCTTGAAGCAATTTCTCTGTCAAAAGGGTCTTGCCATCTGAAAATATCGCCGTTATAAGCCACTCCACCGATGGAACGGAGCGTAGCGCAGCCTGGTAGCGCACCTGATTTGGGATCAGGGGGTCGGAGGTTCGAATCCTCTCGCTCCGACCATCGTTTTAAAAAAGCAAAGCCATCGCCCTGTGAAAATAGAGGCGATTTTTTTTATGCCTTTTCCTGATTGATGAGAATAAAAAGGAGCTGCGCTTAAAGCGCAACCAGTCTTTCTTTTGCTGCCTGATATTCCTCACACAGACGCGCCACAATATTTGCAACAGGCTCCACTGACTTGACCGCACCAATGCCCTGACCGCTGCCCCAAATGCTTTTCCATGCCTTTGCGCTGTCTTCCTCAGACCCATCGGTTTTGGCAAAATCCATTTTGTGGCGATCCTGATGCGCCAAACGGCGCGGATCAATGCCAGAGGCAATAAGAGAGGGGATCAGATAATTGCCATTCACACCGGTAAAGCGGTCTGTATAGATAATGTCATCGGCGGCGCAATCAACAATCATTTGCTTGTAATCGGGCGCGGCATTGGCCTCATGCGAGGCAATGAAAGCTGAGCCTATATAACCAAGGTCAGCCCCCATGGCTTGAGCGGCCAGAATAGACGAGCCATTGCCAATGGCCCCTGAAAGCAGCAAGGGGCCGTCAAACCATTCACGAATCTCGCTGATCAGGGCGAGGGGAGATTGCACCCCCGCATGGCCACCAGCACCGGCGGCAACGGCGATCAGGCCATCGGCACCTTTTTCTATGGCCTTTTTGGCAAATTTATTATTGATGATGTCATGCAACACAATACCGCCATAGGAATGAACGGCTTCATTAACCTCTTCGCGGGCACCTAGGGAGGTGATGACAATCGGCGCCTTGTGCTGCACACAAACCTCCAGATCGGCCATGAGCCGCGCATTAGAGCGATGAACAATCTGGTTTACAGCATAAGGGGCAGCAGGTTGATCTGGATTGGCCTGATTATAGGCATCCAGCTCTTGCCCAATCTTTGTCAGCCAGTCATCCAGTGTTTCCTGAGGGCGGGCATTGAGCGCTGGAAAAGAGCCGACAATCCCAGCCTTGCATTGCGCAATCACCATCTGCGGGTTGGAAATGATAAACATCGGCGAAGCAACAGCGGGAAGGCGCAAATTATCGAAAAGGGCAGGCAAAGTCATGGCAACATCCTGAAAATTGGAAAACTGGTTGACGTTTGCGTAAGAGCGTAGGCGAGCAAAGACAGGCTGTCTAGCTCTCCTAGCGTTAGCTATTGTGAATATCGTAGGCTTAGAATTCCTGGTCCCTAAAAGACTAGCCGAACCAGACCCAGAGAGAGAATAGGCGTTGCCACCAATAGGCACACCCGTATCAGATCGCTGAAAACAAAAGGCAGAACAGAGCGAAACATAGCCCCAAGGCCAATATCAGGGGCCATGCGATGAATGACGAACAAATTCAGTCCTACAGGTGGCGTAATCAGCCCCACTTCGACCACAATAAGCACCAATATGCCAAACCAGAGCCCAAATTCATGGGCAGGAAGGCCAAAATCCAGACTTGAAACAATTGGAAAGACCAAAGGCACCATCAATAAAATGATGGACAGGCTTTCCATGACGCAGCCAAGCAGCAGAAACAGCCCCAGCAACACAACAAGCACAGCATAAGCAGACAAATTGCTGTGTGTGACAAACTCTGCCAACGCTTGGGGAATTCCACACAGAGTCAAAAACCCATTCAAGAAACCGGCCCCTAAAATAATAAAAAACACCATGGCGCTAGCGCTGGCAGTGCTGGCAATAGCAGAAGTTAGAGACTGCCATGTCAGGCGACCGGCTTTCAGGGCCAGTAAGCCGGTGCCGGCTGCACCAATGGCAGCGGCCTCTGTCGGGGTGAAAAAACCGGCATATATGCCGCCAACGACAATCAGGAAAATCACCATAACCGGCCAGACAGCGCCGAGCGCAGCCAGCTTTTCTTGTCGTGTTTGACGTCTTTGCCGGGGATATTGACTGGTGTCATTGGACAAATGCATGATAACGGCAAGTGTTGCGATATAGCCAAGCATGGCTAACAGGCCAGGAATGAGCGCTGCGACAAAAAGCTTGGCAATATTCTGCTCGGCTAAAATGGCATAAATCACCAAAATGATAGAGGGTGGGATGAGAATGCCCAATGTGCCCCCGGCTGCCAAAGTCGCACTGGCCAAACCACCGGGATAACCGGCTTTGCGCAAATCGGGCAAGGCAACCTGACCCATAGTGGCGGAGGTGGCCAGAGACGAGCCACAGATCGACCCAAAACCGCCACAAGCAGCAATCACAGCCATCGCCAAACCGCCGCGATAATGGCCCACAAAGGCATTGGCCGCTTTCATCAGGGCAGAGGACATGCCGCCCAAAGTGGCAAATTGGCCCATGAGCAAAAAGAGCGGCAAAATAGAAAGGGAATAACTGGAAAATTGTCCATAGGGCGTGTGTTTGAGCTGGGCCAGCGCCATCATGGGTGAACCATTGATCACCCACGACCCTCCCAGCCCCAAAACCAGCATGGCCAAACCAATGGGCAAGCGCAGAAAAATCAACAGTAAGAGCAGGGGAAGGGAAGTGATCCCAATTTCAATGGGGGAGAGGGGGGAGAGCAAGGAATTCATAGACCGCCTCCGGCTCTTGGCTCGTCTGGATGAGCAGATAAATCCCCTGAAAAAGAGCGATAGCAAAGCAGTATGAATTTGATGACGCAGATCAGCACAAAGAGCAACGCCCCAATCAGCCCCGCTCCATAGCCCCACCAAAGCGGGATTTGTAATATGAAACTGGTCTCCTCATAGCTTTGCTTATCCAGCATACCAAGCCAGAGTTGCCGGGCCAGGAAAAACGCAAAAAGCAGCATCAGCCCATCGCGCACCATATCCAGAGCAAGGTTGATCCTTTTACCAAAAAGGGGCCGCAACAAATCAACACTGGCATGAGCATTGATCCAATGGGCCCAAGGCAAAAAAGCGAAGATGGCAAAGCCCATCCCAAGCTCAATCAATTCATAATCCCCCGGAATGGGCCCAAGCATCTCTGAGAGAAAAGCCAAAGCAGCCAATTCTCGTCCCAAAATGGAAAGAACGGTTAGCAAGACCAACGCCAGCAAAAGCACGCCACCAGCAATAGCCAAGCCCAAAGAAACTTTGTGGGCAAGCTGGTGAGCAAGGCGTGCCAAACGCTGCGATAAAAAAGAGAGCATGAAAAGCTACAGACCTTTGCCTTGGCTGGAAAAATAAGCCTCTACCAAATCCATCACATTTATGAGTCTACGTCCTGGTTCCGATGCGCCTGAATGCGGGCACGTACTCTCTCAATCAGGGCTTTGCCATCAATGCCTTTTTTCTGCATATCAACAATCCAGTCTGCATAAACAGGCTCTGCGGCCTTCTTCCATGCATCATAGTCTGCGTCTGCTAGAGCATGAAAAGAATTGCCGGCTTTCTCGGCGATGATACGGGCCGCTTCATCTGCCGCCCATTGCACGCGGCCCCCAAAGCCGGAGAGTTTGGCCCCTGATTCTGCATCCAAAATAGCCTTCAAATCATCGGGCAAAGAGCGATAGCGCGCCTTGTTCATCACCAGAACCAAAGTCGCGGTATAGAGCGCTTGTGGGCCCTTCAATTCGCTATGATGGCTGACCAGCTCGGACAATTTGACCGCTGGCGTCACTTCCCATGGCAGAGCAGTGGCTGATATGACGCCGCGTGACAAAGCCTCAGGAACGGCAGGCAAAGGCAGACCAAGCGGCACGGCTCCCACGCTTTTGAAATAGGCATTGATAACGCGCGTCGGACCGCGCAATTTCAAGCCCTTCATGTCAGACAGCGATTGAATGGGAACCTTGGAATGCAAGACACCGGGGCCATGCACCCATGCCCCCAGAACCTTGACGGATTTAAATTCATTATGCTGAAAATCCTGCTCAATCAAATCCCAGAAGGCAAGGGACGTGGCAACAGGATCCTCCATCAAAAAAGGCAGTTCAAACACTTCCGAACGGGGAAACCGTCCCGGTGTGTAACCAAGCAAGGTCCATGTGATATCCACCACACCATCGCGTGCCTGATCCATCAGCGAGGGCGGCTTGCCCCCCAAGGCCATGGAATCAAAATGCTGGATTTTGATCCGTCCTTTTGACGCTTCTTCCACCTTTTGGGCCCAAGGGCGCAAAATCTGTTTTGGCACCGTCGAAGAGGGCGGCAAAAAGGAATGCAGACGCAAAGTGACATCTGCGGCACGCGCAGGCGAAAAGCAAAACAACAAGCCAAGCAAAAGATAGCTGAGCAATGCAAACGTCAACTGAGAATGATGAGGCAAACGCGCCTCCCATGTCTTGGATCTGGCTATGGGGTTAGGACGTTGTTTCGAAACATCAAGGGATGGACGAAGAATGCATTTGCCAGCTGTAGGATAAGACATGGATCTGATGAAGCCTCCCATTTCATGATCGCTCTCATCTTAGCCCTGCTTTTAAGATCCGCATAGCGGCAATTGACGATTTTCCAGTAGCAGACGACATTTTCCACTCGCATTATAAGATGTGATATGCAAGATTACCAGCAAGTGGGGAAATAAGATAACAAGCTGAAAAGCATGGAGAAATCAAAGGGGGAATGATGTCTGCACGCACTCAGGGAAAGCGGTTGCCCAAAATTCTGGTGACCAGAAAATTGCCTTCAAGTGTTGAACAGGATTTGACGGCACATTTTGATGCAACCCTTAATGAGACCGATAGTCCCCTGACAAAAGAGCAGCTTGAGCAAGCGCTTTATGACTATGATGGCATCCTGCCAACTGCGGCAGAGAAATTTTCTGCATCAGTGCTGTCCAAACCGGGATTGAAATGCCGCATCATCGCCAATTTTGCCGTTGGCTATGACAATATAGATGTCGAGGCAGCCACAAATGCTGGCATCAGTGTCAGCAATACGCCCGGCGTGCTGACCAATTGTACCGCCGATATTGCCATGACCTTGCTGTTGATGAGCGCAAGACGCGCCAGTTTCAGCGAGAGATATTTGCGCAAAGGAGAGTGGGCGGGCTTTTCCCCGACATTCAATTTGGGCACCCGCGTGACGGGCAAAACCTTGGGCATTATTGGTATGGGCCGCATTGGCAAAGCCATGGCCAAACGCTGCTATTTCGGCTTTGGCATGCCCGTTGTGTTTTACAACCGCTCTCGCATTGATCTGGAAGAGACAAAATCCTTTGGTGCGGTTCAACTCAACAGCATTGATCAGGTTTTGAGCGAGGCGGATTTTGTCTCTCTTCATTGCCCCGGCGGACCAACAACGCGTCATTTGATCAATGCCCATCGCTTGGCGGCGATGAAACCAACCGCCCACCTGATCAATACATCAAGAGGCGAAGTGGTCGATGAAATTGCGCTGATTGCCGCGTTGCAAACAGGCACCATTGCGGGTGCGGGGCTGGACGTGTTCGAAGAAGAGCCAAAAGTGCCAAAAGCCCTTAGGAATATGGACAATGTCTCTCTCTTGCCCCATATCGGAAGTGGCACGCTGGAAACCCGAACCGAGATGGGGATGAAAGCCGCAGACAATCTAAAGGCTTTTTTTGCAGGTAAACCATTGCCCAGTCAGGTGAAAATCTGAGCCTAAAGCACGATAATGCCTTTGTGTTCGGCTTTGCTTTCCGGTTCAACATGAATGGTCACCACCATACCGGGATTATAGTCTGTCAGGGCATGTTCAATATGATCGCAAATCTCATGGGCATCATGCACACTCATGCAGCCCGGGACAACAAGATGAAAATCCAAAAAGACCAGCTTGCCAGCATGACGAGAGCGCAAATCATGGGCTTCGATGGCCCCCTTGCCATGATGGGCAATAATTTTGCGAATGCAGTGTAGCTCGTCATCATCAATGGCTTCATCCATAAGGCCAGAAAGCGAATTGCGAATAAGCCCCCAGCCTGTATAGAGAATATTCAGCGCAACAAAAAGCGCGACAATCGGATCGAGCATTTGAATGCCGGTGAAATAAGCAAGTCCCACGCCGCCCAAAACGCCGATTGTTGTCATCAGATCGCTCAATAAATGTTTGCCATCGCCAATCAGGGCAGGGCTTTTTAAAACCTGCCCTTTGCGAATAAGCACAAAGGCCCAAACCCCATTGATCAAACCGGCCAAGCCACTGAGCAGAAAACCCAAAAAGGAAATAGAGAGATCTTTGGGATGAAAAAGCGCTTGATAGGATTCTCTGAAAATAGCCAGCGCCGCCAAAACAATCAAAACGCCTTCCAGAACCGCCGAGAGATATTCGGCCTTGTGGTGGCCATAGGGATGATTGTGATCGGCAGGTTTCTGGCTCAACCAAATCGCGATCAAAACGGTGGCCGAGGCGACCAGATTAACCAGACTTTCCAGAGCGTCAGAGAAAAAGGCAACACTGCCTGTGGTCAGATAGGCAAGATATTTCAGGCCCAAGACGATCAAGGCAACAAAAATGGATCCAAAAGCCAAACGCATGGCAACAGACATACTCTTATCCTTTTCGCGCCAAATCTGTTTCTCTCATGACACAGCATAAGACAAAAGCCTAGTATATCCTGTGCCAAAAGATTGCTTTTACCAAGACAGTTTCGTAACACTATCCTAGCGGCAGGAGGCTTTGAGCTAGTCAATCGACATAAGGCTATAAAATCTGTCTTTGCTGGTTCATTATCTCACAGCCTTCCGTCGCGCATTTCTTTGCTGTTTCTCTGTCAGCAAATCATAGACGGGGCTTGGCCCCACAAGGAAAGGCTATCATCATGTCTCGTGTGGTTTATGTGAATGGTGAATTTTTGCCCGAAAAAGAGGCAAAAATTTCCATCTTTGACCGCGGATTTCTCTTTGCAGACGGTGTTTATGAAGTTTCGACCATTCTGGATGGCAAATTGGTTGAAAATCAGGCCCATTTGGACCGTCTAGGCCGCTCCATGAAGGAACTGGATATGGCTCCTCCTTGTTCCATGCAAGAGATTGAAGAAGCACAGCAAGAGCTGCTCAAGCGCAATCCCACCCAGGAAGGGGGCCTCTATTTGCAGGTCACCCGTGGGGCAGCCGATCGGGATTTTCTCTATCCAGATCCCTCAACAAAATCCTCATTGGTCATGTTCACACAGGCGCGTCCTGTCATTGAGGCACCCAGCGCCAAAAGAGGCTTGAGCGTGATTTTCCAGCCAGATATTCGATGGCAGCGCCGCGATATCAAGACCGTGGCTCTTCTGGCCGCCTCCATGGCCAAGGAAGCGGCCCGTGCCGCTGGCGCAGATGATGCATGGATGATCGAAGATGGCAAGGTGACCGAAGGCACTTCCAACAATGCCTATATCATCACCAAGGATGATGTTATCGTTACCAGAGCCTTGTCCAACAAAATTTTGCATGGCATCACCCGTAAAGCCGTACTGGCCCTTGCAAAGGAAGAAGGCTTGCGCGTTGAAGAGCGTGATTTCACACCACAAGAAGCCAAAGAGGCCAAAGAAGCCTTTTTGACCTCTGCGTCTACATTTGTCACAGCTGTGGTCAAAATCGATGGTCAGGAATTGGGCGATGGCAAACCGGGGCCTTTGACCACGCGTTTACGCGAAATTTATATCGATTTCGCCCGCAAGTCCCTGTCCTGATCCCTTTTTGACAGACTCAATCAAAAACATCCCCCTGTCGCATGATATGTGGCAGGGTTTTTTATGCCTAAGTGCCCGATTTAAAAGTCTCATATCGAGACTTTTAAGAACTGCATAGCATTGACTGAGCTTATCAGCCTTTGATCTGCCATTTCATATCCTTGGTATTAACGCTGAAAAGGCGGCACACAAAACACAATATTAAAGTGTATTTGATACCTTTTGCATCCATAGAGTGATGAATTGTTGGCAAAAAAAGAAATTTCCAATATTTTCGTTATAATGCCTAAAAAGATTGGTATTTTAATGAAATTAAGGTATTTATCGACAAAATAACGGATTTTTTGGGCGTAAAAAAGCTTTTCAGTTGCAGAAAACTGCATTCACAGGCCACAATCAAACGTCATCCTTGCCTCTATAGCCCTCCATATTTCATCCATGCAATCTGATGATTGAAATTGCCGACGATATTGTATACGATTTGGTATACGAGACGGAAGGCATGATTTTTAACCATATTTGCCCTGATTTCTTAAGGGTAAAATAGGGCAGGAAGAGAGAAAAACTGCCGCAAATCTGAGCGACTAAAATCAGCTTTTCCAAATCAGGAGTTTACAAATAAGCAAAACATCGGCAAAATATCGATAAAATGTCAATGTTTTAGTGGTTGTCGTCGAATTTGAACCAAAAGAGAGTTCAAAGCCGAGATCACATGAGGGAGAAGAGATGTCTGTCGATCAAAAGATCACAGCAATGGATGTCTGGCATTTGCAATTGCCGGTCAACGCGCGCAGAGATCATGGCATCGGGTCCGTTGAACATATTATTGACATCGTCGTTGTTGGGTTGACCGCAGAAGGCGGCGAACGCGGATATGGAGAAGCCTCCAGCTGGTCCGTTTTTACCGGTTCGGCAGAAGCAAGCTTTGCTGCGCTGGATCGCTATATTCGCCCTTTAGTGGTTGGGCGTTCCATTGGTGAGCGTGCAGCCATTATGGCGGATGCAGCTTATGCTGTGGCCCATTGCACCGAGGCCAAAGCCGCCTTGGATACAGCCTTGCTGGATTTGCAAGGCCGCATTTCCGCTCTTCCGGTATGGGCGCTTTTGGGCGGCAAATGCCGAGATACAATCCCGCTCTCCTGTTCCATTGCAGATCCTGATTGGGAGACCGATCTGAAAGTGATGGAGCGCCTTCAGCAAGATGGCGTGCGCATCATAAAGTTGAAAACCGGCTTCAAAGGCCATGACTATGACATGATGCGTCTTGAACATCTGCGCGCACATTATCCAGACTTCAAAATCCGTGTCGATTATAATCAGGGCCTGCATCATGATGACGCCATTCGCTGTGTTCAGGATGTTGCGAGCTTTGAGCCGGACTTTATCGAACAGCCGGTCAAGGCGCATTTGCGCAGCCTGATGGCCCGCATTCGCGACAGCATTGATATCCCGCTTTTGGCGGACGAAAGCGTCTTTGGGCCGGAAGATATGCAAACCGCCATCGCCATGGGATTGTGTGACGGGGTCTCTATCAAAATCATGAAAAGCGGTGGCCTGACCCGCGCCCAAACCGTTGCCAGAATGGCCCATTCGGCTGGCCTGTCTGGTTATGGGGGTGACATGTTCGAGGCCGGTCTTGCGCATTTGGCAGGCACCCATATGATTGCCGCAACGCCAGAAATTACCTTGGGCTGCGAATTTTATCAGGCCAGCTATTTTCTCGTTGAAGATATTTTGCAAAGCCCCTTTGAGGTCAAAGACGGTCACGTCATTGTGCCGCAGACGCCGGGGCTGGGCCTTTTGCCAGATTTGGATAAACTGGCAAAATATGCAATCGCACACAGCAATGGATCAAAAGCATGAGCATGGGTCAAAATGTCATTGTGATTGGAGCCGGGATTGTCGGTGTTTCAACGGCTATCTGGCTAAAGCGTGCGGGCCATCAGGTAACCCTCATTGACAAGGGCGAGCCGGGGCAGGGAGCTTCTTTTGGCAATGCCTGCGTTTTGGCGGCTTGCTCCATGCTGCCCGTAACAGGTCCGGGCTTGATCATGAAGGGGCCTAAATTGCTGATGGACCCCAATTTCCCGCTTTTTTTGCGCTGGCCCTATTTGCCAAAACTGGCACCATGGCTGGTGCGTTATCTCAGCCATGCCAATGACAGCGACACCCGCCGCATTTCCAAAGGCCTAACAACGATTGTTGGCGATAGTCTGGAACAGCATCAGACCCTGACCGCAGGAACGGACGCGGCCAAATGGGTGCAACCAAGCCCTTACAGCTTTGCCTATGCCAATCGTGAGGCTTTTGAGGCCGACAGCTATATCTGGGATTTGCGCAAAGAGCATGGCTTCATGCCCGAATTGCTGGAAGGCGAGGACGCCCATGCATTCGAGCCAGCCCTTGCCCCTTCCATCAATTTGCTTGCAACCTTTAAAAATGATCATGGTTTCATCCATGATCCCGGTGCCTATGTGACCGATCTGGCCAATTTGCTGGTTGAGATGGGAGGCAAACTTGTTAAGGCAGATGTGCGTGATTTTGATCTTTCCGGCGGTACAATCTGTGCTGTTGAAACCGATCAGGGCCGGTTTGAATGCGACAAGGCTGTGCTGGCAACGGGCGTCTGGTCCAAACCTTTGATGCAAAAAGTGGGCATCAATGTGCCGCTGGAAACCGAGCGCGGCTACCATCTTGTCTATAAAAATCCTGAAAACGGACCCAAAAGCCCGATCATGGTCGCCGCAGGAAAATTTGTAGCAACCCCCATGGCACAGGGTTTACGCTGCGCAGGCATTGTAGAATTTGGCGGGCTGGAAGCCGAGGCCTCCAAAGCCCCCCTTGCCTTGATGCGCAAGAAAGTTAAGGAAAGCTTTCCCAATCTGATCGCAGAATCAGAAGAGGAATGGCTGGGGCATCGTCCAGCCCCCAGCGACAGCCTGCCATTGATTGGCGAGGTTGGGTCAAGTGGCGTTTATGCCGCTTTTGGCCATCATCATATTGGTTTGACCGGCGGTCCCAAAACAGGCCGTATAGTGGCTGATATGATTTCCGGCACTCTATCTAACAATGATTTATCACCTTACGCCCCCCAGCGCTTTGGCTGAGGGATCCAATTCATATCGCTTCAATCCAGAGGGAGACTTAAAAATGAAAGCAAGAACCTTGAAGCTGACAACAGCCCTGACCGCAGCAACCCTGTTAAGCGCAGGCGCAGCCATGGCTGGCGATAAGTGGGATATGCCAATGGGCTATTCTGCATCCAATTTTCACTCCATGACAGGGGCAGAATTTGCCAAATGTGTCACCAAAGGCACGGGCGGCGATCTGGAAATTGTTACCCATCCCGGCGGATCTCTGTTCAAGGGCAATGAGATCAAACGCGCCGTCCAGACCGGTCAGGCACAAATTGGCGAGCGCATCCTGTCCGCTCACCAAAATGAAAATGCCCTCTTTGGTATCGATTCTGTTCCATTCCTTGCAACCTCTTTTGAGGATTCCGTCAAATTGTGGAATGCTGCAAAACCGGAATTTGACAAGCTGATGGATAGCCAGAATCTGGTTCTGCTCTATTCTGTGCCATGGCCACCACAGGGCCTGTATTTCAAAAAGGAAGTCAATTCCGTTGCTGACATGAAGGGCATCAAATTCCGCTCTTACAACACAGCCACAGGCCGTCTGGCCGAATTGACCGGCATGTTGCCAGTTCAAATTGAAGCCGCTGAAATTTCTCAGGCTTTTGCAACTGGCGTTGCAGAATCCATGGTCTCTTCCGGCTCCACCGGGTATGACCGCAAAGTCTGGGAAAGCCTCACACACTTCTATGAGGTGGATGCATGGTTGCCACGCAATTATGTCTTTGTGAACAAGGATTCCTGGAATGGCCTGAGCGCTGGCGTCAAAAATGTCATCAATGGCTGTGCGTCTGTCGCAGAATATGCCGGTTACTGGCGCTCTGTCCAATATACCGAATTCACCATCGGTCAGTTGGATAAAAATGGTATGACTGTCGGTAAAGCTGGCGATGCTCTGAAAGGCGAATTGCAGGAAATCGGCAAAAAGATGACCGCTGAATGGCTTGAAAAAGCCGGTCCAACCGGCAAGGCCATTGTGGATGCCTTCAAAGCATCTCAATAAGCAAGTCTGAACCGCACTCCGCCTCTTATAAGGGGCGGAGTGTATGGCTTTTTCTTTAAGGAGGTGTTTGAAATGGCAGCTATTCGCAAGCTGCTGGACGGTCTGTATCTTGCCGGGGGAATGTTAGGGGCACTCAGCCTTGTCATCATTCTCCTGCTTGTCGTCCTGCAAATGGTTGCACGCTGGAGCGGTGAAGTGGCACCCGGAATCCCTGAATATGCTGGTTATTTCATGGCATCTTCGTCCTTTTTTGCCTTTGCCTATGCGCTGAATAAAGGTGCCCATATCCGCGTCGGACTGTTGCTACAGGCCATGGGTGATAA
Organism: Cohaesibacter sp.; assembly: GCA_025800145.1. Lineage (GTDB taxonomy): Bacteria > Pseudomonadota > Alphaproteobacteria > Rhizobiales > Cohaesibacteraceae > Cohaesibacter. The sequence goes on from JAOXSH010000118.1 coordinate 14,356, forward strand.
GCGAAAATGGCTGGAAATCTGGTGCTTTGCCATTGGCAGCGGTCTCTCTATCTATTTCTCTTATTATGCGATCAAGGCTGTTTACTGGTCTCATAAGCTCAATGACATCAGTCAGGGGCAAGACGCAACACCCATCTGGATTCCCCAGCTCTCCATGGCTATTGGCGCTGTTTTGCTGGCCTTGGCCATGCTTGACCATCTTGTGCAACTGATTTTCACCGGACAGCACGGCATTGATGCCGAAGCTCTGGACAATCACGCGGAGTAGGATGCAATGGAAGAATTTTATCTAACAGCCATATTCCTCTTCGTCCTGTTTCTGATGTTGGGAACAGGGGTCTGGGTAGGCTTGGCCCTGTTTGGTGTTGCCTTTGTCGGGCTGGAACTCTTTACCTCGCGCCCTGCGGGTGATGCCATGACCACGGTCATCTGGTCTGGCACCTCAAGCTGGACGCTGACAGCCCTGCCGCTCTTCATCTGGATGGGCGAAATCCTCTATCGAACTCGATTATCGGAAGATATGTTCAGAGGTCTTGCGCCATGGATGTCCCGTTTGCCCGGCGGTCTGGTCCATACCAATATTGTGGGCTGCACGATTTTTGCCGCTGTGTCCGGCTCGTCCGCGGCGACATTGACCACAGTTGGCAAAATGTCAATTCCCGAATTGCGCAAGCGTGGTTACCCGGAAAATATGATCATTGGCACCCTGACAGGAGCCGCCACTCTTGGTCTGATGATCCCGCCATCCCTGACGCTTATCGTCTATGGCGTGACAGTCAATGAATCCATCTCCAAGCTTTTTCTTGCCGGTGTTTTCCCCGGTCTCACCCTTGCCTTGCTCTTCATGGGTTATGTGGCTTGGTGGTCCTTTAGAAAGCCGGAAGAAGTGCCTGATATTTCAGAGAGATTGACATTTGGTCAAAAAGTCTGGGAATCGCGTTTCCTGTTGCCGGTCATTGTGTTGATTTCGGTTGTCATCGGCTCCATGTATCTGGGCATTGCAACCGCAACAGAGGCTGCGGCCTTTGGGGTGATTGGCTCGCTCATTCTGGCCGCCCTACAAAGCTCTCTCAGCCTGTCCACTTTCCTCGATAGCCTGATCGGTGCCACGCGCACCTCTGCTATGATCATGTTCATTTTGGCTGGTGCGGCTGCCTTATCCCTTGCCATGGGCTTTACTGGCCTGCCACGGGCCTTGGCAACATGGATTGACACGCTCAATCTCTCGCCGTTCGCGCTGTTGATGGCGCTCATGGTCTTTTACATCATTTTGGGATGTTTCCTTGATGGCATCTCTTCTGTTGTGCTGACCATGGCCATTGTGGAACCCATGATCCGTCAGGCAGGTATTGATATCATCTGGTTTGGTATCTTTATCGTGGTGGTCGTGGAAATGGCCCAAATCACCCCGCCAATCGGCTTCAACCTGTTTGTGATGCAAGGCATGACCAATCACGGCATGGGCTATATTGCCAGAACGGCATTGCCTATGTTCATGATCATGGTGGTGATGGTCTTCATTCTGATTTTCTTCCCGGAATTGGTGACCTATCTGCCAGAAAATATGCGCAACACCCCCACATAGCCAGACTGGCACAGCATAATAAAAAGGTCGCTCAATTTGAGCGGCCTTTTTGCGTTAAAGCTGGTTCAAATAACGCCCGATACCAAGCGCGGCGCGATAGCCTTGAGAGAAGCAACCGGTCAGCAAATAGCCACCCGTCGGAGCTTCCCAATCCAGCATTTCCCCGGCAATGAAAAGGCCTGGTTCGCGTTTGACCATCAAAGCATCATCCAGTTCCGATAGACAAACCCCGCCTGCGGTGCTGATTGCCTCATCAAGAGGCCGCGGGCGGGTCAGACGGATCGGCAAGGCTTTAACCGCTTGTGCCAATTGCCCCATATCATTCATCACAGAGCGCTCGGTACATTCTTTCAACAAAGCCGCCTGAACGCCTTTTAAATGAATGCGTTTGCGAATGTGATTGGCAAAACTCTGTTTACCCCGTGGTTGGCTGAGGCGCCGTTCCACTTCTGCCAAATCATGATGAGATCGCAAATCCACCAGCAAGTCAACATTTTGGTCGGTTTCAAGGGCATCCCGCAAAGGCGCACAAAGACCATAAACAGCACTGCCTTCAATGCCATAGCGGGTGATGACAAAATCCCCCTCAATGCTATGAGCACCAAAATGCAATCTAACGGATTTGACAGGCTCGCCTGCCCATTGCGCCACAAAATCCTCAGACCAATCCACCTCAAAGCCACAATTGGCAGGACGATAAGGCGTGCTGGCAATGCCTTTTTCCGCCAAAACAGACAAAAAGCTGCCATCCGTGCCAAGGCGTGGCCAGCTCGGCCCACCAAGAGCCAGCAAAACGGCATCGGCTTTGATGGTTTGCTGTCCGTTCGGGGTTTCAAACAAAAGCGCCTTGTCATCCGTCCAGCCGGTCCAGCGATGACGGGTCATCATAGTCACGCCGCGCGTTTCCAGATGCTTGAAATGGCTGCGCAACAGGGGAGAAGCCTTCATGCTATCGGGAAAAACCCGTCCGGACGATCCTTCAAACGTCGATTGCCCCATAGCATAGCTCCAGCTGCGCACCTCGCGCGGGCCAAATTCGCGGATCATCGGGCCCATCCAGTCAGCATAAGGGCCATAAGCTGCAACAAAATCATCAATTGGCTGGGCATGGGTCAGGTTCAAACCGCTTTTGCCAGCCATCAAGATCTTGCGGGCCGGACTTGGCATCGCATCATAAAGCGTGATCTGCCAATCTTGTTCCTGATCGTGGGCCAGCTCGGACAGATGATCGGCTGCCATTAGGCCCGCGGCCCCGGCTCCAATGATGGCAATGGATTGAACGCTGGTATCTGTCATGATGTGACTTTCCTGAAATGAACAAGCCCACCTCATAAGCCTTATATAACAAAAGAGAAAGAGGGCATGGCCATGTCAGGGTATAAATGCATAAAAAAAGACCATGAAGAGGGCAACTCTTCATGGCCAAGGTAGACAGTCAGTGTGATGAGACTGGCTCAGGATGTAATCGTCTCCCTGAATGCAACAGCATTCTTGACCCTTGGGAGAGAAGGGGGATGTCTTCAGGTCGTAAAACGGCCCGAAGTCAGAAAATCAGTTTTGGCGCGAGCCACGCAAACCGGCCACAGGTCCGGCCTTTTTGTCGCTGGGCGCACCAGCAATGCGCAACCAGACTTGCGGATTGCCAATAGCCTGACGCTTGTTCCAGCGATAATTGACCTGCTGCCATGGCAAAATGGCAGGATTGAGATTATCCAGAATAAACTCCCCGCGATCTGTGCGCACCACAAGCACTGCATGATAGACCCCATTGGGCAGATAAGCGGTGGTGATCAAAAGCGAATCTGATGGCCAGCCCGCGCGCAGCAATTCGCGCTGCTTGGTCAGCGCATAATCCTCGCAATCCCCTCGTGTGACATAAGGCTGCCAGCTATCAATCGGTCCATCTTCAACCGGCTCAATCTGTTGGTTTACATGACCATTGATGGTCACCAAAGTTTGCCATGTCGACGGCGTTAATTTGACCACGCCTTTGCCATAGCGAAGACAGGCCTCTGGTTGATTGGAGCAATAATAAATATGGCCCGCTGGTGTGCTGGTCTGTTCCAGCACTTTCATAGCAGGACCCGCTGCTGTAAAAGCCATAGCCTCCATCGATAACAGACCCTGTGCAGCCAAGGCCAGCCCCCCGAAAAGATGATATCGTATTGTCTTGGAATAAGACGATTGATTATTTCCAGAAACGTACAAAATCTGCCCCCGTCATTTGTTCTTGAGGGGAAGCTACGCCTCTCTCATAAAAGATGCGTTCTGGAATAGAGGCGATTTTGGCCTATCAATTTAGGCTCTGTTTACCCTAATTTTTCAGCGCAATATCAAATAGATGAGCGGATAATGACTTTAAAGGGAAGCAGCATATTAGCCCATTGAAAAGAGGCGCTTTTCGGATCTGCCAGTTTGATCAGAAAAGCATATGTTAACCTTGCTTTGCCGTTCAGACAGTCCAAACAGGGGTTGAGATTATTTCTCTTGCTCCCTGCTTTGTAAGGCGCAAAGTTAATATTTCTTTCCATCAGTCACGCAGAATTTTAAGAGGGATTGACAGTCTGTTAAGTATAGGCCGTTCAAGCGCATATTTTTGCTAAACACAGAGCAATAAAGTTCGCAGGAGAGAATAATACCAACGGCATAAAAGATAAGCGAAAGGCTATTTGTCTTTGGCCGGGGCCGGAGTTGCCTCTTGATTTGTCGCCTCATCTGCACCAACAAACAAAGAGCGGCGAAACAGCCAAATCATCAAAAGGGGAGGAGCGAGCAGCAAAAAATTCTGGCTATCATCCTGATAGCAGCTGGTGCAAAAGGTGCCTTTAGAAGAAAAATGCGACAGGGTTTCCCAAAAGAACAGCAAAGCCAAACAGCCAAGGGCCAGAACTCTTTTCCCAACCATAAAAATCATCACACAATCCCCAGCCACACATCAGATTTGTTGCCAGTCCGTATTGTCATGCTTGCCGCCACACAAACAGAGTTTAGCAAAAGAGATTTGAAGGGCCTTTAAAGGAATGGTTCAAATTTGAAACAACAAAAAGCTGTGCCAGTTCATCAGGTACAGCCTTTTGGTGGATCTTGAGAAAAGCTAGCGTAAGCCCTGCACCAGACGCGCCCAATCCTCTGTCTGGGAGCGTTCAACCAAGCGCCATTTTTGCCCATCTTCAAATACCAAAAGCTTGTCGGCCAAATCGGCCTCTGCTTTCTTATGGGTCACAAACAGCAAGGCTTTGTCTTTTGTTGCCTCTTTCAAGGTGGCCAGAACGGCAACAGCCGTTGTTTTATCCAGCCCTTCTGTCATCTCATCCAACAGCCATAGATCGGGCTTATAGAGCAACAGGCGTGCCAATGCCATGCGGCGGCTTTCGCCACCAGACAGGCCTTGCCCTTCATCGCCTAAAATTTGCTCCAATCCATTGGGTAGCCGCTCAATCATGACTTTCAGCTGCGCTTTCTCAACCGCATGGTCCAGCTCACGTAAAGAGGCATCAGGCGCACCCAGCAGCAAATTGTCTTTCAGGCTTTCGCGGAACAATTCTGTTCGCTGTGTGAGCAAGCCAAGACGGGGCTTTTGCCCATCCTGATAGGTATCATAGCGCAGCAATAAGCCACCATCCTGAGGGTCCAGCAAGCCAGCCACCAACGACAGCAAAGTTGATTTGCCCGCGCCAGAGCCACCAATGATGCCAATAGCCTCACCACTTTGTAAGGTGAAGCTGAGATCATTGATAATGGGGCTGGCTTCACTGGAATAGGCAAAACGCACATCATCCACTTTCAAGGTGACAGGGCCCAAATCTTCCAACGCCGTGTCTTGTTGTGCCTCAGGCTCTGCCATCAAGGGTAAAATACGCTGCCCGGCATAGAGAACCCGGCCAATATCCAACAAGCCCCGGCGAATGGGCACCAGCAATTCGCTCATGGCAAACACCGCCAGCACCGCCAGCAACACCATGGGGCCGCTCAGTTCACCCGCTTCAAATGCCAAACCACCAATGGCAAGCGTGACAACCAAAGCAGCTCCCCCCGCCAGCGTGATTAAAGCCCGGCCTTTCAGATCATGGGATGCCAGCTCGGCCTGCAAATCCCGAATGCGGCTGGCCGCTTTGGTAATAGACGCAACCTGATCAGAAATCCGGCCTGCCATGACCAATTCCATTTGGCCGCGCAGCAAATCAATATAGCGAAGGCGCAGCGCTTCAGAGGAAAAGGCAATCTGCCGACCCAGCTTCACACCAATTTTGCCAGCCTGTATTGGCAACAAGATCAGGGCAAGCAACAAGATGCCACCCGCAGCAAAGGCAACAGGGGCATGAAAGCCATGCAAAATAAAAATAAGCGCCAGACAGCTTAAAAGAGCAGTCGAAAGTGGCAGGATGACCCGAAGATAAATGCCATCCAGCGTATCAATATCGGCGGTTAGGCGCGCCAACAATTCACCAGAGCGAAAATCGCGCAACCGACGGAAGGGCAATTGCGAAATGCCATCAAACACATAAAGCCGCAAGCGTGCCAAAAAGCGGAAGGTTGCATCATGGGTAACAACCCGCTCGCCATATTTACCCACCATGCGGGTCAGAGCAGAGGTGCGGATCAAAAATCCGGGATAGACGGTGTTAAAGGCAACAGCCCCCGCGATGCCTGCCAAGGCTGTGGCCCCCAAAAACCAACCGGCAGTGGCCATCAAAGTGATTGAGGCAAGAGCGGCAACATAGGCAATGCCAATACCGGCCATGAACCAGCCCGGATAATGTTGCCAATAAAGACGCAGGATTGCAGCAATTGTCTTCATGATCCAGCCTCCTTAGATTGTGACTCATCGTACGAGAGAAGAGTGTCCATATCCGCCAGTTCTGATGCCTCAATTTCTCGCAGATGCCCATCCTTGACGAAATAAATATGATCGCAGACTTCCGCAACATCCCGATCATGGGTGGCAATGATCAGGATCCGGTCTTTTGCCATATCCAAAAGACTGTCTGTGACCAATTTGGCCGTATCGGCATCCAGATCTGCCGTCGGTTCATCACAAAGGATCAGGCTGGAAGAGGAAAGAGCCGCACGAGCAATTGCCAGACGCCGGACTTGTCCGCCGGAAATACCAAAACCGGTTTCTCCCAGCTTGGTCAAAAGATCCCGGGGCAATTGTGCAACAAATTGATCCGCATGGGCTTTGGACAAGGCCGCTTTTACCTCTTCGCGAGAAGCGCTCGGCTGCGCCAGCCGGGCATTCATCAACAAAGAGCCATGAAAAATATGCGGGCGTTGCCCAATCCAGCCAATGGATTGACGCCAAAGCGGCCATTGTTCTGGATCTGCGACAGCCTGCCCATTGAACAACAAACGCCCATCAAGAGGGGAGAGTAAGCCGCAAAGAGCCGACAGAAGCGTCGATTTGCCAGAGCCGGAACGCCCCAAAATGGCAATGCGATTGCCTTTGGCTATCTGCAAGGTGATATCACACAGAACCGCGTCTCGCCCCCCTTCATAGCCAAAACTGCATCCTTCAAAAGCAATATGGTCAATAGGCCTTGCCTCGCCATCAATATGTGCGGCTTCTTTGTGGGGGGCAGAATTGTGCTCATCACTTTGCTGTAAGTTGTCAAAGCCAAGCAATTGCATCAGGCGCTCCGCGGATGATTGAGCCGAGGCCCGATCATGATAGGCCGCAGCAAAATCCCGCAAAGGTGTGAAAAATTCCGGGGCCAAGAGCAGCATAAAGAGACCACTGGCCAGTGAAATGGGCATTCCATAAGAGCCAAAAGCAGTGAAACCCAGATAATGATAGCCTACATAAATGGCAATCAGGGCAATGCCTAGCGCAGAAAACAGCTCCAATGCAGCAGAGGAGAGAAAAGCAATGCGCAGCACTTTCATGGTGGCTTTGCGATAATCTGTTGCAATGCCATCAAAAAGCGAGCGAGTGCGGCCAACAGCCCCAAACAGACGCAGGGTTGTCATACCTTGCAAACGATCCAAAAAGCGCGAACTCATGGTCGACAAAGCCGCAACCTGCTTATCAGATGCTTTCTTGGCACGAATGCCGACAATGGCCATAAAAACCGGAATAAGCGGGCCACACAAGAGCAAAACCAAAGCCGCCGCCCAACTGAATAGGGCAACCGCAATGAAAATAGCAATGGGAATGACGCTTAATTGCAAGCGCAAGGAAAGATAGCGACTGGTATAGGGATCCAGATTTTCAATCACATCAGAGGCAAGGGCTGCCACTTCCCCCGCAGAGCGCCGCTCAATATCCAGCACAGATTGTCCAGCCAGCAATCCGGCCAGTTTTTGGCGCAGGGAAAAACGCAAATCAGCTGAAATACTATGCCCCAATTTTCCGGCCAAATAGCTCAACACCACCCGGGCAACAATCATCGCAATCAAGCCAATCAGATAAGGCACAAGACCGGCAAAACTAACGCCCCCTTCAATCAAGGCCCCAACACCAAAGGCAAGAAACCCGGCTTGCCCAATAGCCAGAACACCACTGAGCGTTTCCAGGCGGGCCTTGCGTTTCAATTGATCCTGATAAGGCGCAATGACGGCATCAAGCCAGCGGTCTGCGGGCTTTTTGGGGCGCGATTTGCGCCCTTTATCCTTGCTTTGTCCTGAAAGAGGCTCACGATTGTCTGCTGTGTCCTGTTTATCCTGACCGGTCATGAATGCCTGCGCTACTCTTCACTGGTTTGGTTGAATAGGCTATGCGACAGCAAATCCTATTCATCGGGGTGATCGGCAAGCCCCTTATAGCGTTTATTCAGGCTTGCAAACTTGATGATTGACAATAGCTTTGGCCGTTCGGGCCAAAAGTCCGAGAATAACCAAAGTTAGTAGCGCAAAAAGCCCCATACCTGCAATCTCATGTACACCAGATTGCGTTTTTTCTGCATATAAAAAGGTTGCAATGGTCAGGGCCGCAAGGGGAAAGGAATAAGCCCACCAAGAAAGGGCAAAGCCAATCCGTGCCAATTTCGGCACCTGAATGACAATGATCAGCAGAAAAATCACACCAGTATAATAGAGAATACGGGCAAAGGGATCAATCATGCCAACCATGCCGACATAGGCGACAAAGCCAACAGCTGGCGGCGCAATCAGGATCATCAAGGTTGGCAAAAGCCGCTCAGGCAAAGGATTGTGAAAGACCAGTCGGTTAAAGACAAGGGTCAACAGCACTATCCAAAAGACAATGCCAACAGAAAAATAAAACCATGCCAGCTCCATCATGCCAAACCGAGCCCCGGCAATGGGCACAATGATATTGCCAACAACGGGAATGAACCATGCCGGGTTTAAATGTATAGGCTCAAAACTGCGATGACCAATCCAGGCCGTCAACACAGCCAGCGTGCCAATCAGATGCAGAAAAGCTCCAACTCCCCAGATGCCAATAGACAGAGACATGGAAAAAGGCCCCATTGCTGTCCCCAGCAAAATCAATCCGATAGATGCGGCAGGAAAGAAACAAATCCGCACCGGATGATTCCATTCCCATTTGATCATATGCGGATAGCGTAAGGCTTTCAGTCCATAAAAGCCCAGCAAAATGGCAAAGACGATAAGGGTCAGTCCAAGCAAAGCAAGACTGGCTTGATGGGCAAGGCCAAGGGTCTTTTCCAGACGTTCAGCGGCCAGCGTGAAACCGGCCAAGCCCATCACCATGGCAAAAAAGGCATTGGGAAAATGCTCCAGACGGGAGGAGACCGCCTCGATAGGCTCGTGCGAGCCTTGATTGGAAAATGGTGCGCCGGAGCTGCTGGATCCATGCGTCATTGTGCCTCTCCTGTTTCGGCCAAAATTGAAACCGGTATGCTTGATGCTTCTTATCTAACCTGATATTGATTGGATAACAAATCAAACTCATCAGATATATGCAAAAAGTCAAAATAAGACAATTTGTCATAGGTGAGATGGACCATACTTGTTTTGACATCATAAATCTTTCAAGCCTATCTGCCGTTGGTATTCAAGATACAGGATTGGAAACACATCGCATCCTTGCGAGGAGGGCGATGTGCTGTCACCCGAGCCGGTTACCCCGGTCTCTAAATCGGCTTGGGTGGCAGCTCTTGATTGTTTGCATCTTTTAAAGGCGAGCAGACTGGGCTCTGGTGTTGACAGTGAACAAGGACCAGGCCAAAGCCAGACAGGAGAGGGCAATGCGCCTCACTCAACATTCAAATTACGCGATGCGCCTTCTTATGTATTGCGCCTTGAGGCCAGATCAATTGGTGCGTTTGGCAGAGATTGCCGATGCCTATAATATTTCATGTCACCATCTCAACAAAATCGCCCAGCGTCTTGCTCATATTGGCATCATCCATGCGATCCGTGGCAGAAATGGTGGTATTCGTCTGGCCAAAGAGCCACAAGAGATCAATATTGGGCAGGTCTTGCGGGCAACCGAAGAGAATTTGGTGATTGTCGAATGCTTTGCCGAAACCACCAATACCTGCCCCTTGATCAGCGAGTGTAAATTTCGCAAAATTTTGCACCGCGCTCTCAAAGCCTTTTTGGATGTTCTGGACGATTGCACCCTTGCTGATCTGGTCTCGGAACCGGACTGCCTGCGTCCTTTGCTTGGCATGGCTGAGAGCATGAGCCAATATATGGATCAGCAGGAAGCCCCAACTTGTTTGCATTAGCGTTAAAAGGATCAGTGCAAATTCAAGGCTTTGACCAAAAGCCCCTTTGGCGTCTTGGCCGGTTGCGTCGGCAAACGTGTCAACCAAATCCCTCCCATAACAATCATTGTGCCACCTAAAATGGCCCACAAGGTTGGCACTTCGCCAAAGGCCAGATAGCCAAGCAGGGCCGAGAAGATAATCCAGCTATAATTGACAGGGCCAAGCAGCGATAATTCCGCCAAACGATATGCCCGGATATTGCAATATTGCGCCAGACTGGCAATCGGGCCCAAAGCAAAGAAGGGAGCCAAAAGCCATAAGCTGAGATCTTGCGTGACAAGGAAATATAGAGCGGGCCCAGCCAGAATAAGACTACAAAGGCCGGTCACATGCAAAATCAGCGCAAAGGCACTTTCCCGGCGCGCCAGCGTCTTGAGCACCAGACATTCCAAAGCCAGCGAAAATGCCCCCAAAAAAGCATAAGCAATGCCGCTGATCTCGGTGAAAGAAAGCCCGTTTTGCAGGCGTGAAAACAACACCAGATACGCCCCAGCCAAACAAAAAAGTCCGGCAAGCCAATGGAAGCGGGTAACACGCTCACCCAGCAAAAGAGCGGCCAGCGCAACAACCAAAATGCCTTCGGTCAAACCAATGGCGGTTGCTTCGTTCAGCGGCATAAGTGTTGCCGCATAGATGGAAAAGCCACCAGATCCCATAGAGAAAACAGCACGCATAACATGCTGACTGGGTTTTGGAGAGCGCAAACTTGACAGACTGATGCCTTTGATCAACACAATCGTCAGCACAAGCAAAAAAGCGCTGAAATAGCGAATGAAAATTACCACTACAACCGGAATGGTACCATCGGCAAATTTTGCAGCAGCAAAAATCGGCGTGAACAGGGCCGTTCCGCACACTGCAAAGGCAACGCCTTTGAGATTGTTCGAAACAGACGGACTGGCATGAGACGGACTGGCATGAGACGGACTGGCATGAGACGAACTGGCATGAGACGAACTGGCATGAGACGAACTGGCATGAGACGAACTGGCATGAGACGAACGGGCATGGGGCATGAGGGCAGGATCTTTAACAAGAGAATAGATATAACGCCATTTTGACGCAAAAAGACTGGCAAACAAGCCGCAAAAAGAGCATGATGGTTATGTAAAAATGCATTCATAAAACGGGAGTAATGTATTTTGAAATGGGATGACATGCAGCTTTTTCATGCCGCAGCCAATGCAGGATCGATGAATGGCGCAGCTCGGCGGCTGGATTTGAGCCAACCCCAGCTCTCTCGCCGCTTGCGGCAAATGGAAGAACGTATGGGTGCCCGCCTGTTTGATCGCACCCCTCAAGGCCTGCGTCTGACATCAGCCGGAGAAAGCCTGATGCCGCTGGCAGAACAAATGCGCCATACAGCAGACGCCGTTTTGCGCTTACAGCCCAAGCTTTCCACACAAGGCCTTAGAAAGGTGCGTCTCTCCATCGATGATTTGCGCACCCGTTTCCTGACCCTGCATCTGGAAGAATTGCAAGAAGCCATTGGCGATATCGAGCTGGAATTTATCTCAACCCACCAGCATTTAAGCCTGATGAACAGAACAACCGATATGCAGGTGCGCACCTGTTTGCCCGATAGTGATGACGTGATTTTGCGCAAATTGGGCACATTGACCTATAAAATCTATGCCCATGAGCGCTATTTGAAACAAAACCCGCAGCCAGATTTTGCAGCTTATTGCCGGCTGGGACGCTGGATCGGCATTTGCGCCGAACCGCTCTGGTATCCCGATCAATTGCGCTGGCTGACGGACCATGTGACAGGCACCATACAAATGCGCTTCAATTGTATGAGTGATTGTCTGGGTGCTGCCAAACAGGGCGCAGGCCTTGCCTTATTGCCTTCTTTTCTGGCAGAGCGAGAGCTGGATTTGATATGCCTGACACCGGAGCAGGCCCAAGTCTCAAGCCCGGAACATTTGATCGTCAATCGCGATGTATTGCGCGAACCAGCCATCAGAACTGTCATGGATGCAGTGATCAGCATCTATAAGCATATGCATTAGCACATACGCGCATATGTCGGCAGCATACCTGCTGCCGCTTTCCTTCCTCTGATAAATCCTATATGGCTAGGCTCAGCCTTGCCAATTTGACACATAAGGGAACAGCCAGCGTGAAAGTGACCAATTCCATTTATACCGGTATGCCAACCACCATTTTTGAGGTCATGTCCCAATTGGCAAGAGAAAGCGGCTCGATCAATCTGGGGCAGGGCTTTCCTGATGTGGATGGCCCGCTTGATATGCGCCAAAAGGCAGCGCAAGAATTGCTCTCTGGCTATAACCAATATCCCCCCATGTTGGGATTGCCCATTTTGCGTCAGGCGGTTGCCGATGCCAACAAACGCTTTTATGGACTGGATATCGATCCAGATAATGAGGTCGTGGTTACATCCGGCGCGACCGAAGCCATTTCAGATTGTCTGACCGCTCTGATTGAAGAGGGCGATGAAGTTATCCTGATTGAGCCATTATATGATTGCTATCTGCCGCTGGCCAAACGCGCAGGCGCAATTGTGAAAAGCATTCGCATTGTGCCGCCAAAATGGCATCTTGATCATAAGGCATTGGAAGAGGCTTTTTCTGACAAAACAAAATTGATTGTTCTGAACGACCCGCACAATCCGGCGGGCAAAGTCTATTCAGATGACGAAAAAACCTTCCTTGCCCGTTTGCTGCAAAAATATGATGCCTATGCCATTTGTGATGAAGTCTATGAACATATCACCTTTGATGGCCACGCCCACAAACCCTTGATGAGCTTTGACGGCATGCGCGATCGTTGCCTGCGCATTGGATCAGCAGGCAAAACCTTCTCCCTAACAGGCTGGAAAATCGGCTATATTACAGGATCTGCTACTCTTCTGGATCCTGTCGCCAAGGCCCATCAATTCAGCACCTTCACCACACCACCCAATTTGCAAGTGGCCATTGCCCATGGTTTGAATAAGGAGGAGGCCTATTATCAGGACTTGGCCAGTGATTTGCAGGCAAAGCGGGATCATCTGGCCACTGGCTTGCGCAATGCTGGCTTAGAGGTCATCGACAGCCAAGGCAGCTATTTTTTGACCACTGATATTACTTCTCTGTGCGAAAACAAGGGCTTGCCAGTGGATGATGAAGCCTTTTGCCGCACCATCACAGCACAAGCTGGCGTAACAGCGGTGCCCGTTTCGGCCTTTTATATTGAGGATCAAGAGCATTTGCCCGCACCAAAGCAATTTGTGCGCTTTTGTTTTTGTAAGCAAATAAGTGTGCTGGATGAAGCCATTGGTCGACTTGCCAAATGGGCGCAATAGGCAAAATCCATCTCTACCAATCAGAGCATATACTGCTAATGGTGGGCATGACCTGATGGTCCATTGCCAGTATGATGCGCCAATCATCAAAGAGAAAATAAAAGGCCTCTGATCACTCTTAGAGCCTGATTTAAAAGTCCTGAGCCAGCCCTCTCCCCTTTCAGACCACCCGTCATGGTACCCTCATGGGCGGTCTGAAAAGGGGGAGAGGGCTGGATATGCAGCCTAAAAGTCTC
>JAOXSH010000049.1 GCA_025800145.1 Cohaesibacter sp.
ACCGTGATCCTTGACAAATTGCGTGCCCTGGCAGCAGAGGGCCAAGGCATTATGCCAAACGCCATTGTCATTGGCGCAAAGGGGCGCTCTGGAACCGGGGCAAGCGAATGTCTGGAAGCGGTCGGCATCAAAGTCACCAAATGGGACATTGAAGAAACCAAAAATCTCGACCGGGAAGCCCTGCTCTCTCATGACATGATGGTCAATTGTGTGTTGATGATGGGACCGGGCTTGCTTTTGGCAACCAAAGAGCATCTGGTAGCAGAGGGTACAAAGATGAAAGTGATCTCGGATGTCTCCTGCGATCCTTTCTCCGATTTCAATCCACTGCCCATTTATGCCGAGCCGACAAGCTGGACAGATCCTGTCATCGAAGTGGCGAAAAATGCTCAGGGAGAAGCCGTGGAAGTCACCTCTATCGACAATCTGCCATCCCTTTTGCCAGCACAAGCCGCAGAGGAATTTTCTGATCAATTCCTCCCCTCCCTTGCCCGCTTCCCACATGGGCCAGAATGGGTGAATGGCGAAAAGAAATTTGACGAAATCCGCAAAAAAGCCGGTCTCTGATCAGAATTTTTTGCGATCAAACATAAAAGGGCGCTTCTCATTTAAAAAGCGCCCTTTTCTTTTAAAAACTCTATAGGAAACCTTATTTCAATTCAAATTGCGCGGCACCATAGATCGGACCCGGATAGCCCTTCACATCGGCCTGCAGCAACACCGCATATCCATCATAGCCCATTTTGCGCGCTTCGCTCATCGGCAATTCCACGCTCATCGCCTTGCCATGCCACATGCCAATGGTGCGCATATCTCCCACCACATTGTGATAGACAATCTTGCGACCCCGATTCTCACCACGCTTGATATCAGCACTCACTGCCCGCTTATAATAAGCAAGCACCAGATTGCCTTCATAATTGGGTGCCATGCCTTGTGGCCGGGCTCCAATATCCAGCGTTAACACATCACCTTTTTGGGTCAGCGACATGGGAACCATGATATCGGCCTCAAAGCGCTTGAGCGTCTTTGCCACATCATGACGCCGACTTCCCACTACATGCACGCGACCATTGATCACCATTTGCGGCGTATAAACCCGTCTGTCCCCCCGCAATCGCGCATAATCTTGCTGACGCAATGTATGTTCATGACGGGCATTGTCATCTTTCCAGCCCAGATAATCCCAATAATCAACCGCTTCAGTCAGTGCAATAATATTGGGATTTCCAACCATCTCGCCCAGCAATTTGTCAGCAGGCGGACAAGAGGAACAGCCTTGCGAGGTGAACAATTCCACCACAACAGGAGCCGGACTTTTCGCCTTTGCTGTCACACTGCCAGAGCCAAAGGCAAACGCCCCAAAGAAAAGCGCAAATGCAGCAAAAGAAGACGGCAAAAACGAGCACCTAAATTTGGCCGAAACGGATTTGGATTTCTGATCACAGGAAGAAATCCGGGCTGAAGATTTGAACGGAAAATAAGTCATCATGCACGCAGTTAACGCAAATTTTGCTTCAACTGCCAATCACAATCCCTTGAAAGAGCATGAGGCAAAAACACACCCCAATGATGGCCAAATGGTAGAATGACAAATTTCTCATACTTTTTTGCCAGACTCATCACGCAAAAACCCCTATCATGCGCTATCAAAAACTTTTGGGAGAATGAAAATGCCCTTGAGCGAAGTAAACTGGCTCGCCGCTATCATCGCCGCTCTTGTTGGCTATGGATTGGGGGCTGTCTGGTATATGTCTCTTGCCAAACCCTGGATGGCAGCGGCCAATCTGACGCAAGAGACCATCAAAGGCGAAACAGGCAAACAAAGCCCGGTGCCTTTTATCATCGCTGCTCTGGCCAATCTGGTCATTGCTGCCCTTCTCTATGGCATTCTCGCCCATGTAGGAGATTTTTCTGTCAGGCGCGGCATTATGTCCGGCCTGATGATCTGGCTCGGCTTTGTCGCCACCACAATGGCCGTGAATTATGCCTATCAAATGCGCCCTTTGCGCCTATGGCTCATTGATAACGGCTATTGGCTGCTCAATCTCATCGCACAAGGGGCCATTCTGGGCTGGTTCGGTGCCTAATCACCCATCAAATGGTGCTGAGTAAAATAGAGGTTTCACTATTGAGCACCCCTTCTACCAATCTCACCTCGCGCAAAACCCGATCAAAATCCGGCAAACTGGGTGCCTGCACCTCTGCCACCAGATCCCAAGCTCCATTGGTGGTATGAAGCGCCTGAATTTCCGGCATGCCACGCAAACGGCGAATGACCTGACTGGTGGATTTGCCCACCACTTCAATCAACATCACAGCCCGAATGCCATCCAGATCATAATCTTCACGCACCCGCACCGTAAAGCCAAGCAAAGCGCCAGAATCCATCAACCGATCCAGACGATTTTGCACGGTGCCACGCGAGACTTTCAAAATATCCGCCAATTTGGATAAAGAAGCCCGCCCATCACTGCGCAAAAGCGAAATAAGCTCTCGATCCAAACGATCATAAATATGTTTATCCTGGCTCATAAACAAACCTCACTGAACAATTTGAACAATCTATCTATACAATTTGCATTTTAATCATGCAAATTTTGTAGAATTTCGCCATTTTGTCTGAAATTTTGGCTCTTTATCATCAAGAATAACAAACAAAACCAGCAACTCTTTCATAGTTCGGGAGCCAAAGCCATGACATCCCCCAATCTCGACAAGCTCAACATTGTGCCTTTCGTCAGCGTCGATAATATGATGAAGCTGGTTCTAAATATTGGCATAGAAAATGTTCTAAAGGGCATAGCAGAGCAGATTGAAAATGACTTCAAACGCTGGAAGCTTTTTGACAAAACCCCGCGCATTGCCTCCCATTCCAAAGAAGGCGTCATCGAATTGATGCCAACGTCAGATGGGGAAGTTTATGGCTTTAAATATGTCAATGGTCATCCCAAAAACACCAAGGAAGGCCTACAAACGGTCACCGCTTTTGGCCTTTTGGCAGATGTTGAATCCGGCTATCCTGTCCTACTGACAGAAATGACCATTCTCACCGCTTTGCGCACTGCGGCCATGTCAGCGGTGGCTGCAAAATATCTTGCGCCCAAACAGTCAAAAGTCATGGCCATGATCGGCAATGGCGCACAATGCGAATTTCAGGCTTTGGCCTTCAAGGATATTTGCGGCATCGACACTGTGCGCCTGTTTGACATTGATCCAATCGCCACCGACAAAGCCGTCTTTAACCTCAAAGACAGCGGCCTCACCATCATTCGCACCAGCTCCCACGAAGACTGTGTCAATGGGGCAGATATTATCACCACCTGCACAGCCGACAAACAATATGCCACCATTCTGACCGATAATATGGTCGGCTCTGGCATTCATATCAATGCCATCGGCGGCGATTGCCCGGGCAAAACCGAACTGCATAAAGATATCTTGCTGCGCTCTGATATTTTCGTTGAATTTCCTCCCCAAACCCGGGTTGAAGGTGAAATCCAACAGCTTGACGCCGATCACCCTGTCACAGAGCTATGGCAAGTGATCACAGGCGATAAAAAAGGCCGCACAGACAATCAGCAAATTACCCTGTTCGATTCCGTTGGCTTTGCCATTGAGGATTTTTCGGCCCTGAAATATCTCTATGGTGCCATTAAAAATACCAGTTTTTATGATGAGCTGGACATGATTGCCGATCCTGATGAGCCACGCGATTTATTTGGCATGGTCCAGCGCGCAAAGGCCAATCTATAGAGGAAAAACGCTCAACCACTCAAGCTGACATCAAAGCCCGGATGGCCCTTGACGGACTCTGCCAATCCGGGTTTTTTATCGATTCTATGAATGCTACAAATAAAACAAGAGCAAAGGACCAGACCAGAAGATCAGAACAGAAAACCGGATATGAGCGACCAAAATATCTTTTTGTGCCATAAATCAGACCTGCAAAAAACAGGCGCTTTTGGGGCAAGCCTTCACATACAAAAAGAAGGGCGTCAAAATGCGCTCGATATTGTCATCATCGACATGACCTATAACCCCGCCAATCCCCAATCAGACCCTTGCTCACACAATCATTACAAGGCATTTGTCAATGCCTGTCCCCATCTTGGTATGCCACTGCAAACATTTGATCATCAATTTCTTGATCAAACGAATCCTTCCATCCTTATTTGTTCAACCCATGGGGCCCGCTTTCAGGCGCAAGACGGCTTTTGTCTCTCAGGCCCATGTAAGGGATCATCCTTAACGCCTATATCACTTACGTTCACGGAACAGTCTATTTTTATAAAAATCTCTGATAGCAAACTCTCAAAACATTGACAAAACTATAGAAAATAGATTTCCTTATTCTGCAAAAAGCAAAAATAAACAGGCTCCATGCTCTACAAAAACAGCACACAGAGTCGACCAAAGAGGCATTCAAAGCAGCTAGACGCTGTGCCCTGACGTAAGCATAATGGGTCAGACCATTTTGAGTGGTTCGCATGAAACCATTCCTTATTTTCACTGGACAAGTTCTGGGAGGAACGCATGTCAGAAAATGTCTATCCCGTACCAAAGGATGTGGCAAAAGACGCCCTGATCGATAACGAGACCTACCTGTCAATGTACAAACAGTCCGTAGAGGATCCGGCAGGCTTTTGGGGAGAACAAGGCAAGCGTCTGGACTGGATCAAGCCTTACACCAAGGTAAAAAATACCTCATATGATTATCACAATGTTTCCATCAGATGGTTTGAAGATGGTGAACTGAATGTCTCGGCCAACTGCATTGATCGCCATCTGGAAACAAGAGGTGATCAAACCGCCATCATCTGGGAAGGAGACGACCCGTCAGATGACGAACATATCACCTATAAACAGCTGCATGAGCGGGTCTGTAAACTGGCAAATGCCTATAAAGAACTGGGCGTTGGCAAAGGCGATCGGGTTATTCTGTATCTACCCATGATCCCGGAAGCCGCCTATGCCATGCTGGCTTGCGCACGCATTGGAGCCATTCATTCCATCGTATTTGGCGGTTTCTCCCCTGACGCTCTGGCAGATCGCATCAATGGCTGTGAAGCCAAATTGGTGGTCACAGCCGATCAAGGCTTGCGTGGGGGCCGCAAAGTGCCCTTGAAAACCAATGCAGATGCAGCTCTTGCAAAAGTCGAGCATGACGTCAAAGCCTTGGTTGTCAAACGCACCGGCGGCGATATCCCAATGGTGGAAGGCCGTGACATTTGGTATGACGATGTGGTCGGCCCCGCGTCAAGCGATTGCCCGGCCGAGCCAATGAATGCGGAAGATCCCCTCTTCATTCTCTATACATCCGGCTCTACTGGCAAACCAAAAGGCGTTGTCCATTCCACCGGCGGATATCTGCTTTATGCCTCCATGACCCATCAATATGTCTTTGATTATAAAGACGGCGATATCTATTGGTGTACCGCTGATGTGGGCTGGGTCACCGGCCATTCCTATATTGTCTATGGACCTCTGGCCAATGGTGCCACAACCCTGATGTTTGAAGGTGTGCCAACCTATCCAAGCCCGTCCCGCTTCTGGGATGTGTGCGAAAAACACAAGGTCAATATCTTCTATACAGCACCAACAGCCATCCGCTCTCTCATGGGTGCAGGCAATGAACATGTTGAAGAAGCAGATCTATCTGACCTTCGCGTGCTTGGCTCTGTGGGCGAACCCATCAATCCAGAAGCCTGGAAATGGTATTATGAGGTGGTTGGCAAGGAAAAATGCCCAATCGTTGACACTTGGTGGCAAACAGAGACCGGCGGCATCATGATCACGCCACTTCCCGGTGCAACCGATCTGAAACCCGGCTCCGCAACCCGTCCATTTTTCGGTGTTCAACCGGTTATGCTCGATAATGACGGCAAAGAAATTGCTGAGACCGAATGCGAGGGCATCCTATGCATCGCAGACAGCTGGCCCGGCCAAATGCGCACCGTCTTTGGTGACCATGATCGCTTCGTCTCTACCTATTTTGAAACCTTCAAAGGCTATTATTTTGCCGGTGACGGTGCCCGCCGCGACGCGGACGGCTATTACTGGATTACAGGCCGCGTTGATGACGTGATCAATGTCTCTGGTCATCGTATGGGCACAGCAGAGGTAGAAAGCGCCCTTGTTGCTCATCCAAAAGTCTCCGAAGCCGCGGTCGTTGGCTATCCGCACGATATCAAGGGTCAGGGCATCTATGTCTATGTCACCTTGATGGAAGGCGAAGAGGAATCGGAAGATCTGCGCAAGGAACTTCGCACATGGGTTCGTGGCGAAATTGGCCCAATTGCCTCGCCAGATCTCATCCAGTTCGCACCGGGCTTGCCAAAAACCCGCTCCGGTAAAATCATGCGCCGTATCTTGCGCAAAATTGCCGAAGATGATTTTGGCAGCCTTGGTGATACCTCAACACTTGCAGACCCAACAGTGGTTGATGATCTGATTGACAACCGTCAAAACAGATAAGCAAGTCAGAAATTTAAGACAATAAAAAGCCCCGTCAGGATCCTGACGGGGCTTTTTTTGAACAACCAAAAAAACAAAAATCTCAATCTTTCATGGCAAAAGTCATCGCATCTTCCATGGAAGCAGCCTCTTGTGGCACACCATCCAGCATATCAACCACCTGCTGTAAATCAGCCACCAGATTGGTCAAACGGCTGGACATGCGAGCGTGAATCTCTTCCGCCAATTCTGGATATTCATCCATCACCCGACGAAAGAGAGAGCGGCGAATTTGAATAACGCGCAAATCTTCAACCGCAATTGCCATTGCCGTACGCCTTGTTTCAGCCACCAAGGCCAATTCCCCGATCAAGCTGCCTGCATAGAGATGCTGACTATCCAAATCCCGACCATCACTGGAAATGGTCATACGAATCTCACCATCCAGTACAATGAAAGCAGAATCGGCCAAATCCCCCTGACGAAACAAAACCTGCTTGGCACGATAGGACCGGGTCTCAGCGCCAAATGCCAAAAGCCTGAGCTGATCATCAGTAAAGTCGGCAAAAAACGGCACTTGCCGCATCAGATCCATTTCACTATTCAGGCTCATTTTAATCCCTATCCATGCCTTTGCCTCAAAAGCTGTCCCATCAAAGCAAAACAAAAAAGCGCACCATCATTGTGGCACGCTTCTTAATAACTTCCAATGCCTTATTCAAGGCAATTTACCATGACGCAATCATCATGGCACCAGCTTGTAACCACCCGCTTCAGTGATCAAAAGCTGTGCATTGGATGGGTTTTTCTCAATTTTCTGACGCAAACGATAAATATGGGTTTCCAATGTATGCGTCGTCACGCCGGAATTATAACCCCACACTTCATGCAACAAAACATCGCGGCCAACCGGTTTATCGCCAGAACGATAAAGGAATTTCAGAATGGATGTTTCTTTTTCTGTCAAACGAACCTTACCACCCTGCTCATCAGACAGCAATTTCGCAGCTGGTTTGAAGGTATAAGGCCCGACGGAAAAAGTCGCATCTTCGCTATTTTCATGCTGACGCAATTGCGCACGAATACGCGCCAGCAAAACCGCAAACCGAAATGGTTTGGTCACATAATCATTGGCTCCGGCTTCCAATCCCAAAATGGTATCGGAATCGGTGTCATGGCCCGTCAACATGATGATTGGCGCCTTGAAATCCCCTTTGCGTAGCAATTTCACCGCCTCGCGACCATCCATATCCGGCAGACCGACATCCATCACCAACAAATCAAAATGATCTGAGCGCGCTGTCTGGATACCTTTTGTGGCACTTTCTTCCTGATACAAATCAAACTCTTCATAAAGGGAGAGCTGCTCAACCAGCGCTTCACGCAGTTCGGTATCATCATCAACGAGCAAAATTTTTCTAGCAGTCATTATCGCATCCCCAGATTGGCCTCGATGGTATCAGACATCCGATCCACCCGATGGCAGCCTTGCGACTTACAGCATATCGCATAATGACTGAAATCACTCGATATGCTGTAACCGTTTGTTTCACGAATTCGTATCTTGAATTTCCATCATCTAAGTGGTCAACTGATAGAAAATCAAATCACGAGCAATCACGTCAATGTCAGTGTGACGTGAAGCATGACGCAAAACTCTCAATTCTTGATGAATCTTATTACAATTCACGCAAAACCGGGCAACCCATTCCAAGGCTTGGTAAAAATAGGTTTACAAACCCACCCTTGCGCCTTGGGCCGCACAGGGCTGCACTCTCAAAAGCGAGAGGGAGATGGTGCTACGCCATTTTTGCGATGCACCGCTCTTTTTGGCTTTTATCGCCCGGACAGAGGACCAAAGCCTGTCTCAAAACTGCCTTTCATTGCCCTTCATCCCACAATGGGCTGGTGCGATGAAACAGGCCATGCCTGCTATAACAGGCCCATCAAACGCCCTTTCAAACCATCCCATGAGCAAATGTGGCGCAAAGACGAATTATATGATATCGGCCTTGTGCTGGATTATAATATCTCAACACGCCAGCAAGGCATGGGCAGCGCTATTTTCTTTCACATTGCCCGGCCAAACTTTACCCCGACAGAAGGCTGCGTAGCCGTTCAACCAATGGTCATGCGCCAATTGGTGCGCCAGATCTCTGCGCAAACCATCTTTCAGATCAAACGATAAAAGCAATCAGAGCGGATAGTCCCGCTTGCCAAAAATGGCGCTACCAACCCTGACATGACTGGCACCTTTGGCAATCGCCTTGTCATAATCGCCACTCATGCCCATTGAAAGCTGATCAAGGCCATTGCGCTTGGCAATCTCGGCCAAGGTCACAAAATGCGGACCGGGATCTTCATCAAAGGGGGGAATACACATCAATCCTTTGATTGGCAAAGACAAGTCATCCCGACAAAAAGCAATAAAATCATCGGCTTCTTCTTCAAGAATGCCAGCCTTTTGTGGCTCATTGCCGATATTGATCTGCACAAAAAGCTGCAAATGCTTATTCTGCTTTTCCATTTCCAAACGAATAGCCCGCGCAATTTTGGGCCGATCAACGCTATGAATCACATCAAAAAGCGCCACCGCTTCCTTTGCCTTGTTGGATTGCAAAGGACCAATCAAATGCAATTCCACATCAGCAAAATCCCGTTGCAATTCTGGCCATTTTCCCTTGGCTTCCTGAACACGATTTTCACCATAGACCCGATGACCCGCATCCAGAGCCGGGCGAATATGATCCGCATCAAACGTCTTAGAAACAGCAATCAGAGTGACATCACCTGCATGCCGCCCTGCCTCGCTCTCACATTTGGCAATCTTTTTCTTGACAAATTCCAGCTGTTTTTTGATGCCCATTTTTCTTACCAAAATACAATCGGGCCAAAATACAATCGGGTTATGATATGGCCCTCTAATCTTTTCGGCATTATGCACGAAGCAAGCCATGCTTCAATTGCCGATATGCAAGATTGTCCCAGATTGTCGACTAATCACAGCGCTATATCACAAATAGGCCGGATTTGGTCTTGACCAATGCCCTTATTTCTGGTGATGGTCGGCCCTGAAAAGTGATGAAAAATCGAGGCATTCCGGCAGATTCATGGCTAATGAACGCTACAACGCACGCGAAGCGGAAATTCGCTGGCAACAGACCTGGGACTCCCAGAAAATTTTCAAAACCGAGAACGATGATCCAAGACCAAAATATTATGTCCTGGAAATGTTCCCCTACCCCTCTGGCCGCATCCATATGGGCCATGTGCGCAATTATGCCATGGGAGATGTGGTCGCCCGCTTCAAGCGCGCAAAAGGCTTTAATGTTCTCCATCCAATGGGCTGGGATGCCTTTGGCATGCCGGCTGAAAATGCGGCAATGCAAAATAAGGTCCATCCCAAAGACTGGACCTATGAAAATATTGCCACCATGCGCAGCCAATTGCAGCTGATGGGTTTATCGCTGGATTGGGACCGGGAATTTGCCACATGTGATGTTGATTATTATCACCGCCAGCAAAAGCTCTTCCTCGATTTCGTCGAAAAAGGCCTCGCCTATCGCAAAAATGCCAAAGTCAACTGGGATCCGGTCGATCAGACCGTGCTGGCCAATGAGCAGGTCATTGACGGCAAAGGCTGGCGCTCTGGCGCTGAGGTCGAACAGCGCGAATTGACCCAGTGGTTTTTTAAAATCACCGATTTTGCCGAAGATCTCTTGTCAGAGATTGATCATCTCGATCGCTGGCCAGACAAGGTGCGCACCATGCAGCGCAACTGGATTGGCAAATCAGAAGGCCTGCAAGCCCGCTTTGAGCTGACAGAAACAGCTATCAATGGCGACACAGAAATCGAGATTTTCACCACCCGCCCTGATACCCTCTTTGGTGCCTCTTTCATGGGCCTTTCTGCCGACCATCCGCTCACCAAAGCCTTGGCAAAAGACAATGCAAAGCTGCAAGCCTTCATCGAAGAATGCCACAAAAGCGGCACATCCGCAGCCGAGCTGGAAACAGCAGAAAAAATCGGCTTCGATACGGGCCTGACCGTCAAACATCCACTGGATGAGACCATCACCTTGCCGGTCTATGTCGCCAATTTCATTTTGATGGATTATGGCACAGGCGCTATTTTTGCCTGCCCGGCCCATGATCAACGCGATCTGGACTTTGCCCGCAAATATGGCCTCACTGTCACACCTGTGGTCTTGCCAAAAGAGGCTGACGCCCAAAGCTTCACCATTGAAAATGAAGCTTATACTGGCGAAGGCACCATATTTAATTCGCAATTCCTCGATGGCATGAGCATTGAAAAGGCCAAAAATGCCGTTGCCGAAAAGCTTGAATCTGTGACAATCAATGGCAAGCCTCAGGCAAGCCGCAAAACCCAATATCGTTTACGTGACTGGGGCATTTCCCGCCAGCGTTATTGGGGCTGCCCCATCCCGATGGTGCATTGTGATGATTGCGGTGTTGTCCCGGAAAAATCCGAAAATCTGCCAATCCAGCTTCCAGACGATATAAATTTCGACAAACCAGGCAATCCTTTGGATCGTCACCCCACATGGCGTCAATGCACTTGCCCCAAATGCGGCAAGGATGCTTTGCGAGAAACCGATACCATGGACACATTCGTCGATAGTTCTTGGTATTATGCGCGTTTCACCGCCCCATGGGAAGACAGCCCAACCGACAAAAAAGCCGCTGACGAATGGCTGCCAGTTGATCAATATATTGGTGGTATTGAGCACGCTATTTTGCATTTGCTTTATTCGCGCTTCTTCTCCCGCGCCATGCGTGAGACGGGCCATTTGAGCGTGAAAGAGCCCTTCAAAGGCCTCTTCACCCAAGGCATGGTCGTCCATGAAACCTATAAAGGCGAAGATGGCCGCTGGGTATCGCCTGCTGAAATCACCATTAAAGAAAGCGACAACCAACGAAGCGCCACCCATAATGAAACCGGTGAAAGCATTGCCATTGGTTCTATCGAGAAAATGTCCAAGTCCAAAAAGAACACAGTGGATCCCACAGACATTATCGAAAGCTTTGGCGCAGATACTGCCCGCTGGTTCATGCTCTCTGATAGCCCGCCAGAGCGGGATGTGATTTGGACAGAAGCAGGCGCAGAAGGCGCGCATCGTTTTGTCCAGCGCGTCTGGCGCCTCACACGAGATGCACAGAACTTTTTGCAAGGCTCTACTCCCGACAAGCCAGAACAGCTCTCCAAGGACGCTCTTGAACTGCGCAAAGCCGTCCATAAATCCTTGGCCGCTGTAGAAAGCAACATTGAGCAACTGGGCTTTAACCGTGCCGTGGCCCAAATCTATCAATTGGTCAACAGCGTTGCTTCTGCCGCAAAACAGCAAAAGCTGGAAAGTGATCCATCCCTTGCATGGACCGTTAACGAAGCCATGGAAATGCTCATCCAGATGCTGGCCCCAATGATGCCCCACCTCGCCGAAGAATGCTGGAGCCATTTGGACAAAGATGGTCTCGTCTCAACCAAAAACTGGCCAAAAGTGGACAGCAAAATGCTGGTGGAAGATGAAATCACACTGCCAATCCAGATCAATGGCAAAAAGCGCGGCGAATTGACAATTGCAGCAGATGCAGACAAAGCTGATATTGAAAAAGCTGTGTTAGAATCTGAACCTGTTATCAAGGCACTGGATGGAAAAGCCCCACGCAAAGTCATCGTCGTGCCCAAAAGGATTGTCAATGTTGTTGTCTAAAAAACGCTCTATCATCAAACGGCTTTCTCAGACCGTTTTGCTCGGTCTGGGATTGGCTTTGTCTGCTTGTCAGGTCCAACCGCTCTATTCAACAAATACCCAAACCGGGCAATCCCTTGCCAATGAACTGGCATCCGTTCAGATTTCACCAGCAAAAGACCGGGTTGAACAGGAAATTAGAAACCATCTGATTTTTGCCTTTACTGGAGGTGGAGAAGCAGCACAGCCCCTTTATAGTCTGGAAATGACAACCAACAACACAGCCGCTAATTTTGATATTGAAGCAGGCTCTGGCCTTTCAACAGCTGCACGTGTTTCCTTAACGGCTACATATCGCTTAATCCAACTCTCAGATCGCAGCGAACTGACCAAAGGCTCCAGCTTTTTTACAGCCTCTTATCGCAAAAGCACCCAGCGCTTTGCCAATGACAGAGCCTTGCGCGATGCAGAAAAC
Organism: Cohaesibacter sp.; assembly: GCA_025800145.1. GTDB lineage: Bacteria > Pseudomonadota > Alphaproteobacteria > Rhizobiales > Cohaesibacteraceae > Cohaesibacter. The sequence continues at coordinate 12,643 of JAOXSH010000049.1, forward strand.
AGAGCCGCAGAACAGGTAGCAAACGACATTCAACTCAGACTGTCATCCTATTTTGCCTCCAACAAATAAGAGAGATCTTCAACAAACAAGTCCCTCTCTCTTGCAAGCATACAAAGCGCTGGATAGAACATATCCAGCGCTTTTTTATACCTCTGTGACAACAGTGATTTTATCAAAAAGACCATCATCTTTTCGATAAAGCCTCTTCTAGCGATGAAAGACCCAGATTATGGCCGATATCAAAGCCAATATGGTCGATAAATATCTAAACCGGCCAGACCCCAATCATCGCACCATCCTGATTTATGGTCAGGATGTTGGTCTGGTGGCAGAGCGCGCGGAAAAAATTGCCAAAATATATCTAAAAGACAATTCAGACCCTTTTGCCTTTCTAAGACTGGATGCAACAGAAATTGCCTCTGATCCCCTAAGGCTCGCTGATGAAGCCAACACCATTTCCATGTTTGGCGGATGCCGGGTTATCCTTGTCCATATCAGCGGCAACAAATCCATTATACCGGCATTGGAGCCGCTTCTCTCCAGCCCGCCCAATGATGCCTATGTCATTATGAAAGCAGGCGATTTAAAGAAAACGGCCCCATTGCGCAAAGTCATCGAAAAAGCCACATGCGCCGTTGCCCTGCCCTGTTATATTGATGCAAGAGAAGCACTCAACACCATCATTGATGAAGAATTGAGCCAAGCAGAACTGTCCATTTCAAAAAATGCCCGCATGATGTTACTGGATAATCTGGGCGCAGATCGCATGGCATCACGCGCCGAAGTGCAAAAACTTTGCCTTTATGCCATGGGACAACAAACAATCAGCGAAGAGGATATCGAAAATATCGTCGGCGATGCCTCCAACCATCAAATTGATATGATTGTTGATTCCGCCGCTCTGGGCGATATTGATCAGCTTGATCACCAATTGGAGCAAATATTGGGAAGCGGTCAGTCCTCTTCTCTCATAGCCACCGCCAGTTTGCGCCATTTTCAAATGCTGGAAAGAAGCCTCAATATGATGGATAGCGGTACCCCACCCCAATCAGCCCTGCAAAAAGCCGGACCAATGATCCATTTCAAACGCAAAGCCAGAGTGCAAAATCAATTGCGAATCTGGTCATCAAAAAAGGCTTCCCGTGCCTGCGAATTGCTGGCCACAGCCCTGTCAAACAGCCGAAAAAACTATCACCTGGCCGACACAATCATCAGCGAAACCCTCCTGATGATTGCAGCAACGGCCCGCAAATCCCACCGCTGATAAGACTTAGAGCATTTGTTTCTAAGCATATTTTTCGAAAACCGCACACACTTTTCGACAAATATGCTCTAAGTGCCCGGTTTAAAAGTCTCTGCCTGAGACTTTTAGGCGGCATGGCCAGCCCTCTCCCCCTTTTCAGACGATCCGTCATGGTACCCTTATGGGCGGTCTGAAAAGGGGGAGAGGGCTGGCTCAGGACTTTTAATACCAACGACATGAAAGATTACCCCATATGACCGGATTTTATTGGCTTTCGGTGCTTTGAAATGGCTCACTCAGAGCGTTATCTTTCTAGGGCGCGCCTCATTGAATTGTCTTAACAATTCAATGCAAAAGGTTCGCATCAAAAAAGAAAATACCCCCGGTCGAAAGATACCTTCTCAGTGAGCCATTTCAAAGCATCCTATGGGTCAATCTTTTATGCCGTTGGTATCATATAGAAGAACCAAGCCCAAACAAAAAAAGCCGAGATCTTAAAGACCCCGGCTTTTTAAAAGATAGCTTATTGCAAAAAATCAGGCTGTACGCTCCAAAAGCGCAATGATGGCATCAAGCTGCTCCAAAGATTTATACTGAATTTTCAACTCCCCACCCTTTTTCTTTGGTGTCACGCGCACATTCCAGCCAAGATGATCCGTCAGACGTTTTTCCAAAGCAACGGTATCTGCATCTTTTTCTTTTTTCTCACGAGGAGCAGACGCTTCTGCAATTTTTTCCTGCCCTGCTTTTTCAGCATCGCGAACGGTCATTCCATCTTCAACAACCCGGCGTGCAAGCTCTTCAGGATTTTCTGCTGTAATCAAAGCCCTTGCATGACCTGCTGTGAGCTGACCAGATTTCAAATAATCTTTGACACTGTCCGGCAATTTCAGCAAACGCAGCGTATTAGCAACATGAGAACGGCTTTTACCAATCACCTCGGCAAGCTCTGCCTGCGTATAATCAAATTGCTGAATCAATTGATCATAACCAAGCGCCTCTTCCAAAGCATTGAGATCAGCGCGTTGCACATTTTCAATGATAGCAAGCTCAAGTGCTTCCTTGTCATCCACATCATGAATAAGAACCGGAACTTCATGCAAACCAGCCCCTTGTGCTGCCCGCCAGCGACGCTCTCCGGCAATGATCTCAAAAGCATCATTCTCACCCTTCACCTCACGAACGAGGATAGGCTGCATAATGCCTTTTTCTTTGACAGAACGTGTCAGATCTTCCAGATCTGTTTCAACAAAATCCAGTCGGGGATTTCTTGGATTGGGCCGCAAAAATTCAATAGGAATACGACGTTGTGAGCGCGCACGCTCCACCGCTTCCACTTCATTATCCATATCACCGATCAAGGCCGCCAATCCACGCCCTAATCTTTTGCCTTCAGCCGCTTTTTTCGCCATTTTCTTTCCGCATCCGAATCAATTGAGGCCTGCCTCACCCTCATTTTTAATTTCATGACCCAAGTCTTTAGCAGATCACTTTAAGCTGCAACATGCCTGAGTTTCTTTTCCCGCTGAATAATTTCGGACGCCAGCTTCAAATAAGCCTGACTGCCGCTGCATTTCAAATCATAAAGCAAAGCAGGCTTACCATAAGAAGGCGCCTCAGAGACCCGAACATTGCGCGGAATAATAGTCTCATACACTTTGTCGCCCATATGTTCGCGCACATCTTCTACCACTTGATTGGACAGATTGTTGCGTTTGTCATACATGGTCATCACAATACCATGAATAGACAAATCCGGATTCAAAGCCCCTTTGACCTGATTCACCGTTTGAATCAGCTGTGTCAAACCTTCCAGCGCAAAAAACTCACATTGCAAAGGCACAAGAATGGAATGCGCCGCTGCCATGGCATTGATGGTCAAAAGATTCAAAGATGGCGGACAATCAATCAACACATAGGTAAAGCGCTTCTCCTCCGGGATTTCCTCTCCCTGATCAGCATGAGCTTTCAAAGCCTCACGAAGTCGAAAAGCACGATCCTTGGAGCCGGAAATTTCCTGCTCAAGACCAAGCAAATCCATCGTAGAAGCCGCCACGCTTAAACGCGGTACTGCTGTGGGAATAGCTGCTTCCATCAAGGTTGCTTCATTCAACAGCAATTCAGCCGTTGACACACTGCGCGCCTGACGGTCAATACCCAATCCTGTGCTTGCGTTGCCTTGCGGATCAACATCAATAATAAGAACCGTCTCGCCAATTGCCGCCAAAGCTGTTCCCAGATTAATAGCCGTTGTTGTCTTACCAACACCGCCCTTCTGGTTCGCCAAAGTCAGAACGCGAGGTGATTTCGCCAATGCCGTCATCTAATCGCCTCTTAGATAGATTTAGAAGATAAACCGCGCAACATCACAATGCGCGCCTCAGGGTCTGTCTTGCTAGCCTGTTGTACCAGATCTATCTCCCAGCTGGCAGAGGCCTCGGACAATTCCCGATCAAACTCTCGACCTTTGTGGAAAACACCCACACAGTCAGGACCAATGAACGGCGCAACAAATCCGCATAAATTATCAAAAGAGGTCAAAGCCCGCGCACTGAAAGCATCGATAGGATCTGTCCAATTCTCCAAAACCCGCTCGATCCGGTCATTATGAACTGTGACACTCAACCCAAGCTCTCGCGCAACCGTGCGCAAAAACATAACCTTTCGACCATTGGATTCGATCATATGCACATGATGATCCCCTGACAGATCCTTCAACAAAATCGCCGTCACAAGACCGGGAAAGCCAGCACCAGAGCCCATATCAAGCCAATAGCAAGCTTGGGGATAAGCTGCGTATATCTGTGCACTATCTGCAATATGACGAACCCAAATTTCATTAAGTGTCTTCGGTGCAATAAGATTTTGCGCTGGCTGCCATTTTTTTACCAGACTTTCATATATCCCCAGCCTGTGGATCGTTTCACGTGAAACGCCCTGCCCATCTGGCATGATAGATTGAATAAGATCCAATCCTTCCGCTTTCGAATCCATATATCTTCCTATCCCTTTTCAGGACATTTTCTTACTATGTGCCAAAACCAAAGTCAGCGCAGCTGGCGTCATCCCTTCAATACGTGACGCCTGCCCCAATGTTTGCGGACGGATGTGAGACAGCTTTTGTTTCAGCTCATTCGACAAACCATTGATCCCATCAAAATTAAGATTGGCAGGAATAGGCAAAGCCTCGTCTTTTTTGAATGTCTCAATATCCTGCTTCTGCCGCTTCATATAAACCTGATACAGCGCCTCAATTTCCAACTGCTTGCGAATGGATGGCGAATAATCGTGAAAGTCCGGCCAAATCTCACTCAAACGATCCAGTGACAAATCAGGATAAGCCAGCAATTCGTAAGCAGAACGCCTTTGACCATCCTGATTTATTTTCAAACCGAATCGATTGGCTTCATTCGGGGTCAAACTTTTTTCCTGTGCCAAGTCAGTAATGGCCGTCAGCTCTTTCATTTTGGATCTGAATCGACTTTGCCGTTCAAACGAAATCAAACCCCACTCATCTGCCATTCCCGTCAACCGTTGATCAGCATTATCAGCTCGCAAAGACAATCGATATTCTGCCCGCGATGTAAACATGCGATAAGGCTCTGCCACACCACGGGTAATCAAATCATCCACCATCACACCGATATAAGCGTCGGAGCGTTGAAAAATCACACCATCCTGGCCAGACGCTTGTCGCGCGGCATTCAAACCAGCAAGCAACCCTTGCGCCCCGGCCTCTTCATAACCAGTGGTGCCATTGATCTGCCCCGCCAAATAGAGACCAGACACTTTCTTTGTTTCCAAAGTCCCTCTCAACTCAGTTGGATCAATATAGTCATACTCAATGGCATAGCCATATTGAAACACTTCAACCTTTTCCAAACCCGGAATAGAGCGCAAATAATCCAACTGAACATGTTCAGGCAACGAAGTTGAAATACCATTGGGATAAATATGCGGAACATCCAACCCTTCCGGCTCCAGAAAAATCTGATGCCCGTCCCGATCACCAAAGCGCGCAATCTTATCTTCAATAGACGGACAATAGCGTGGACCTTTAGAATCAATACGACCGGAATACATAGCCGACAAATGCATATTATCGCGAATAATCTGATGTGTCTTATCAACAGTCCGCGTGATATAACAATCAATCTGCCGCGTTGTAATCTTATCGGTCAGATAAGAAAAAGGCACCGGATCATCATCAGCAGGTTGTTTTGAAAGCGAATCCAAATCAATCGTTCGACCATCCAATCGAGCTGGCGTCCCTGTCTTCAAACGAGCCAGCCGAAAGTCTTCTACCATCAAACGCTTCGACAATTGCTCTGCCGCAGGATCTCCAACACGTCCGGCAGAATAACTTTTCTCCCCAATATGAATCAAACCCCGCAAAAATGTTCCCGTTGTCAAAACAACAGATCCACAATCAAGACGACGACCATCATTCAAAATAGCAGCCTGAACCTGCCCATCCTGAATATCAAGATCAGTAACCTCCGCCTCAATCATTTCCAAACCATCTCGTTCAAGAAGCAAAGACTGGATAGCCGCTTTATACAATCTCCGATCCGCTTGCGCGCGCGGCCCCTGCACCGCAGGCCCTTTACGACGATTCAAAAGCCGAAATTGAATCCCAGCTTTATCACCAGCCAACCCCATAAGACCACCAAGCGCATCAATTTCACGAACCAGATGCCCCTTCCCCAATCCACCAATTGCTGGATTACAGGACATCACTCCAATCGTATCAATCTTATGCGTAACAAGCGCAACCTTAGCACCAACCCGTGCAGCAGCAGCAGCCGCTTCAGTCCCGGCATGACCACCACCAACAACAACCACATCATATTGAGACATCCATCACTCCAGATATCAACATCATCAAGGATTCACGTGAAACAAGATATCTATCCCATTTTCACTCAAAACCCAAGGATTCACGTGAAACAAAACGCATCCGAATCTAAAACAGCAAGACAAAGAACCCAGACATAGATTCACGTGAAACACAATCAAAACACCAATTGTTTCAATTCTTGTTTCACGTGAAACTGTCCACTATTTACCCACACAAAATTGTGAAAAAATAACACCAAGCATTTCTTCTACATCAATTTGTCCAGTGAGTTTCCCAAGTTCTTCCCCAGCCATACGCAAAAATTCAGATCGAATTTCTATTGGAGAATCAGTATAGATAAGTGCTCTCTCCACATAATCCACACAACAAGATAAAGTATCAAATTGTCGTTTTTGAGTAACAAGAGCATTTTCCGCTCCTGTAAAGGATTTCTCAATATGTTTCACAAACGAATCGTAAAAATCCTGCATCCCGATTTCTTCCTTAACTGACACTTTAAAAGCATCAGAAAGCTTATTCATATTCGTAATATCAGAAATATTTTCGGAACCGACTCGATCAACCTTATTGAACAGAACCATCCGCTCTACATCACTTTCCAGATCAACACGCTCAGCATCGGAACTAACATCAACAATCTCGATCAACAAGTCAGCCGCTTGCGAGCGATCCAAAGCCCGGCGTATCCCCTCTTTCTCAACCAAATTGTCAGCATCACGCAAACCCGCCGTATCAACCAGCATCACGGGATAGCCTTCAATATCAAGATGAAGTTCCAAAAGATCCCGCGTCGTCCCCGCTTCTTCTGTCACGATGGCAACATCACGTTTGGCAAACCAGTTCAACAAAGACGACTTACCCGCATTAGGATGTCCAACCAAAACAACCTGAAAGCCATCTCTGATCCGCTCACCTGATTTTGCATGGGAAAGAGACTGTTGCATTTGCGCTTTTAATGCAGAAATCTTGGGCCAAATCACATCCGAAACAGACCCCGGAATATCTTCTTCATCCGAAAAATCCAGCTCTGCCTCAATCATACTACGCCCATACAGCAGAATATCACGCCATTCGCCCAACTGTTTTCGATGATCGCCACTGGCCTGACGCAAAGCTTGCCGCCTTTGCTGCTCCGTTTCAGCATGGATAAGATCAGCAAGTCCCTCCACTTCCATCAAATCCATTTTGCCATTTTCAAATGCCCGCCGGGAAAATTCCCCAGCTTCCGCCAAACGGCACTCGTCAAAAGAAGACAAAAGATCGATCACAGCCGAAACGACAGCCCGCCCCCCATGACAATGCAGCTCCACGCAATGCTCGCCAGTAAAGGAATGAGGTGCAGGAAATGTCAGAACCAGGGTCTGATCAATCACCTCGCCACTTCTATAATCCATTAAAGACCGCAACCCGGCTGTTCGTGATTTCGGAAGCGACTCGAATAACTGATCTGCTATATCCAAAGCCTTAGAACCGGACAATCGGAACACAGCAACACCGGCAGGAACCGCGCCACTTGATAAAGCAAAAATCGTAGACATCTCATCCACCAATCTGCCAGCCTCACCCAGACTTCACAAAAGAGAAGATCATTACGAAGGCGACTCGAATCGAGATTCCCATGACATCATGCAAAAATATGCTGCCAAAAGAGAACCGAGATCTAAGAGAAATAAGGATTGTTTTAGAAGCGACTCGATTTTACAAAATCGATTTTCAAAAGAAAAGCCGCCAGACCTTTCAGATCTGGCGGCTTTGATAGCATGTTCAAAAATCAGCGCAAGAAAAAAGTAGCCCCTTTTTCCAGCCAATCTATCAATCAGGTATTCATCGTATCGAAGAAATCCGAATTATTCTTGGTAGAGCGCAATTTATCAAGCAGGAACTCAATCGCATCCACATTGCTCATAGCACCCAAAATCCGACGAAGAACAAAGACCTTTTGCAGATCCTTGCGATCCACCATCAGCTCTTCCTTACGTGTGCCCGATTTCAAAATATCCATTGCAGGGAAAATACGCTTATCAGAAACCTTGCGATCCAGAACAATCTCGGCATTGCCTGTGCCTTTAAATTCTTCAAAGATCACTTCATCCATACGTGAGCCAGTATCAATCAGGGCGGTGGCAATGATCGTCAAAGAGCCACCTTCCTCAATATTACGCGCCGCACCAAAGAAACGCTTTGGACGCTGCAAGGCATTGGCATCCACACCACCGGTCAAAACTTTACCTGAAGACGGGATCACCGTGTTATAGGCGCGCCCCAAACGGGTAATCGAATCCAGCAGGATAACAACATCTCGGCCATGCTCAACCAGACGCTTGGCTTTTTCAATCACCATTTCAGCAACCTGAACATGGCGAGAGGCTGGCTCATCAAAAGTCGAAGAGACCACTTCCCCATTCACGGTCCGTTTCATGTCGGTCACCTCTTCCGGGCGCTCGTCAATCAACAAAACAATCAAGCAACTATCTGGATGATTGGCCGTAATGGATTTGGCGATATTCTGCAACAGGACCGTTTTACCAGTACGCGGAGGCGCCACAATCAAAGCGCGCTGCCCCTTGCCAAGCGGGGCAACGAGATCAATCACCCGACTGGACATATCCTTAGAAGTTGGATCAACAGATTCCAACTGAAAACGCTCATCAGGATGCAGAGGCGTCAGATTGTCAAAATGAACCTTGTGACGCGCTTTGTCAGGATCTTCAAAATTGACACTATTGACTTTCAGCAAAGCAAAATAGCGTTCCCCATCTTTGGGGCTGCGAATATGCCCCTCAACGGTATCACCAGTGCGCAGGGAAAAGCGCCGAATTTGCGATGGAGAAATATAGATATCATCTGGTCCAGGCAGATAATTTGCATCAGGAGAGCGCAAAAAGCCGAAGCCATCTTGCAGCACTTCCACGACACCTTCTCCGATAATATCGGTATCTTTCTCTGCCAATTGTTTCAGAATAGCGAATAGCAGCTCCTGCTTGCGCAGTGTGCTGGCATTTTCAACCTCGAGCTCCTCAGCAAAATTGAGAAGTTCGGTGGGTGATTTTTGTTTGAGTTCTTGTAGTTTCATTTCGCGCATAGCGAAAGTCTCGTTAAGCCAAAGCAACCATGGGAAAATGTGAGGTAGGATAGAACAAAGCGCTATTGTTTGTTTTTGCGCTCTGCAAACTCTTCAGAACCGGCAAGACCAAATGGTCAGATGATTCGTCAATCAAAGAGTTGGCGGACCATAGCCCTTGTCAAAGCTCTTGCCAAGTCAAAAATGAAAGAAGGCGACTTCTGTCTAAGAAATCGCCTTCAAAAATCAAACAATGCTTAAATCTTGATCAAAAATCAAAAAGGCTTGACCACCGCCAAAATCACAATGCCGAGCATCAAAAGCGTCGGCACTTCATTCAGCACCCGATAGAATTTATGGGTTTTTTCATTGTTGTCTGCTGCAAAAACCTTCACACATTTGGCCAGATACATGTGATAGATGGTCATACCAATCACCAGCAAAAATTTGATATGCAGCCAAATCGCATCCGGCTCCCAAATTCCAAAATGAAAAGCCAAAGCCAGTCCCAAAATCCAGGCAACAATCATGGACGGGTTCATAATCGCTTTTAAAAGGCGTCGTTCCATAATCTTAAAGGTCTCAGATTGATCACTGCCAGACTCTGTCTCTGCATGATAGACAAACAAACGCGGCAAATAAAAAATCCCGGCCATCCAGGTAATGATGGCAATGATATGCAGGGCCTTCACCCAAAGATAACTATCCATTCTGGTCCTCTGATAGAAGCATTTCACGTGAATCCATCGCGCAATGCAAAAGAAAACCCGCACAATCAATTCTGCGGGTTTTCAAACATCAATCAAGCTTTATAGGAGCGCACCCGCTCAATCAATTGATGGACAAAATCAATATTGCCCTGAGGAGTGATGCCATGGCCAAGATTGAAAATAAATGGCCCATCAGACCAACTTGCCATAATTCGATCAATCGCCTCATCAAGATCGCGGCCACCAGTGATCAGCAGGGTTGGATCCAAATTGCCCTGCAAAGCGGTTTTGCCCTGAAGTTCATCCCGCGCCCAATCCAAAGGCACTGTCCAATCAAGACCAACAGCATTGACGCCCGTTGCTTCAACAAATCCAACAAGCCTCTGCCCGGCCCCTTTTGGAAAGCCGATAATCTTTGCATCAGGAATTTGCGCACGAACACCCTCAACAATACGGCGAATTGGATCCTGAGAGGCTGACAGAAAAAGAGCATCATCCAGAACGCCAGCCCAGCTGTCAAAAATCTGAACCGCATCAGCCCCGCATTTTAGCTGCTTGATCAGATATAAAATTGAAGCCTCAACCAAAATATCAATCAATTTTTTGAAAGCCTCTGGTTCCTGACGCGCAAACAACCGTGCTGGCGCCTGATCTGGTGTCCCATGTCCAGCAATCATATAGGTCGCCACAGTCCATGGAGCGCCACAGAAGCCCAAAAAGGTTGTCTCATCAGGTAAGGCCCCACGAATGCTCTCAACGGCCTCAAAAACAGGCGTAAGCCCTGTCAGCACTTTTTCTGGATCCAGTTTTGCTATTTCAGAAGGAGTGATGGGGTCGAGCTGTGGTCCTTCGCCTTGCACAAAACGAACAGACCGCCCCAATGCATCTGGAACAACCAAAATATCAGAAAATAGAATTGCTCCATCAAAACCAAACCGGCGAATAGGCTGCAATGTCACTTCAGTCGCAAAGTCTGGATTGTAACAAAGATCAAGAAACCCGCCAGCCTCTGCTCTGGTTGCCCGATATTCTGGCAAATAGCGTCCTGCCTGACGCATCAGCCAGATGGGAGGAATTTTTTCGCTCTGGCCATTGAGAACATTTAATAGGCGTCTATTGCTCACGTCACTCTCTCTTTCATAAAATCCGTCTCTCACTCTTTTCCCTAAAAGAAAAGTAAGAGAGTTTAAGGATTTTTTTATTCTTATTAGTCGTGGATTGCGGGATATGTTTTTCTCCCACATTTGCCCCACAGGCTTTCTAAGAAGGGGTCCTTGCCTTCGAAACACATATTGCCCTTGCTTACTGGAATTACGGGGACAAGTCTATTTCAATAATGATTCCAGTTGCCTTGCGCGTGGTCAAATTTGGAACAGTTAAATGAGCATTTGTAGACAGATTTGAAACAAAATGTGTATTAACATTTCATTAAGAATAGTAAACACATTGTTAATAAATCCAATCCCCAGCAATCGCAGATGTTGATGAAATCCATGATAGCGGGCATGATTTTCGCCAAGTCATCAAAAGGCCGATTTTATCCAGCTTTTTACACATGGGTTGGGGAGGAATCACTTTTTCTGATCCTTGAAAAGTCAAAAAGAGGCAATATGCGTGGCCATTTTTTTCATCTTCATCTGGTCTCTGACGCAACAGGCGAAACCCTGATTGCCGTTGCCCGGGCCGCCGCATCACAATATAGCAACAGCCAGCCCATAGAACATGTCCATCCCTTGATCAGAAATGAAAGACAGCTGGACAAAATCCTCAATCGTCTGGAGGATGAACCCGGCATTGTCCTCTATACATTGGTAAATTTGGACCTGGCTGAGAGATTGGAACGGCATTGCCAACAATTGCATATTCCTGTGTGCAATATACTCAACCCGGTTTTCAATATTTTCCAATCCTATCTCGGTGCTTCGGAACAGGGCTTGGCCGGGGCCCAGCACAGTCTTGATTCTGGCTATTTCAAGCGCATAGATGCGATGAATTTCACCATGAGCCATGATGATGGCCAGTCCCCACAATCTGTGGGCGAAGCCGATATTGTGATTGTTGGCATTTCCAGAACATCAAAAACACCAACATCTATCTATTTGGCCAATCGGGGGCTACGTGTGGCCAATATTCCTCTGGTGCCGGATATTCCCCTGCCCACTCCCTTGCACACTTATACAAAGCCCATGGTAATAGGCCTGATTGCCAGCCCATCCCGGATCATGCAAATTCGGCAAAACCGAATTTTGGGATTTGGCAATGAAGGACGGGAAAGCGACTATCTTAACCGCAATATGATTGGAGAGGAAATTGCCTATACCCGCTCTATGTGTCAGCGCAATCAATGGCCTATTTTGGATGTGACACGAAAATCCATTGAAGAAACAGCGGCAGAAATCTACAAATATTATCAACGTCACCGAAAAAAAATGGCTGCAAAGTCAGCCAATGATCTGCAATAGCTGGATGAACAAGAACCATCAATCATGATACAGACCCCTCTTATTCTTGCCTCAAAAAGTCAGGCGCGCAGCCAGCTTTTACAAAATGCCGGCCTGAATTTTACGTGCCAGGCGGCCACTATCGATGAAAGAGCAGCCGAGCGCCCTTTGATCGAAGCCGGGGCACCACCAGAAGATATTGCCGCTATTTTGGCGCAGGCAAAGGCGTTGGATGTCTCGCAAAATCATCCCGATAGCCTTATCATTGGTGCAGATCAAACCCTTGGCTGCGGTGATCAGCGCTTCAACAAGCCCAAAGATGACGAACAGGCACGATCTCACTTGCTGGCATTGGCAGGCAAAAGCCACAATTTGCATTCTGCCATTTGTTGCGCAAAAGGCGGCGAAATAATCTGGCAAAGTGTTTCTACAGCGACTTTGACCATGCGGAATTTAACCCCACAGGAAATTGGTCAATATATGGCCCAAGTGGGTGATAATGTGCGCTCATCCGTTGGCTGTTATCAACTCGAAGGCATAGGCATTCAATTGTTTGAAAAAATTGAAGGCGATTATTTCACCATTCTGGGCCTGCCTTTATTGCCACTTCTGGCTTATTTGCGCAGCGACCATGGTCTGAGCTTTCAGCCGCAAACAGTGGGATCATTTTGATGTCGGAACATATGCAAGATCAAGCCATGAAAAAAGCCTTTGTGATTGGCTTTCCCATTTCTCATTCAAAATCCCCCATCATTCACAATCATTGGCTATCACAGCATCAAATCACTGGTATTTATGAGAAAATAGCAGTTGATCCCAAAGATTTGAAAGACTTTATCAGACAGTTCAAACAGCAAAATTATCAGGGTGGCAATGTCACCATTCCCCATAAAGAGGCTGTTCTGGACTATGTTGACGTGATCCATCCAACAGCGAAACGATTGCAGGCTGCCAACACTCTTTGGTTACAAAATGGCCAAATTCATGCGGACAACACAGATGGATATGGTTTTTTAGCCAATATTGATCAAAATAAACCATATTGGCATCAAAATGACCCGGTAAAACAGGCTTTGATCTTGGGGGCCGGTGGAGCAAGCCGCCCCATCATTGATGGACTGCTAGAGCGCGGCTTTGATATAATATTGACAAATCGCACAAGAGAGCGAAGCAATGCAATCGTCGAGCTTTTTACAAAATTGGGATATCAAGATCGCATCAAGGCGATTGATTGGCAAGATCGAAACAAGGCAATGACGGGGCAATCCCTATTGGTCAATACAACCGCTCTTGGTATGTCGGGCCAACCAAAATTGGATATTGATTTGTCCAATTTACCGAAAACGGCTCTGGTTACAGACATTGTCTATACACCCTTGAAAACAGAGATTTTGCTGCAAGCACAAGAAAGAGGCAATCCAAATATTGATGGTCTTGGCATGTTGCTGCATCAGGCAGTCCCCGGATTTGAAAAATGGTTTGGTCTGTGCCCAAAAGTAAGCGAGCATCTGCGAAATCTTGTTTTAAATGCTTGAAAATCCATAATGTTAAGGGCCATAATGTTAAGGGCAAGGGAAAAGACAATGATAAAAATTGGCCTGACCGGTTCAATCGGCATGGGAAAATCCACCACTGGTCAGATATTTGTTGAGCTTGGCTGCCCTTTGCATGATGCCGATGCCACGGTCCATCGTCTATATCAGGGAAAAGCCGTTCCTTTGATCGAACAAGCCTTTCCCGGTACAACCAATGACAAGGGGGTTGATCGTCAGGCTCTAGCCAAACAGGTTCTTGGCAATGATGAAGCCATGAAAAAGCTCGAAGGCCTCATTCATCCACTGGTACATGAAGAAGAACGCCTGTTTTTTGAAAAAGCCATCCAAGAGTGCGCAGAATACGTTATTCTCGATATTCCGCTTTTGTTTGAAACCAAGGCCACGGCACGGTGCGATGTGATCATAGTCGTATCAGCGCCAGAAGAGGTTCAGCGAGAACGGGTACTGGCACGACCCAATATGACGATCGAGAAATTTGAAGCCATCAAAGCACGACAAATGCCCGATGCTGAAAAACGCAAAAGAGCGGATTACGTTATCGAAACGGATAAGGGGCTGGAAGCTGCAAAAGAACAGGCCAGACAAGTTTTAGCTGATATAAAGCAACATAACCTTATGAAAAGAAAATAGAAATAATTCTCATTTCAGAATCGAATCGAGAATCAAAAGACAGAAACAAGGGCGGCATAAATGGCATTGCGGGAAATTGCATTCGATACCGAAACTACGGGTCTTGATCCGTTTACCGGAGATCGTGTGGTCGAAATTGGCTGTGTGGAATTGATCAATCATTTGCCGTCTGGCAACAATTTTCATGTCTATATCAATCCCGAACGCGATATGCCGCAAGAAGCTTTCAAGGTGCATGGTCTGTCAGAGGAATTTCTCTCAGACAAACCAAAATTTGCTGAAATCGCACAAGATTTCCATGATTTTATCGCAGGCACCCCCCTCATCGCCCATAATGCAGGCTTTGACGTGAAATTCCTCAATTGGGAGCTGAAAGAAGCAGGCTTTCCCTTAATTGATCAGAATTTGGTGATTGATAGCCTGGTTCTGGCAAGAAAGAAATTTCCAACGGGCCCCAACAGTCTGGATGCGCTTTGCAATCGTTTCGGCATTGATAATGCAAAGCGAACGCTCCATGGCGCGTTGCTTGATAGTGAAATTCTCGCTGATGTTTATCTGGAATTGATTGGTGGCCGACAAACATCGCTCATTCTTTCTGACAAGGATACAGCAGACATATCCATCTCAGAAGACGGGACAATCAGCTTAAAAAAAGCAGCAGCCAAACAGCGCCCCAAACCTCTTGGCTCCCGTTTGACCAATGAGGATATAACCCGCCATCAGGCGTTTATTTCAGAAGGAAAAGCAAAAAGCCTGTGGCTGCAATATATGGCGAAGCCAGAGCCTCTGGAAGATAATGAAGGCGAAACGAGCCAGTAAAAATATAGATTGTTTCATATTCATGATAATTGAAATAAAAAAGGCCAGTTGAAACAATCAACTGGCCTTTTTATAATTTGATACCAAAACGAAAAATGTTTCGGATCGGAATCAAACCCTTATTGCTGGGTTTGATTTTCCTGCTCTTGAGCTGCCAGTTCCATCATGCGCTGACGATAAAGAGCGGCAAAATCGATTGGATCAACATTCAAAGGAGGGAAGCCACCGCGCATGGTCGCATCAGAAATAACCTGACGGGCGAACGGGAACAACATGCGTGGGCATTCGATCATCACAAAAGGATGCAGCTGATCTTGCGGCACATTCTCAATGGCAAAAATACCCGCAAACAACAGCTCAACATTAAACAGAGTGGTTTCGCCATCTTTGGCAGAAGCATTCAAGGTCAATTCAGCCTCAAACTCTGTCTCGGACAGAGGCGCAGCATTAACGTTGATTTGAATGTTAATCTCAGGGGCATTCTCGCGTGGGCGCAAAGAGTCCGGCGCATTGGGATTCTCAAAGGAAAGATCCTTGATATATTGCGCCAGGATGCGCAAATTTGGCATTTGAATGTCCTGACCTTGGCTTGCGCCATTCTCTTGTGCGTCGCTCATGGAACCATATCCTGATTGAGTGTGAAATCTTCATTGACGGGCCAAATGCATCAAATTCGGCCCAAAACCTGTAAGCGGCCTAGCATGGAAGCCAAAAGGAGACAAGCGCAAGGCTCATACTAGTCCGCCTTTTGCGACCTTTACCCAGCTTTCTTGGCAAAGAGAACGGATTTTCAGACTCAATCTTTCTTGTCAGAGCGCACCCATGGAGAAGAGGCACCAGGAGAGGACAGACTCTGTTTGTCTGATACCTCATCAAAATCATCATCATCCAGATCAATAATTGAGGCATCACTGCTATGTGGCTTTGAAGGCTTTTGGTGGTCAGAACTGTAAAAATGCTCTGAGTGATAAAAATGCGCTCCCGTTCTTTGATCAAAGCCAGCAGAAGAGTCGGACGCAAAGCTTTGAACAGACAAACGCGCCGCAAAGAAGTGCCAAATGCCATCCCGGATGGGCGGCACAAACAAAAGAAAACCCAAACTGTCAGTGACAAAACCTGGCGTTAGAAGCAACAATCCAGCCACCAGCAGCATAACCCCATGGGCAAGCGCCTTGCCCGGCACTTTTCCCTGATGAAATTCACTTTGAACCTGAGTTAAAAGAGCAAGACCCTGTTTGCGCAACAAAAAAGAGCCGATTATGGCGGTCAGCACAATACCGAGCAAGGTATAGGCCACACCGATTTGCCCACCAACCAGAATGAAGACCCCGATTTCCAGAATGGGGACAATCAAAAGCATAAAAGGGACAAAGGAAAAGACGGATCTTTGCATAATGGGATTTTGCTTTCTTCAAAAGTCTGTGTTTTTTTACCACAAAAGGCACTCGATTCTGGATTTGCACCAATCCTTTGCCTACATATAGAGAGAAAAGATGAAACTTGCAGGGGCTTTCCTGCACATTCTTGATGAAAAAGGCTCATATAATGGATCCCGTCTCCCTAATTTTTCTGGTTATTGCTGTTGTCCTGTTCATGCGCTTGCGCAACATATTGGGCACACGAACCGGCCATGAAGAGCCACCTCAGGATCATCGCTATCAGGATCAGGCCAATCAGGACCACATGCGCGCACCAACGTCAGATGATGTGGGCGATAATGTAATCTCGCTGCCAGAACGGGCCGAAATGCAAGCCGAGCAGGAAGAAAAGAAACAACAGCGTCTGGAAAAAATTGCACCACAGGGAAGCACCTTGAACGCTGCTCTTGTGCAATTGATGGCCGCTGATAAAAGTTTCGAGCCTGATGGATTCCTGTCTGGCGCCAAAATGGCTTATGAAATGGTGGTCACTGCTTTTGCGCAAGGCGATAGAAAAACCCTGAAAAAATTGCTGGCTGCCGATGTCTTTACAGGCTTTACCGCCGCCATTGATGAACGCGAAAGCCTCGATCATCGTGTGGACTTCACCTTTGTCGGCATCAATAAGGCATCCATTCTGGAAGCAGAATTGGCAGGCAAGGAAGCAACAATCACGGTGCGCTTTGTATCAGCCATCACCTCCTGTACCAAGGATGATGTGGGCCATGTGATTGAAGGCGATCCAAACGCCGTAGAAGAAGTCACCGATATCTGGACCTTTAGCCGGACAATCTCCAGCCGCAATCCAAACTGGAAACTGGTTGCTACAGAATCAGCACAATAGGCTGTTAAAGGATAAAGATATCCAACCAACATATATCAGGATGGACAGATGATATGACCGGTGCAAAACAAATCCGCTTTGACACTCTGTCCGGCTGGCTTCGCGAAGATCATAAGGCGGCTTATGCCGCCTTTCATGCCTCTGCAACCCACCTCCTTGACCATCCACCAAAAAACCATGGCGATGATGTCGATATAGAAGCCCTGTTGGCCTGCGCGCAAAAAGCCCTCAAACTTGGAACAGAGCTTGATGATGAGCAGGCACGCCTCTTTTTCGAAGACAATTTCAAACTGGTTAGCGTCGATGAAGATGGTTTTGTTACCGGATATTTTGAGCCAAGCTTTCAAGGCTCGCTGGAAAAAAGCAAAGATTATCCAGCGCCGTTACATAAACGCCCGGATGATCTGGTCATGGTCAGCAAAGAAGAGGATATTTCCCATCTATGCAGTGAGACATCTTTTGCCCGCCAATTGGAAGATGGCAGTCTTGCCTATCATGTCAGCCGATCAGAGGTCATGGATGGTGCGCTCAATGATCAGGCGCTGGAGCTGGTCTGGCTAAAAGACTGGATTGACGCTTTTGTCATCCATATTCAGGGATCAGCACGCATTGATCTGACTGATGGCAATGTCATGCGTGTGGCATTTGATGGAAAATCCGGCCATGCCTATCGCTCTCTGGGCAAACATCTGATTGAGATGGGAATTTTTACGCCAGATACCATCACCATGGACAAATTGGTGGCCTATTTGCGCGATCAGGGCGAGGAAGCATTAAAGCTTTTGCGGCATAATCCCAGCTATATTTTTTTCAAAGACCAAAAAAATCTGCCCTTGGACTATGGACCATTGGCCGCAGCGCATATCCCGCTCCATCCCATGCGCTCCTTGGCGGTTGACCGCACCTGCCGCACCTTTGGCATTCCCATCTGGATCGAGACCTGCCTGCCACAGGGCAAACATGCATTAGCGCCCTGTAAACAGCTTTTCTTTGCCCATGACACCGGTTCGGCCATTCAGGGGCAGGCAAGGGGAGATTTGTTCGTAGGCACAGGGCCAGAGGCTGGTAGCTTTGCAGGACGCATCAAACAACAGGCCCGTTTCACGCTTCTTTTGCCAAAGGGGGCGAAATGAGCCGCCAAAAACGCCCCTTAAGTCGCAAAGATCTACATTTATGGAAAAAGGTTACCGAGACAGTTAAACCACTGAAAGAACGGGCCACAGAATTAAAAGCACTGATTGAGGCCATTGAGCAGCCTTTGCCCCTGCAAGGAATACAAGCCACAAACCAAACAGGTGACAACAGCAGCTCAAAAGCTCAGATTGCCAGCAAGGACGATCTGAAAGCCTTGAAAGAAGCTGGCATTTCAAGCCCCAGATCTCTTGGCAAACAGGCAATACCGCCTCTGAACATGCTTGATAGACGAGAAAAGAAGCGCGTGCGTCAGGGCCGTTTGGGCATTGAAGCCAGACTGGATTTGCATGGCATGACACAATCTCAGGCCCATAATGCTTTATTTGGCTTTTTGCGGGCCTCTCAAGCCCAAGGCTTTAAACATGTGCTGGTTATCACAGGCAAAGGCTCAAGAGGTGGCTCTGATCCCTATGCACAGGGCCCCTCACAAGGTATTTTGCGCCGGGTGGTGCCAAAATGGCTGTCCGAACCGGACATTCGCTCCATCATTGTTGGATTTGAAGAGGCCCACCGGTCCCTTGGAGGCGCGGGGGCTTTGCATATTCGGCTGCGCGCCCGCAACAAACATGGACAAAAACCGTGACACCATTTGGAGCCAAATTGCGCCAATTGCGAAAAGAGCGCAACATAACCCTAAAAGATATGGCAAAAACGCTTGATATTTCCAGTGCCTATCTTTCAGCACTGGAACATGGCAAGCGGGGCAAGCCAACCTGGTTTTTGGTGCAGCGGATCATTGCTTTTTTCAACATCATTTGGGATGAAGCCGAAGAATTGCAAAGATTGGCAGAAATATCCGATCCCAATATCACCATCAACACCGCAGGCATGGACCCCAAAGCCACCGAATTGACCAATCTGCTCTGCGATCGTATCGGCCAATTATCTTCCAAAAGTCTGGAAGACCTGATTTTCCGCGTGCGCTCCGCTTCATTAAAGGAAGATTAGAGCATTTTATAAAAAAGCCGCATTGGATATCCAATGCGGCTTTATACCGTTGGTATTAAACGATGACAAATCAATACCAATCACAGAATATAACGGCTCAAATCTGTATTTTTGGCCAATTCCCCAATATGCTCACGTACAAAATCACCGGTAATTTCAAGGCTTTCGCCAGAGCGATCCGGGGCATGGAAAGAAATATCTTCCAAAATCTTTTCCATTACGGTTTGCAAACGCCGGGCGCCAATATTTTCAACTGAGCTATTCAGCTCAACCGCAATATCGGCAATCGTCTCAATCGCATCATCACTAAAGCTCAAATGCACATCTTCGGTGCCCATCAAGGCCACATATTGCTTCGGCAAACTGGCCTCGGTATCAGAGAGAATGCGGCGGAAATCCCCCTTGGTCAAAGCCGACAATTCCACCCGGATGGGCAACCGCCCCTGCAATTCCGGCAGCAAGTCAGACGGTTTGGCCACATGAAAAGCCCCAGAGGCAATGAACAAAATATGATCGGTCTTAACCGGTCCATATTTGGTCGTCACCGTGGTGCCTTCAATCAGCGGCAGCAAATCCCGCTGTACCCCTTCGCGCGAGACATCGGCATTGCGCCCTTCGCGAGCGCAGATTTTATCAATCTCATCCAAAAAGACGATACCATTATTCTCAACCAGATTCACCGCTTCACCGGCCACCTGCTCTTCATCCAAAAGATTGTCAGATTCTTCGGTGATCAAAAGCTCATAACTGTCCTTGACCGATATTTTGCGGGTTTTGGTGCGCCCGCCAAAGGCTTTGCCAAACATATCAGAGAGGTTCATCACCCCCATAGAGCCGCCCGGCATCCCCGGAATATCAAAACTGGACATGGGAGAAGAGCTATCACGTAGCTCTATCTCAATTTCCTTATCATCCAACTCTCCTTCGCGCAATTTCTTGCGAAAGGATGCCTTGGTGCCTTCTGAAGCTGTAGGACCAACCAGAGCATCCAACACCCGATCCTCAGCCGCGCCATGGGCTTTGGCACGCACATCCTTGCGTTTGGTTTCGCGCACCAGAGCAATGGCGGTTTCAATCAGATCGCGCACAATCTGATCCACATCGCGGCCCACATAGCCAACTTCCGTAAATTTGGTGGCTTCAATCTTGATGAAAGGCGCATTGGCAAGTTTTGCCAGGCGACGGGAAATTTCGGTTTTGCCGACACCGGTTGGGCCAATCATCAAAATATTTTTCGGCAGCACTTCTTCTTTAAGATCGTCATCCAGTTGCTGGCGTCTCCAACGATTGCGCAAGGCAATGGCAACCGCACGCTTGGCATCGCCCTGACCGATGATGAAACGGTCCAGTTCGGAAACAATTTCACGAGGGGAAAAATTGGTCATCAGGAGGTATCTTTCTAAACTGTAACAGGCGGTAAATAACGCGCCCAGCTTTGTTGGGCAAAAGGACGCATAATGATGCGGCGAAGATGCGACCAGCCGGACCCAAGCATCAGAACAAACAGCCCGACCAGCAGCAAGGTCAGGGCAAAAATACCCGCCTCATCAAGATTGATTTCATTGAGCAATTGGCTGATTGCATAGCCAAGATAACCAAGAGCAGAAGCAAGCATGGCACGCCGGTCAATGATCAGCGCAACCAGACCCAGCACAACAACAAGCCCGATGGTCACAAGGGCAGACAAGCCTCCATCCGCATCAGAGGCAAAATTGGACAAACAAGCATGAACCAGCAAAGGAGCGGCAACCAGATGCAGCCAGAAAGCCTTGTCACTGTCCAATGTTCTGCGTTTGGGATCGCGTATGTCAAACATCATGGCAACCCCAAGGGCAGACAATCCGATAACCAACAGCCAAAGCGCCATATGATCAAACAACAGCGCCATATTGATGGATCCCACCAGATAAAGAGCAAGGCCTACAAAGCCTGCTGTGATCAAAGCAGGGGTGATGGGCACTTTAAAGCGCTTGTAAAAGGCAATGGTTTTGAGAATGCCAAAGACAACAGCCAGCAAACCGATAAATTCAAACTGGCTATATTGCCACCCAAAAATCCCTTTGGGCAAAAGCACGCTATCGTTCAATTGCAGGAAGAAAGCCAAAATGGCATCGCCCGTCAAAAGGCTGGACAGTGAAAAGCCGATGGCCAAAAGCAGAGAGGGCAAAGCCAGACGCAAGCGTTTGGTAATCCATTCTGCCAACAGCCAGGACAGAGCCATCAGGCCGCCATAGGTGAAAATTTTCTCAAACCAAAAGCCATCGAACAGAAAAGCCGAGCCGACCCCAAACCCAATCGCCAGAATAACAATGCCGATTGCGATAAAAATATCATGAAATCCGCGCAGAAAATGCAATTCCTCTGCATCTGGGCTGCTGTTAAGGCTGTCAGGGTCCTGATTGAGAAAATCAAAAAGCGGCTGCACTTGCGCGCTTTTCAGCAAGCCGCGATCCCTCGCCTCTTGCAATCGTTCAAGACTTGGCATCCAGCACTTCCACGGTCAGATTGTCATTGGTGTAAACACAAATTTCAGCAGCAATGGCCATGGCTTTGCGGGCAATGGCCTCGGCATCCATATCTGTATCCATCAAGGCGCGGGCCGCAGCAAGAGCATAATTGCCACCAGAGCCAATGGCAATGACACCATTTTCCGGCTCCAGAACATCGCCCGTGCCGGTCAGAACCAGACTGGTCTCTTTATCGGCCACAATCATCATGGCTTCCAGCCGACGCAAATAGCGATCTGTCCGCCAATCCTTGGCCATATCAACGCAAGCGCGCGTCAATTGCTCTGGATATTGCTCCAGTTTGGCTTCCAGCCGCTCAAACAATGTGAAGGCATCAGCCGTTGCCCCGGCAAAGCCGGCAATCACATTGCCCTTGCCCAAGGGACGAACCTTTCTGGCATTGCCCTTGATCACGGTTTGGCCAAGACTGACCTGACCATCACCGGCCACAACAACCTGATTGCCTTTTCGCACCGTTACAATGGTTGTTCCGCGCCAACCGGGGAAGGCGTGATTTGCGTTTTGTTTTTCGCTCATTTTTCATTCCTAAGGCATCCAAAAGAGCTTTGAAACAGCTCAAATCTGCTTGTCTTTTGGCACCCTGTCAAAGGGCATGGATTTGCCACCAATGTAAGCATCTATCGTCAAACTTCAATCTTTGGTCATAAATATGACAATGAGAGCCTCTTTTGCACCCTCTCGCCTATAGATTTGTTAAAGCCTGCCTGATAAACACAGCTTTATCAGAACAGACAAAGAGACAGATCAGACGACTTTCAGGCTCTCTGATTTGTAAAGACCCAAAGATGTAAGGGGACAGTCCATGCGTCAGGCACAGATTGAGCGCAAAACCAACGAGACCGATATTACGCTCTCCATCAATCTGGACGGAACCGGAATGTATGATATCCAAACCGGTATCGGCTTTCTGGATCATATGATTGACCAACTTTCCCGCCATTCCCTGATTGATATGACCATTCGCGCCAAGGGCGATTTGCATATCGATCAGCATCATACGGCTGAAGATGTCGGCATTGCTCTGGGACAGGCTTTCAAACAGGCTTTGGGCGATAAAAAGGGCATCACGCGCTATGCTGATGTGCATTTGCCTATGGATGAAGCCATGACACGCGCTGCAGTCGATGTCTCTGGCCGCCCATTTTTAATTTGGGATGTAACTTTTAGCCGGGACAAGGTCGGGGATTTTGACACCGAATTGTTTCAGGAATTTTTTCAGGCCTTTGCACAAAATGCTGGCATTACCCTGCATATTGCCAATCTCTATGGCACCAACAATCACCATATCGCCGAAACCTGCTTTAAGGCGGTTGCCCGTGCCTTACGTCAGGCAGTAGAGCTGGACCCACGTCAAAGTGACCGTGTGCCGTCCACCAAGGGAACCTTGAACGGCTGAGCTGGATGAAAGACTGATCCGCTCACTATCACAGCAAGGATGCAAGATGCCTGCTTTCATCATTTATGAAAAGCCCAATCAGTCGTTCGATGACACCATCAAAGACGCGGTGATGGTCGAGCATCGCTTTTCTTATATGATTTTCCTTCTGCCAGCCCTTTGGATGCTGCTCAAGCGCCTTTGGCTGCCGCTGATTGCCTATATTTTGCTGTCAGTCGCGCTGGCCATGCTGGATGGCATGATCCCTTTCTGGGTTTCCATGCTTGTCTCCTTGATCATTGCTCTTTGGATTTCTGTAGAAGCACCAAATCTTATGGATTGGGCGTTAAAGAGACGCGGCTATCGTGAGGTTGGCTTGATTTATGCCGACAATAAAGAGCATTGTGAGGCGCGCTATATCCATGCAAAATTTGCAAATGCGCAGCGCGATGTCGATCCATCCAGACCAGATCAAACATCGGCTCACGCCAAGATCCAATCTGCGCAGACAAAATCCGCAAACAATCTGCCAGTACATAAAGACCAAGACCAGCAGTCCGTTATCGGGCTCTTTCCCACTTCGGAGAATGCTTAAATGAGCATCGCTATCATTGATTATGGGTCGGGCAATCTCTGTTCGGCTGCCAAAGCGTTTGAGCGTGCCGCCGATATGGTTGGCCTGAATGCTCCAGTAAAGGTAACCTCTGATCCCGATGATGTGAAAAAGGCCCATCACCTTGTCTTGCCCGGCGTGGGGGCCTTTGCCGATTGCCGTAAAGGCCTTGCAGCCGTTAACGGAATGACCGAGGCCTTGTATGAAGCTGTGTTACAGCAGGGAAAGCCCTTTTTCGGCATCTGCGTTGGCATGCAATTGCTTGCAAGTCATGGCCTTGAACATGGTTTAACCGATGGTCTGGACTGGATTTCAGGTGATGTTGTGGCCATGAAGCCGCAAGATACAAGCCTGAAAATCCCCCATATGGGCTGGAATACCATTGCCCAAACCCATGATCACCCGGTTTTGGATGGTATCCCAACAGGCCCCGATGGCCTGCATGCCTATTTTGTGCATTCTTTCCATTTTCTGCCCAAAGATCCAGCGCATATTCTTGCCACTTGCGACTATGGACAAACGGTTACCGCCATGGTGGGCCGTGACAATATCATCGGCACCCAGTTTCACCCGGAAAAAAGCCAAAAGCTGGGTTTGGCCCTGATTTCCAACTTCTTGAAATGGACTCCGTCATGATTCTTTTTCCTGCAATCGATCTTAAAGATGGTCAATGTGTGCGTCTGAAACTGGGCGATATGGATCAGGCAACAGTCTTTAATACAGATCCGGGCGATCAGGCCAAACAATTTCAGGATCAGGGCTTCGAATGGCTTCATGTGGTCGATCTGAACGGCGCTTTTGCCGGAAAATCAGAAAATACCAAAGCCGTTGAAGCCATTCTTGCCAATACCACAAATCCGGTTCAACTGGGTGGCGGCATTCGCGATCTGGATGGCATTGCCCATTGGCTTGACAAAGGCATTGCCCGCGTCATTCTGGGCACAATCGCCGTGCGTGACCCTGATTTGGTCAAGGAAGCCTGCAAAACATTCCCCGGTCGCATTGCCGTTGGCATTGATGCCAAAGGTGGCAAAGTCGCGGTTGAAGGCTGGGCCGAAACCTCAGAGCTTTCTGTTATTGATCTGGCCAAACAATTTGAAGATGCGGGCGTTGCTGCCATTATCTATACAGATATTGATCGCGATGGCATCCTGACCGGTTTGAACATTGACAGCACATTGGAACTGGCCCGCGCCGTATCCATCCCCGTCATTGCCTCTGGTGGATTGGCCTCCATTGACGATGTGAAACGCTTGGCAGAAGAGGATTGTGCCATTCTGGAAGGAGCCATTTCCGGCCGCGCTCTCTATGACGGGCGTCTGGATCCTGATGAGGCTCTGGCCATTAGCAAACAGGCCCAGACAGCCAAACAAACCGGCAAGGAAAACAGCAATGCTTAAAGCCCGTGTGATTCCCTGTTTGGATGTCAAAGATGGCCGTGTCGTCAAAGGCGTCAATTTTGTTGATCTCAAAGATGCAGGCGATCCGGTAGAATGTGCCAAGGCCTATGACGCTGCCGGAGCCGATGAGCTGTGTTTTTTGGATATCACAGCAAGCCATGAAAATCGCGACACCATTTTCGATGTTGTGCGCCGCACCGCAGAAGAATGCTTCATGCCGGTTACCGTCGGTGGCGGGGTCAGAAAGACGGACAACATCCGTGATTTGCTCAAAGCAGGCGCTGACAAGGTCTCAATCAACACAGCCGCCGTGACAAACCGCGACTTTATCCGCGAAGCAGCAGAAAAATTTGGCTCTCAATGCATCGTTGCCTCGGTTGATGCAAAACGGGTCTCCGGCAAAGGAGAGGCCCCGAAATGGGAAATTTTCACCCATGGAGGCCGCACACCAACGGGCATTGATGCCATTGAATATGCCCAAGAAGTGGTGGATCTGGGAGCAGGAGAAATCCTGCTGACATCCATGGACCGTGATGGCACCAAAATTGGTTTCGATATCGAGCTGACCCGCAAAATTGCTGATATGGTTTCGGTGCCGGTCATTGCTTCTGGCGGTGTCGGCACACTGGATCATCTGGTCGAAGGCGTGCGCGATGGTCATGCAACAGCTGTTCTGGCTGCCTCTATTTTCCACTTTGGGGAATTTTCCATTGGGGAAGCGAAACAACATATGGTTGATGCTGGCATTCCCATGCGTCTGGATGCAACGCGATAGAGAAAAAGCGAAAGAATAGTGCGAATGTCGAATTTCACCTTAAGCGATCTGGAGTCCATTATTGCAGCGCGCGCTGAAAGTCAGGACGAGATGTCCTATACCCGAAAACTGATGGGCAAGGGCATTGGCAAATGCGCGCAAAAGCTGGGGGAAGAAGCCGTTGAGACGGTGATTGCAGCCATGCAAGACAACAAGGCTGAAATCACCACCGAGACCGCTGATTTGTTATATCATTTGCTCGTTGTCTTAAAGATGAGCAATGTCCCCTTATCAGATGTCATGGATGAACTGGCGCGCCGGACGGCTCAGACCGGTTTGCAAGAAAAGGCGTCTCGTCCAGCGGACTAGACTATATTTGGCTTGTTGGTTTGAGATCAATCAAACCAAACAGCGCCAGATGCCTTAAGCTGTGATGGACAGCATGGGGGAAAGGAATGGAACAGCAGGCAATCAGGCAATTGTCTCCATACCGCGCCTTTACAAAGGAAGAATGGGCCATATTGCGTGCCGATACGCCCATGACGCTGGAAAAGGACGATCTGGAGCGGCTGCAAAGCTTGAATGATCCCCTCTCCCTGACAGAGGTGGAAGAAATTTATCTGCCCCTCTCGCGCTTATTGAGCTTCTATGTCGAATTTTCCAAAGGTCTGAACCGCGCAACCCAGCGCTTTTTGGGCACCAACGAGCCCAAAACACCTTTCATCATTGGTGTGGCAGGCTCGGTCTCCGTTGGAAAATCTACCACAGCCCGCTTGTTGCAAGCTTTGCTGTCACGCTGGCCTGCCAGCCCCAAGGTGGATCTGGTCACGACTGATGGCTTTCTCTATCCCAATGCAGTGTTGGAAGAAGAAGGCCTGATGCGTCGCAAGGGCTTCCCTGAAAGCTATGACCGGGCGACCTTGCTGCAATTTCTGACCGACATAAAAGCAGGCAAGCGTAATGTCCGCGCCCCCATTTACAGTCATTTCTATTATGACGTGCTGCCCGATGAAGGGATGACCATTGATCAGCCCGATATTCTCATTCTGGAAGGCTTGAACGTCCTGCAAACGGGCATCTTGCCCAAAGACGGCAAGGAAATTCCCTTTGTCTCAGATTTCTTTGACTTTTCCGTCTATATAGATGCCGATGAGGATATCTTGCATCGCTGGTATATGGAACGCTTCATGCGCCTACGCGAAACCGCCTTTCGCGATCCCGGATCCTATTTTCATCGCTATTCGATGATTGAAGAAGATGAAGCCAGAACCATTGCCAATGATCTTTGGACATCCATCAATCTTGTCAATTTGCACGAAAATATCTTTCCCACCCGCCCCAGAGCCGATCTGGTCCTGCGAAAAAACGAAAGCCATGAGATCAAAACGGTAATGCTGCGCAAATTGTAACAATAGTGAAATGATGCATAAAAAAGGCGGCTTATGCCGCCTTTTGACAAGAGTATTTTGCTTTTAATACCAACGGCATAAAAGATTGAACCATAGGATGCTTTGAAATGGTTTACTGGCAAGGCGTCGGCTCGATCGGACAATACCGGGGCATTTTCTTTTTTGATGCGAACCTTTTGCATTGACTTGTCAAGACAATTCAATGAGGCACGCCCTAGAAAGACAACGCAGTCCAGAAGGCCCAGAAAATCCGGTCATATGGGTCATTATTTCTACTCGTTGGTCTTAAATCATTCACTTTACTAAATGCCACGGGATATTTGAGTACGCCTAACAAAGTGCGGCGGCAAAGATTGGCTCCAGCACTTTTTGAGAAGCTTTCGAGCTTGGAAAGAATTCTGAGTGTTTGTCCATTGCCTTCAAAGCCGCCATGATCCCTCATACAGTAGTTCAACGCGACTTCGCCGCCATGACCAAAAGGGGGGTGGCCAAGATCGTGAGTACAACCAACAGCTTGAACCAGGGCTCTATCAGGAAGGATGTCGCACACTTCGTGTCCTTCATAATCCTTTGCGATTTGCTTGACCAAGCCTCCTGCGATTTGAGCAACTTCCAAAGAATGTGTTAAGCGGGTACGGTAAAAGTCGCTATCGCCAAGGTTTAGAATTTGGGTCTTCCCTTGTAGGCGACGGAAAGAGGCCGAATGAATGACTCTGGCATAATCCTGGCATAATCTATGTCACCTGCTTCACGAGCGTCTTCAGATTGGGCTTTCCAGTTCTCTCTTCTATCAAGCCAAGTCATGCCGCTTCCTCCTCATCGATTTTGACGCGGCGTTTGCCGGTGAGCAGTTGTTGCATCAGCGCTTTCTTCTGCGCTTCGCTGTTGGCAATTAGCTTCTCTGTTGCCTCAATAGCCTGATCCCAAGTGGAAAGAATACTTGCTATCCGCTTCTGTTCTGCAAATGAGGGAACTGTAACGGGAATTTTTATGAGATCTTTTTGTCCGATGTTGGCACGAACCGCTCCCTGTCCTCGTCGAATAAGTTCTCTGCGCATTTTATTTGACTGAAAGAAGTATGCGCAAAAATATTCATCCAATTGCTTGGTTTTCGGTCTAGCTCTAATCACAAATCCACCGAATACCGCTTCAGTTGAATCTAAGTAAACTGAGGACATTGCTATTTCATCGAATGTCTCAGATGCCCTATTGAACAGAACATCACCATATTCGACGCCATACTCTTTTTTTTGCTTCTCGGTGACCTGCATCTTTCCGCGAATTGAACGCGCAACAATTACATCAGATCCAAATACATCCATTACATTGATGAAGGGGATGCCTGAACCGTAAGCTGATTTATCGGCATTGACGCCATTTTTGAATTCAAACAAATCGCCAAGTTTGTAACTAGTCCAATTGTTCATTTGATGCCCCCATCTTTGTCCTCAAGCTCTTTTGCAATATGCTCAAGGGCTTCGATATCTTCTGCGTCGGCGGCGATGGCTTCGGCTTCTTTTCGCCTCTGGTCAAACTGATCATAGCGCTCAGCTGCCAGCTTTTGCGCGACCTTCATTTGCAGTTTTCCCGCATGGGTCAGCACGTCACGCTCATTGAAAGAGAGGAATGAATCAAGCTTGTCCGCCCACTGCGCCATTGTGACGGGCGCGCGGCGTTTTGCCTGATCCTCGGCATAGTCCAGATAC
>JAOXSH010000057.1 GCA_025800145.1 Cohaesibacter sp.
TCATTGCGATCCCCACCCGGACGATCACCGGAGCGAGGAGGACGGCCACCACGGTCATTGCGATCCCCACCCGGACGATCACCAGAGCGAGAAGGACGGCCACCACGGTCATTGCCATTCCCACCAGAGCGGTCCTGACGGTGTGCCGGACGATCTTCGGTTTTGGGCTTGGAAGCTGCGGCTGCGCGGGCTTTTTCAGCTTCGGCAGCTTCGCGCGTCTTGCGCTCTTCTTCAGCCTTTTTCGCTTCAATGGCGGCCTGCGCTGCGCGCGCTTCTTCTTCCTTACGCCGGGCCTCTTCTTCGACCTTGCGCTTGGCTTCCATTTCCTTGCGGCGGG
Organism: Cohaesibacter sp.; assembly: GCA_025800145.1. GTDB lineage: Bacteria > Pseudomonadota > Alphaproteobacteria > Rhizobiales > Cohaesibacteraceae > Cohaesibacter. The sequence continues at coordinate 338 of JAOXSH010000057.1, forward strand.
CTTCTTCTTCTTTCTTGCGAATTTCCATTTCCTTGGCGCGAAGCTTGGCAGCCTCAAGCGCCTGAAGGCGTTTGGCATTCTCAGAAGATGTCAGACCGCGCTGACCGCTGGCAGCGGCTTGATTGCCTCCACCGCGATTCCCGCCGCGCTGACCTTGGCGCTGGCCCTGTCGCTGATTGCCACCACCGGATTTTCCGCCAGCATTGCCACCTTGACGATTTGGGGCTTTGGCTTGACCTGCTGACTGGCCTTCCTGCGCAGGCTGGGCGCGGCTTGCGGCAGGCTTGCCTTCATTGGGATTGGTGAATCGGCGCTTGCGCTTTTCAACAACAACCGCTTTTGAGCGGCCATGCGAGAAGCTTTGGCGCACAGTCCCCTGGCCTACATTTTTACCCAGAGACAATGTCTTTTTCTCTGTTTGGCCATCGGTGTTGTCGTTGTTGTTTTCATCACTCATGTGCGGTCGTTACCCTCGGTTGCCTTCTCTTAAGGCTCTGCCAGAAGCCGGTTCGTCACAGCCTCTGTCGGAAAATTCTATATCGCCAGCAACAAATGCCTCAAACATTTGCGCCTGTTTCAAAAAGCCCTGACTGGCGGAGCCGGCAGTCAAAGCAGCATGTATCACATTTCCAAGACCCAGAGCTTTTGTCATTGCATCGGCGCTGAACAATCGGATCACGGGGATCGTATGATCGCTGCCAAATCTGCGTCGCAAAGCCTGGGCCAGCTTTTTTTGTCCATCCTGTGCAGCATCTGCTGCATGTAATAATCCCAATAGGGGGCTTTGTGCAATGGTTGCTTCAACCTTTGCAAAGCCTGTTACAATTTGACCGGCCTTTTTTGTCATGCTCAATGCATTCAAAGCCTGCATATAGAGCTGACGCTGCACCAGATCGGGCAAATCTTCGCAATCGCCAATTTTGGTTTTGAACCCTCGTGCAAACAAATGTTTGCTGACGGCCTGTTCCAAAACTTTTCGATCCGCTGTTACCCAAACACCGCGTCCGGGTAACCGCATTTTCAAGTCAGGCACCACCTGACCATCAGGCGCTAGAACGAATCTGATCATCTCGGTTTTTGAAAGGCTGTGCCGAGTGACAAGGCATTGGCGCTCAGGTTCATTGCTCTTGCGCGGCACGATTTATCCTTTCTTGGCCGATTTTGTCAAACTTTGTCCTGATTTTTCTCAATCCGGGAGCCTTATATCTCCCGGATTTTTGAAAATCGGCCTAGTTTTCAGCCTCAGCGTCTTCGCCTGACGCTTCATCTGTTTCTGGGGCTTCATCTAACGATTCATCTGCTTCTGAAGCTGCTTCCTGCTCTTCAAACTCGCCCTCTTCTGCTTCAAGGGTCTCATATTCTGCGGCTTCTTCTTCGCTCAACAACTCGGATGGATCAATCCAGCCAGCTGCAACGCGGGTCAGCATGATGATATCTTCCGCTTCCTGACGGGAAATATCAAAGTCGGACAGACAGCCGGCAAAGCGCTTGACCTCACCATTGCGGCGCTCGGTCCAGCCAACCAGATCATCGGTCGCGCATCCAGCCAAATCTTCGATTGTCTTGACATCATCCTTGCCCAACGCAACCAACATGCCCATGGTCAGGCCGGAAATTTCCAGCAAGTCATCAGAAACACCCAAAGCCAGACGCTCTTCATTGAGCTTTTGCGCTTCGGCTTCCAGATAATCATTGGCGCGGGCCTGAATTTCGGCAGCTGTGTCTTCGTCAAAGCCTTCAATGTCAGAGACTTCGCTTGCATCCACATAGGCAACTTCCTCAATGGAAGCAAAGCCTTCTGATGCCAGCAATTGGGCGACAATATCATCGACATCCAAAGCATTCATGAACAATTGGGCGCGTTCATTAAATTCTTTCTGGCGACGCTCGGATTCTTCCTCCTCGGTCATGATATCGATATCCCAGCCGGTCAGCTGAGAGGCAAGGCGTACATTCTGTCCACGGCGACCAATAGCCAAGGAAAGCTGGTCATTGGGCACAACCACTTCAATGCGCTCGGATTCTTCATCCAGCACCACTTTTGCCACTTCGGCTGGCTGCAAGGCATTGACGATGAAGGTGGCCGGATCTTCGGACCATGGAATGATATCAACCTTCTCGCCCTGCAATTCATTGACCACGGCCTGAACACGAGAGCCACGCATACCAACACAGGCCCCGACGGGATCGATGGAGCCATCGGAAGAAATGACGGCAATTTTTGCGCGCGAGCCGGGATCACGGGCGACAGACTTGATGGTGATGATGCCATCATAAATTTCTGGCACTTCCTGCGAAAACAGTTTGGCCATGAATTGTGGATGGGTGCGCGAGAGGAAGACTTGCGGCCCACGCTGTTCGCGGCGCACATCATGAATGAGGGCACGAATGCGGTCACCGGGACGGAAGGCTTCGCGGGCGATCAATTCATCACGGCGCAACACGGCTTCCGAACCACCAAGATCAACGGTGACATTGCCATATTCCACGCGTTTGACCTGACCATTGATCACTTCATTAACGCGATCCTTAAATTCATCATATTGATGATCACGCTCGGCCTCGCGCACTTTTTGAACAATCACCTGCTTGGCAGACTGGGCAGAAATACGGCCAAATTCCAGCGGTGGCAGAATATCGGTTACGATATCGCCAATCTGGATTTCGGGTTCACGATCACGGGCATCCACCAGAGCGATCTGGGTGGCATAATCCTCGACCACTTCAACCACTTCCAAACGACGTTCCAGACGGGTTTCGCCGGTGCGCGGATCGATAGAAGCCTTGATGTCAGTTTCCTGACCATAGCGAGAACGGGCCGCTTTTTGAATGGCGTCTTCCATCGCACCAATCACAATCATGCGATCAATCGATTTCTCACGTGCCACAGCATCTGCGATCTGCAAAAGCTCAAGACGGTTTGCACTGATTGCCATCGTCAGGGTCTCCTATTGTTCCTGATCAGTCTCAAGGCTTGGAGCCTCGTCAGCGGATTTGCCTGATTGCGCTTTGAGCGCAAGCTCCATCAATTGATCTGTCATGACCAATTTGGCCTCGGACAAATCGCTCAAAGGCAAGCGAACCACGCCGGGCTGATCGCTTGGTGCATCGGGCAAGGCCAGCAACAAATCCTGACCTTCCACTGCTTCAATTATACCACGGAACCGGCGGCGGCCATCGAGGCCGACCGAGAGTTCCAATTTGATTTCATAGCCAGTCCAGACCGCAAAGTCCCGTATGCGCACCAAGGGACGATCAATACCTGGCGAGGAAATTTCCAGATGATATTCCCGATCCACCGGATCTTCCACATCGAGCACCGGAGAAAGGGCGCGCGAAATGGTTTCGCAGCCTTCAATCGTCATGGTCCCATCCGGGCGCTCGGCCATGATCTGGACCGTGCAGCCATTGGTGCCTGTGATGCGGACCCGCACCAGATCGAAGCCCAGATCCTCAATCACCGGCTCAACAATCTGGGACACGCGCGCTTCCAGCCCTTTTTCCTGAATCAGGCGGCTTTCGCTCTTGTGGGTCTGATTTGCATTGCCTTCGCTCATGGACAAGCCTGTCTCCTAATCTGTCACAAATGATGGATCATTTGCCCCAATGCGACCAGCAAGGAATAAAAAAGAGCGGGTCCGTTTGGCCCCACTCTAAACTGTTCGCCTAGATTTTGCTTGCTCTATACACCATTTTTATCCTGCAATGCAAGCCTGCATTTGTGTTGGATCATCAAGTGCCAGATATTGGCTCAATCGGGCAAACGCTCAAACTCCAAATATTGCGGAATTCGCCCTTCCCGATAGGCTTTAGCCTCATAGCGGGTTCGTTTCCAATCCGGATATGGGGTTTGTCGTTCTTGGCTGGAGGCGCCCAACTCTTTGAGCAAAGGCTGATTTGCAATATGGTCCAACGTCCAGTCAACATAATCGGCAATGTCAGAAGCAAAGCGGAAATATCCACCCGGTTTTAGCACCCTGATGATGCGCTCCAGATTATGGTTTGAGACAAAGCGCCGTTTCCAGTGACGTTTTTTGTGCCAAGGATCTGGATAGAGCAAAAAGAGCTTGTCGATTGAGCCTTTTGGCAACCAATCCAGAATATGGGCTGCGTCTTCGTTATAAAGGCGAATGTTATCGATTGCCTTTTCTGCAATCTGGTCGATTGCCTTGCTGACGCCATTGACGAAAGGCTCACATCCGATCAGCCCGACTTGTGGATTTTCCAGCGCCTGATACATCATATGCTCTGCGCCCCCAAAGCCAATTTCCAGCCAGATTTTATGTTTTGGCGCATCGAACAATGTCTGCGGTGTTTTTATGGGAATGGTCGGATCCAATAGCAATGCTGGCAAGCGCTCATTCATCAAAGCTTGTTGACGCGGGCTTAACGGCTTGCCCTTGCGCCGACCGAAAAAGGCAGATTTTGCCTCTTTTGTCTCTGGCTTTTGATGCGCTACTTCTTGATCTGCCTCTGTTTGCAACTGCTGGTCAGACATATCGGACATTTTCCAATGCTATCAAGGTTGTTTGTGTTTGGGTCTTGCTTTCTTGTGGTCAGATAGAGACAAGAACCAAATATGGCGTATCCTGATTGCCTCTGGATACGCCATAAGAAGAAAAAACTTCAAGATCAAAACACCTGAAACACTTTATGCCAATTCGGCGATGATCTTATCCACCAAATCGGTTTTTTCCCATGAGAAGCCCCCATCTTCATGGGGTTTGCGGCCAAAATGACCGTAAGCTGCGGTGCGCTCATAGATCGGTCGGTTGAGCTGCAAATGGGTGCGGATACCTCTTGGCGTCAAGCTCATGCAGTTCCACAAAGCTTTTTCGAGCTGAGAATCGCGCACCTTGCCAGTGCCATAAGTATCAACATAAAGCGAGAGCGGCTCTGAGACGCCAATTGCGTAAGAAAGCTGGATTGAGCAGCGATCGGCAAGACCGGCGGCCACAATATTCTTGGCCAGATAGCGAGCTGCATAGGCGGCAGAGCGGTCAACCTTGGTTGGATCCTTGCCGGAAAATGCACCGCCACCATGGGGCGCTGCGCCGCCATAGGTGTCTACGATGATTTTACGGCCCGTCAGGCCCGCATCACCATCCGGTCCACCAATGACAAATTTACCCGTTGGATTGACATGCCATTGGGTCTTTTCGGTCAGCCAGCCTTCCGGCAACGCCTTTTCGATATAAGGCGCCACAATCTGGCGGATATCATCTGACGACAGATTTTCATCCAGATGTTGGGTGGAGAGCACCAAAGAGGAAACTTCGACCGGCTTGCCATCAACATAGCGCAAGGTCAGCTGACTTTTAGCATCCGGGCCAAGGCTTGGCTCTGCACCGGAATGACGCACGTCTGCCAAATCTCGCAAAATTTTGTGGGCGTAAAAAATCGGGGCTGGCATCAATTCTGGCGTCTCGTTGACAGCATAGCCAAACATAATGCCCTGATCGCCTGCGCCTTCATCCTTGCCATCGGCTTCATCGACGCCTTGTGCAATATCTACCGATTGCTCGTGAACATGAACGTCAATATTGGCCTTTTGCCAATGAAATCCGTCCTGCTCATAGCCGATATCCTTAATCACCCGCCTTGCTGTTTCGCGCATCGCGTCAGCATTTATGCCAGCCGGGCCTCGCACTTCACCGGCCAATGTGACCTGATTGGTGGTGGCCATGGTTTCCACAGCACAACGCGAATAGGGATCCTGCTCCAGAAATTTATCGACGATAGCATCCGAAATTCTGTCACAAATTTTATCGGGATGCCCTTCTGAAACAGACTCGCTGGTGAAGAGATATTCTTTGCGAACCATTGTGATAACCACTTTCCAACCGGCGCGAATTCGTAAAAAACCAAGAGGTTGTTTAAACCTCTTGGTTTAACTAAATGCTAAAAAGACGAAATCAGGGCCAACGTCAAGATCGTGGTGGCGAAAAATCAGCTTTCTTCGCCATCCCCTGACAATGCGCGCACAAGGTCCACGACTTTTCGGCGCACTTTGGGGTCCTTGATCTGAACAAAGGCCCGGTTCAGCTGAAGGCCTTCGGAAGAAGACAGAAAGTCGATCACAAAATTTTCAGATTTGGATTCGGCCATGCCTGATGCTTCTTGCGGCGTGCCGGGGGCATCTTCAAAAAAGAAGGAAACGGGCACTTCAAGAACCGTCGCAATATGCTGTAAACGGCTTGCGCCAATTCTGTTTGTGCCTTTTTCATATTTTTGAATTTGCTGGAATGTGATGCCCAGATGCTCACCCAGTTTTTCCTGGCTCATGGATAGCATCATACGACGAAGCCGAACACGACTTCCCACATGAATGTCGATAGGATTTGGTGCTTTTTTACTGGCCATTTTGGCTCTCATTGTTTGTGGCAAACTGCTCTTGGCGACAGTCCCTCTTGCCAACATGTTTGTAAAAAGAGGCTCCGCTACCTCTTGCTTCAACCTTAGGGAGCAAAATTTGCTCATAACTCCCTGGGAGACAGGTCTCTCGACAATATTGCCGTGTGAGCTTATGTCCTGTCAATTCTTGAGCGCATTGTGCTTAGACTTTTCTGCGCAAAAAAACTAGAATTAGCATTAAAAAAAACCAAATCCCGACAAAAGCTGTATTTTTGAGCTGACTGAACAGGGTTTGACTTGTCTCACCGGGCAGTGATCTCTGGATAATGCCAGTTTTTTGTAGTGAAAGATACTCAAGAATGCGCCCTTTGTGATCAATGATTGCTGAAATACCGGTATTGGCGACTCGAATGACTGGCAATCCCAATTCAACAGCTCTCATGCGGGCCATGAATAAATGCTGCTGCGGCCCAATGGAGAGACCAAACCAAGCGTCATTGGTGAGCGTCAAAATCCAGTCCGGGCGGCTTTTATAATCGGCAACTTCGTTTGAAAAGGCAATTTCGTAGCAGATCAATGGCAGCACGGATCCCAGATCAGATGTCTGGAACAGATTGCGCCGTCTGCCCTGTGTAAAACCTCCTTTAAGACGGGTCAATTGTTCCAACCCTATTGTTTCCAAAAGAGCCTGAAACGGCAAATATTCGCCAAAAGGCACCAAATGAGTCTTGTCATAGGCTCCAAGCACCGCTCCGTCTGCGCCCAGCCAATAAATGGAATTGAAAACAGCGTCACGTCCGTCGGCCAGATTCTGGCGACGCAAAGCTCCGGTCATTAACTGGCTTTGGCCCGGCAGGGCATTGGCCAAAGCAGCCAAAGCAGCTGGCTGTTCCATCAAGTAAAAGGGAATGGCCGATTCTGGCCAAATGACCAGATCCACCTCTTGCGCGGGGGCCTGCTCGCTGGATTGGCTTGTCATGGCAATCAGGCGATTGAAAATCCATGAGCGGTTTTCCAGTTTCCATTTTTCTGTTTGGGGAATGTTGGGTTGTACCAGCCGAATGACGGGGGCCGTCTGGTTTTCTGTCGGCTTTTGCGGGTCTTGCTGCAAACGCTGGAATCCATAAAAAAGCTGAAGAGCAAAAAGCACCAGCGCGAGCATGGCATAGAGATTTGCGCCCTTGTCTCTTGCCTCAAGAGATACCCATACAATTGGCAAGGTGAACAGCAGCAAGGCCCATAATGTCATCAAATCCGGCCCCAGCAGGCTTAACGCCTGTAAGGTCCAGTCATGGGCCGACAAGGCAAACCCAAAGCCGCCCCAAGGCAAGCCGGTGAGAATGAAACCACGCAGCCATTCGATGGCGCTTAAAAACAGCGATAGCCAGAGGATACGTGTCCAGTGATCGGTCCACACCGGAGCTAGTGCTGCCATGGCAAAAGCCCAGAACAGAGACAGCCCCGCTGGCAAAATCACAATGGCCAGTGGCATGGCCCAGGCAAATTTCTCGGCTTCGACCAAAAAGGCAGCTCCCAGCCAATAAAATGTTGCCAGAAAGAAGCCGAATGCAAAGGTCCAGCCGGTTGCAAACATCCGTTTTGCGGCGCTTGCTGTCGCATGGCCAAGAGAAGCTGAATCCAATAAAGCAATTAAAACCGGCAAGCAGAGCCACAAGAGCCCAAACCATCCATAGGGTGGCTGGGCAAAGCTGGCCACACTTCCGCAAAGGAAAGCCAGCACATAGCGTTTCCAGCCATCGAGCAATATTAACGAGGAATAGAAATGCCTTACGGATGCCATAGGCCCATGCTTTCAGTCTTTTTGTGCATCCCTTTTGCCTATGCTTGTATGAATGTTCAAACAAGAGGCATCTGGGCGAATCACACCAGAATGTTCTTCGCCACAGAATCGGCATTGTGCGGACAGGTCAAGCCTGCTTTGCATCCCTTTGCTCGTTGTCGAGCGCTGTGTCCTGAGTCAGTGGGTCAGATGGCTCGGATGGTGCAGCATTGGTGGACCCAAGGCGTTTTACGGCTTTCTTTATGGGCTTGAAGCGGATTTTGACCCGTTTGATGCGGCGTGGATCGGCATCCATCACCTCGATTTCCAGACCATCGGAAATGGCAATCAGCTCTCCACGCACCGGAATGCGGCCAATATGGGTAAAGATTAAGCCCCCTAAGGTATCAACGTCATCAAATTCTTCATCAGAAACCAATTTAAAGCCGATCACCTCGGAGACTTCTTCCAGATCGGCTTTTGCATCAGCGATGAACAGATTGGGACCAGCTGCGGCAATGGCCAATTGCTCCTCATCATCATGTTCATCTTCAATATCGCCGACAACCGTCTCGACCACATCTTCGAGCGAGACAAGACCATCGGTGCCGCCATATTCGTCAATCACCAGAGCCATCTGGGTTCGGGCGGCGCGCATTTTGGCCATCAAATCCGTGGCTGGCATGGAGGGCGGCACGAAAAGGATTTCGCGAATCACACCAAGCTCGCTCAAGGGGCGCTGCAAATCGATATTGCTCATGGTTTTGGGATGGTTGGATCGATGATCCAATGGATCATAGGTGCCATGATCTTCCTGCTCTTTATCATCGCTGTCTTTGAGATTTTCCATCTCTGTCTGATCGCATTCAAAGATGCTGCCATCGCTTGAGATGCAGCCTTCCGAGGTCATCAGACCAACCACATCCTTGATATGGACCATGCCCACAGGGTCGTCCAATGTTTCGCGATAGACCGGCAGACGGGAATGGCCGACCTCCTGATAAATGGCCAAAAGCGCGCCCAGCGAAATGTCGTCTTCAATCGCATCAATATCTGCGCGCGGGATCATCACATCATCCACTCGCAATTCACGCAAAGCCAGAATATTGCGCAACATGGCCTTTTCTTCAGCGGAGAAGGTCTCATCGCCCCCCTCATCATCGGCCAGCGCCCCTTCCATCTGGGTGCGCAGGGATTTTGTTGTCAGCCGGGCGGTTAAACCATTGATAAGGCGCGTAAACCAGCCTGTTTGTTTGTCTTGCTGGCGTTCGCTGCCCGGCTCGATAGGGCTTGGGTCAAGAGGATCGGGACTGTCAGGGTCGTTCATCGTCGTTTCAAGCTGGACTTGACCAGCCTTTCTTTGCTGTTCACTTCAAAATTTCAATCAGGCATCGCAATCGGATCTGAGCCTGCATAAGGATTCTCTATGCCCAAAAAGGCAAGAATGGCAATTTCCACCGCTTCCATTTTCTCAGCTTCATCGCATTCAATATGGTCATATCCCAAAAGATGCAAAAAACCATGAATACACAGATGGGTCAGATGATGGGAAAATGCAAGATCCATGTCTTTTGCTTCACGCTCTACCGTTTCAAACGCAAAGACAATATCTCCCAAAAGGGGGCCGAGTGGATCTGCTTCCTCATCAATGGGGAATGAGAGCACATTGGTGGCCTTGTCCTTGCCTCTATGGCTTGCATTGAGGCTGCGCACTTCGTCATCTTTGCTAAAAACCAGCGAGACTTCCGAGCCGGGCAGAATGTCAATGCCTTCCTGTTGCTCGCAATAGGCGTGAGCCTGATTGATGGCACGCTCAATCAGGACCTGCAAATCCTTGATCCGCTCCCATTGCGGCGCTTCAATCAAGCAATCTTTTTCTAAAGGTATAGTGGGCTGCGGCCTCATTGAGGGGCCTCGTCATCGCCAGATTGCGCTGCACTTTCGTTTAGCTCATTCAAGGCTTTTTGCTCCATTGCCCGGCGAATTTGCGCCTTGCGACGGGCTTCCTCGTCATATGCATTGACAATGCGCATCACCAATTCATGGCGCACCACGTCCTCAGCGGTGAATTGTACCCGCACAATGGCGGGAATATCGGCCAAAATGTCCATAGCCTGCACCAGACCGGATTGCTCACCTGAGGGCAGGTCAATCTGGCTTGGATCGCCGGTGATGATCATTTTGGAATTTTCACCAAGGCGGGTGAGAAACATCTTCATTTGCATGGAAGTGGTGTTCTGGGCTTCATCCAGAATGACCACAGCATTGGACAAAGTGCGTCCTCGCATGAAGGCCAAAGGGGCAATTTCAATCACCTTGGCTTCCAATTCCCGCTCGACCTTGTCTGGCGGCATCATATCATAGAGGGCATCATAAAGCGGACGCAGATAAGGATCGACCTTTTCCTTCATATCTCCGGGCAAGAAGCCAAGGCGCTCGCCTGCTTCCACCGCCGGGCGAGAGAGAATGATGCGATCAACCACGCCGCGCTCCAAAAGAGAGGCCGCATAAGCAACCGCCAGATAGGTTTTGCCGGTGCCTGCCGGGCCTGTGCCAAAAATCAGATCCGCCCGATCCATGGCGCGCATATAGGCATCTTGCGTTGCGGTTCGGGCGATGAGTTTTTTCTTGCGGGTGGCAATCTGGGCGAAATTCAGTTTGCCTTTGCCTTGTGCGTCATCCGGGACCATTTGCGGAAGTACCAATTGTTCGTCTGCGGCCTGCGCCATGCGAATGGCACCATCCAAGTCCGCCTGTTCGATTTGCTCGCCTGCTTCCAAACGATGATAGAGGCTATCGAGCGCATATTTTGCCTGATCACACAAATCTGCCGAGCCTTTGATGGTAACCTTGTTGCCACGAGCAATGGCTTCGATGCCAAGCTTTTGCTCCAGACGCGCCAGATGCTGGTCATATTGGCCAAATAAATCACTTGCCAGACGGTTATCGTCGTAAGACAGCACAATATGGCCCATATCGGAGGCTGCGCTTAAGGCCTTTGAAGCCCGGTGCCGGTTGCTATGCGAGCGTTTGCCTGATGGCTGGCTTTTTTGGCCCTTTGTCCCTTTGGGGGTCATTTCGCGATTGTAATCGCTCAAATGCTTACACCTTCTGATTGGGTGAGAATAGGAGATTCGATTGTAGACCGCTCTTCGAGCCGTGTCCCAAACAAACTGTTGGTGCCAATATTATCAATATGAACTGTGACAATTTCACCAATCATATGCTCTGGTGCCTGAACATGCACAGCTTGCAACCATGGGGATTTACCAACCAACTGCCCCTCCTCGCGGCCCTTGCGCTCCAATAGAAGGCTCATGGTGGTGCCCACTTTTGATGCGTTGAAGTCCCGCTGTTGCTGATTGAGCAAGTCTTGCAAATGATAGAGGCGCTCAGAGGCCACAGCCGCTTCCACCTGATTTTTCATATCAGCTGCGGGCGTGCCGGGACGCGGGGAATATTTGAAGCTATAGGCCGAAGCATAGGTGACCTCGCGCACAATGCGCATGGTGTCTTCAAAATCTTCATCATTTTCACCGGGAAAGCCCACAATAAAATCACCTGACAGGGCAATGTCGGGGCGCGCATTGCGAATGACATCAATCAAGCGCACATAATCATCATATGTATGCTGACGGTTCATGGCTTTCAGGATTTTGTTGGAGCCAGCCTGCACGGGCAAATGCAAATAGGGCATCAATGTATCAAGGTCGCGGTGCGCGGCCAGTAATTCCTCATCCATATCGCGCGGGTGAGAGGTGGTGTAACGCAGCCGATCCAGCCCTTCAATTTCGGACAGGCGATAGAGAAGACGCCCTAGTCCCCAAGCTTTGCCGTCTGGACCTTCGCCATGATAGCCATTGACATTTTGCCCCAACAGCGTGACTTCGCGCACGCCTGCTTCTGCCAGACGCTCTGCTTCTGCAACAATTTGGGCCACATTGCGCGAGACTTCCGAGCCACGGGTATAGGGCACTACACAGAAGGTGCAGAATTTATCGCAACCTTCCTGCACCGTCAAAAAAGCACTGACGCCGCGCTTGCGGGTGACTTCCTTTTTGGCTTTTGGCAGATTGGCAAATTTATCCTCGACCGGAAAATCCGTCTCAACCACGCGCGCGCCCTTGTCTGTACGGTCCAGCAAGTCTGGCAGGCGATGATAGGATTGCGGGCCAAAGACCATATCCACCACCGGGGCGCGGCGCATGATTTCTTCACCTTCGGCCTGTGCCACACAGCCAGCGACGCCGATTTTCATATCGCCTTTGCCATCTTCGCGCTTGGCATCGCGCAATTTGCGAATGCGGCCCAGCTCGGAATAGACTTTTTCGGCGGCCTTTTCGCGGATATGACAGGTATTGAGGATAACCAGATCGGCCTCTTCCATCTGCTGGGTTGGTTTATAACCCTTGGTCGCCAAAGCATCAGCCATGCGCTCAGAATCATAGACATTCATCTGACAGCCATAGGTCTTTACAAAGACCTTTTTATCTTGTGCATTGGTCATATTGCTCACGCCCGGAAAATCTGGTCTTACACTGCGGTCTTGCCGCGTTTTCGACTTTTCTTGCCTATTCTGCCATAGATGGCTGAATGGCGGGGAGCTTTACCGCATTTTTTTCGCTTTTGCAAAGCGCAAATATACTTCAAACGGGCTATGAGCGCCGCTTTTTGCGGCTAATGGCCCAAAAGAGCCTTGCGAGTGAGTGCGCGCACCTGATCTTCTGCCTGTTTGGCCACTTGTTTGCGGTCGATTGTCCGGTCAAAAAGGATCGGCTCTCCATAGCTGATGGTCACATCCAGCGCCCCTTCTTTGAGCAAGGTCCAGAGATGGGGCAGCAGATCCATATCGCCATACCAAGCAGCAAGAGCGCGGTGCTGGTGGCCCATAGGCAATCCGTGCAAAGCGGTATAGGCAAGGGAGACAGGCTGTATCCATACTTGTTCCTGCTGTTTGCCGCCTTCCTTTGATCCTGTCATCGATCCCGTCATGGCAGTGCTAGCCGCACCAATCAGGGCAGAGCGAAAAGGCAAAACCCTGTTGCCATCAGACGATGTTCCCTCGGGAAACAGGACCATGGCATCACCCTGTGCCAGACGTTTTGCAATGGCATTGGCGACCTTGCCCGTTTCTGAGCGGCGGGTGCGGTTGACAAAAATTGTCCGCTGCAATTTGGCCAGATAGCCAAAGACGGGCCAATTGGCCACTTCTGATTTGGCGATGAAGGATAGAGGCTGGCTTTGACCCAACACCACAATATCAAGCCAGGAGACATGATTGGCGGTGATCAGGAGGGCGCTTTTCTCCTGTGCCAAATGACCTTTGTTATGCACCCTGATGCCAAGCGCAAAACAGGCCAGACGATGATAGAGAACCGGAATCCAACGCGCTGTCGGCAGCTTTAGCGCCACCGAAAACGCTTGCAACGGCAGGCCGGTCAATGTCACTATAATCAGAAAGCCTGCGGCCAAGACGGCCCGGATGGTTGCGCTATCAGGGAGAATGACTTTGGGCATGACCATGCTCCCGATTAAGAATTGTTATTCCTTGGTCTCATCAAGGGGGATGCCATATAATTCGAGACGATGATCAACCAATTTGAAACCCAGACGGCGGGCCACTTCGGTTTGCAAACGCTCGATTTCCTCATCGCGAAATTCGATCACCTTGCCGGAGCGCAAATCAATCAGATGATCATGATGTTCATCGGAGATGGTTTCATAACGGGCGCGCCCATCGCGAAATTCATGCCGCTCAATGATGCCCGCATCTTCGAACAATTTGACCGTGCGATAGACCGTTGAGATGGAAATGCCGCTATCAATGGCTGAGGCGCGGTTATAGAGCTCTTCCACATCGGGATGATCTTCGGCTGCATCAAGCACACGGGCAATGATGCGGCGTTGCTCGGTCATACGCATTCCGGCATTCACACACAGATCCTCAATGGCGGTCTTTTTGATGATGGTCATCCCTGTTGCCCCTTGCTGTCTTTTGCTTGCGGATCAGGCGGTCAGATCCAATTGCATGATCAAGGCCGTCGCTGGCTGATCCTTGCCACTGGTATAATAGCCCTTGCGCTCTCCGACTTTTTGAAATCCGAGCTTTTGATAGAGCAATAGCGCAGGTTGGTTCGTTTCGTCCACCTCCAGAAATAACTTGTGCAAACGATCTGCATAAAGATTGCGCATGAGCTGGCGCATCAATTGCTCTGCGGCCCCGGTTTTCCTTTGATCAGGATCCACCGCAATGGTCAGAATTTCAGCCTCATCCAGGAGGCTTCGAACCAGCACAAAGCCAATAATCTTGTCTTTTATCCGCAAGTTTGATCGACGCACAATCAGGCACTCAACCTTGTCATCCCCCAGCAGAGACTGGAACTCGCTGGCGGACCATGCGCGGGCGAAAGATTTTTTGTGAATATCGCTCAAATACGGCACATCTTCCAATGTGGCCGGACCAATCCATGACGTCTTTTTCGTAATCGGGAAGATCACCCCAATGCTCCCAGTCTTTATTATCTCATTCCCATTAGAGCCTGATTGAAAAATCCTGAGCCGACCCTCTCCTCCTTTTCAGACCACCCGTCATGGTAGCCTCATGGGTGGTCTGAAAAGGAGGAGAGGGTCGAATATGCGGCCTAAGATCCATCAAGAGATTTCTAAATCGGGCACTTAGGACGTAGACTCATAAATCATGCGCGTGCAATGGCCTTTCCCACTTGTGGCTTGGCATTTGGGGCGCGCAAATAAAGCGGATCCGGGCTTGCCTCCGGTTTTGGCTGATCAAGCGCCCATTTGGCCACACTGCCCATATCAGGGATCTGTGGAAGGGGTGGTGATTCCTGCTCTTCTTTGTCTGACTTGCTTTGCATTGCCTTGCGAATCATTTCTGAGGCAGAGCCGATCAAAATCGGGATCTGCTCCTTTGAGACTTGCGCAATCAAATCGTTCAGACTGAGCGCTTTTGGCTCACTTGCTGCTGTGCCATTGAAAATCTGGGAATAGATTTGCCCCCGGCGTGCATCAATGGCCGCGCATAGTGGGCCTTTGACGCCTTTTTCCCGTGCGGTCAATTCCAGTGCCCTAAGGCTGGATAGTCCAATTAAGGGAAGATCAAGGGCCAGAGCCAAAGCGCGCATTGTCGAAAGTCCAACCCGCAGACCGGTAAAACTACCCGGCCCCACCGTCACGGCCAAAGATGTCAAATCGCAATAGTTGACCTGTGCTTCTCTCAACAAATCCTCAAGCATGGTCATCAAATTCTCGGTATGGCCTCTTTCCATGGCTTGAGACTTACAGATGACAATGGGGTCTGTCTGATCTTTTGTGCGGATCGCCAAAGCCAGCGAGCAAGCATTGAGAGCGGTATCAATGGCCAGACAAATCTGGCGCTCTTGCAGGGTGGCTAGGGTCATAAGCGATAATCCTGTGCGTCTGTTGCTTTGCTATATAAAAAGGCCGTATGATGTTTACATACAGCCCTTATGACTTTCTAGAGCATCTTGATCGGCTAAACAGCGCGGACTTCCTGTACATCGGGGAGGAAATGACGCAGCAGATTTTCAATGCCATGTTTCAAGGTAGCTGTCGAGGATGGACACCCGGCACATGCGCCGCGCATTTGCAAATAGACCACACCATCACGGAAACCATGAAAGGTGATGTCTCCGCCATCTTGCGCCACTGCCGGGCGCACGCGTGTTTCCAGCAATTCCTTGATGGTGGCAACCACATCGGCATCGGCTTCATCATAATCTTCGCCGCCGCCTGTATTGCTTTCATCGACTTTCATGATGGGGGCACCGGACATGAAATGTTCCATGATCGCGCCAAGAATGGCTGGCTTGATATGCTGCCATTCTGCCTCGCCTTTGGTGATGGAGACAAAATCAAAGCCGAAAAAGACCCCTTCGACGCCTTCGATGGAAAACAGCTTTTGTGCCAGTGGCGAGGTCTCGGCTTCCTGCTCGGAGCGGAAATCGTGAGTGCCATCTTCCAAAACAACCTTGCCTGGCAAAAATTTCAAGGTAGCCGGATTGGGCGTTGCTTCGGTTTGAATAAACATATCTGTTCCTTACATATCGCACGGTACATATCGCACAGTCTGGCGTGGTCGCCATCCGGCTTGGTCCCTTGGATGGTATTGATCACTGCTTGTCTCTTCTAGAGAGATACGCTTTTTGACGCAAACTTCAAGCGCGAACGTCTCGCAAATACGGTTATTTGATCAAACCCGCCTTTTATGCCAACGCTTCGATGTCTTCGTCTGACAGATCACCGGGCACAATTGTTACCGGAATGGGAAAAGCCCCGTTGGCATGGTTGGCAATGGAGGCAACCAATGGTCCCGGCCCATCGCCAGATCCGGCAGCGGCGGCCAGCACCAAAATGGCTATATCCTCATCTTCGCTGATCAAATCATTGATTTGTTCGGCCACCATGCCATCGCGGATCACACTTTCGGGAGCAATTTGCGCAACTGCTCGAACCCGCTCATCAAATCGAGCCAAGACTTCCTCTGCTGCTTCGCGCGCTTCGGCTTTCATGATTTCTTCAACGCCCAGCCAATGTTGAAACTGACCTGGTTCAATCACTACTAGCATGGTAAGAGCGCCACCGGTGCGAGCTGCCCGGCGCGCGGCATAGATAACGGCACGATCACATTCGGATGTGTCATCAATCACAACCAGAAATTTGCGGCGATGGCCGTCTTCATGACTTTTACGTTTTGTAACCATGGTGCCAGCCTGCCATGAAGATATCAGAAGGGCAAGAGAGGATGAGAGTGGGACTCCCAGAAAAAACTCTCTGATCAGGTCTGACCCTGAGCAGAGAGTTTGTCTTATCTTTGTTTTTTATCAGACTTTTGAGGGGTCCAAATCAGCTCTTGCGGATGAAACCGACAATATCCTTGACCTGATCAAAGACCGGTTCTGCAATGGCGGCGGCTTTTTCAGCCCCTTCACAGAGAATTTGATCAATATGGCTTTTGTCATCCATCAGGCGGCGCATTTCGCCGGTAATTGGAGAGAGCTTTTCAAGAGACAATTCAATCAGGGCCGGTTTGAATTTGGAAAATTCAGATCCACCAAATTCGCTCAAGACCTGTGCCTTGTCCTGACCGGAAAGCGCAGCATAAATGCCGACCAGATTTGAGGCTTCCGGGCGGTCTTGCAGACCATCCACTTCGCTTGGCAAAGCTTGCGGGTCGGTCTTTGCCTTGCGAATTTTTAAAGCAATATTATCGGCCTCATCGGTCAGATTGATCCGTGCTTTATCAGAGGCGTCTGATGATGACATTTTCTTGGAGCCATCACGCAAGGACATAACGCGCGGCGCCGGACCACCGATCAAAGGTTCTGGTTGGGGGAAGAAGACTTTTTCAGGGTCTGTTGTTGCGTCGCGGTTGAGATTGTCAACGCCATAGCCCAGATCTGCAATGCGATCGGCAAAATCGATGTTAAACTTTTGCGCCGTATCGCGGGCCAGTTCCAAATGCTGTTTTTGATCTTCGCCAACCGGCACATGGGTGGCCTTATAGGCCAGAATATCAGCGGACATCAGATTGGGATAGACAAAGAGACCGGTCGAGACATTTTCCCGGTTCTTGCCTGCCTTATCCTTGAACTGGGTCATGCGGTTGAGCCAACCCATGCGCGCCACGCAGTTGAAAATCCATCCCAATTCCGCATGCACCGGAACCTGACTCTGGTTGAACACGATATGCTTGGCTGGATCAATGCCAGCGGCCAGAAAGCCTGCCGTTACTTCGCGGGTGCGTTGTTGCAGACCTGCCGGATCCTGCCAGACCGTGATGGCGTGCATATCCACGACGCAAAAGAGGCAATTATAGCTCTGTTGCAGATCAACAAATTTGGTGATGGCACCGAGATAATTGCCCAGATGCAGGTTGCCAGATGGCTGAATGCCGGAGAAAACGCGTGGCTCAAAAGCGGCCATAATCATATCCTCTAGATGTTGCCCAAGCGGTTGGACGCGCAAGGGGGAAGGGATAATGCCCTGATTTTCCTATCAAGGCCAAGAAAACAGGGCTGGTTATCCTTCATGCTCTTCTGACTTGCAAGCGCTTTGTTGGATTTGGCCTCAATGCCGCAGATATGATGTATTATAAGGTGGATTTGCGCCGCAATCGCGCCTTGATATCAGAAAGACGAATAGCGCCTGTGCCCAAAGTGGCGATCAAAAACAAGAATATACCTGCCAGAACAAGCACAGCCAACGCCAAAGCTTGATGCAAAAGAGCGGGGCTGTGCAGCCATGGCATAAGTGTTTGTTGGAGCATGTAAAGACCGGTTCCCATCATGACAGAGGCCAGCAAAAACAGGGATAGACGCCGTATCAGTACCCAATCGAGCAAAAAATCCCCGCGTCGATGAAGGCTTATTGCCAGCAAAGCCACATTCAGCCAACCGGCGAGGGTGGTTGCCAGCGCAATGCCTACATGCTGAATGAAGGGAAAAAGCGCCAGCGAGCCAGTGACATTCACCAGCATGGCAATGGCGGCAAATTTCATCGGGGTTTTGGTATCATGGCGAGCAAAAAAGCCCGGCGAGAGTACTTTATTGAGCACAAAGGCAGGCAAACCAAAAGCAAAGGCAGCCAGAGCAAGAGCTGTTAACTGGGTGTCCTCTGCATCAAATTTTCCCCGTTCAAAGAGGACCTGAATGATGGGAGCCGGGATGACAGCCAGAGCGACAGAGGCTGGCAGGGTCAGAAACATGGCAAATTCCATGGCCCTGTTTTGCGATGTCAGCACCGCTTCCTGCTCCCCTGCCCGCACCTTTTTGGTGAGATCGGGCAGCAAGACCACGCCAATGGCAATGCCAACCACACCGAGCGGCAATTGATAAATGCGATCGGCATAATAGAGATAAGAGACTGCGCCCGCCTGAAAAGAAGCAATGATGGTGCCAATGGTGATATTGAGCTGGGTTACACCACCCGCAATGATGCCGGGAATACCCAGCTTGATGAGTTTTCTGGTATTGGCCGTGGATTTTGGCCATGTGAGCGAGATTGGAAAGCCTGCCCGCTTTACCGCCCAGATCAGGGATAGCAATTGTACAAAACCGGCAACAAATACCCCCCATGCCAGATAATATCCGGCCAGATGACTTTTGCCTGCCCCCAAAAACAGGATAAGCAGCAATGTCGTAATCAAAACGATATTGAGTAGAACCGGCGCAAAGGCGGCAGCGGCAAATTTGCCCAAAGAATTGAGAATACCCGACAAAAAAGCAATCAGGGACATGCACAGCAAGTAGGGAAAAGTGATACGGGTCAGCACAACCGCCAGATCAAATTTGCTGGCATCTTGCGCAAAACCGGGGGCGAGAATATGGATCATCCATGGCATGGCCAATTCTGCAAGGGCAATGAAAAGCAATAAAACAAACAAAAGCCCGGCCAGAATTTCTTGCGCGACCTGTCTGGCCCCTGTTTGGCCCTCGTCCTGCAAGGAGGCTGCAAAAATTGGCACAAAGGCAGAATTGAAAGCGCCTTCGGCAAACAGACGGCGAAAGAGATTGGGCAAGCGAAAGGCCACCAGAAATGCATCGGCCACCGGCCCTGTGCCAACACTGGCCGCCATCAGCATATCACGCACAAAGCCAAGCAAGCGGCTGGACAGGGTTGCGCCTCCAACGGTGGCAAAATTTTTCAGCATGGACATCAGGCGCTCAACTCTCTTGGCCGCAAATCACTTATGACCGACTTATAGAGCTTTTTGGCCGATGATCAATTTTTAAACCAGCGGGTCTTGGGGCCGCGCCTTGCCCCTGCTTATGCTTTGCGCTTTTCTGTTGTCGGTTTTGTATGGCCCGCCTGGCCTTTCAAAGCGCCGAGCAATGTCTTTTCGATGGTCTTTTTGCGATCAATATTGGTGATTTTTGCCCCTGTTAGATCGGTGACATAAAAGCTGTCCACCACCCGCTCGCCATAGGTGATGATATGGGCGGAGGCGATGTCGAGATTGAGCGCTGATAAGGAACGGGTCAGATCCGACAACAGGCCCGGTCGATCAAGGCCGGAAATCTCAATCACGCTGGCCTGATTGGACAATTCATTATTGACTGTGACCTTGGGCGTGCGGCGGAATGTACGATAGCGTTTTTTGTGGCTTTCCTTTTGGGCCACAAGGGGCGGCAATCTGGTTTCCCCTTTCAAGACTTGCGTTAAAAGATCGACAATACGATGGGCGCGGCGGCGCTCGTCTTCATCTTCCTCAAATTCACGCGAAATAAAGATGGTATCCAATGCCCGGCCATCTGTGGTGGTGAAGATCAGGGCATCCATAATATTGGCCCCGGCAGCAGAACAGGCTCCGGCAATCATTGACAGGAGACGCGGATGGTCGGGCACCAAAATGGTGACTTGGGTGATGGCTTCAAATTCCAGCGCCTTGATGGCAACAGCGATGGATTGCCCTTCTTTGTCTGCCTTTCTGATCAATTCGGCATGTTCCAGAGCGGTTTCCTGATCGGTGCGCAACCAATA
This sequence comes from Cohaesibacter sp., assembly GCA_025800145.1. GTDB lineage: Bacteria > Pseudomonadota > Alphaproteobacteria > Rhizobiales > Cohaesibacteraceae > Cohaesibacter. The sequence goes on from JAOXSH010000057.1 coordinate 20,991, forward strand.
AGCGGGATAATGCAGATTGAGATAATGCTCAATTTCCTCTTGGCTCCAATCATCAAGCTGCGCAACAAATTGCTCTTTCATATGGGCCAGACGGGCATCGCGTGAGGTTTTGGAATGTCCACCGGTCAAAATCGGTTCTGCTTCATAATAAAGCGTGCGCAAAAGCTGGCCTTTCCAGCCATTCCAGACATCGGGGCCCACGGCCTTGATGTCACAAACGGTGAGAATGAGCAGCATTTTCATCTGCTCCATTGTGTGGACCACCTGACAAAAATCGAGAATGGTTTTGCGATCCGCCAAATCCCTGCTTTGAGAAATGGTGCTCATGGTCAAATGCTCTTGAACCAGCCATGCGACCTGCTCTGTCTGTTCGCGTGTCAGGCCAAAACGCGGGCAGAGGCCACGGGCAACCTTGGCCCCTGCGCTGGAATGATCCTGCGGCCGTCCCTTGGCAATATCATGCAGGAACACCGCCATATAGAGCACCACGCGATCATCGAGTTTTTGGATTAGCTCATGAGACAGCGGATGTTCCTCGCCCAGATTGTGCTTTTCAATCTCGGACAGGATGCCAACCGAGCGCAGCAAATGCTCATCAACCGTATAATGGTGATACATGTTGAATTGCATCATCGCGACAATTTTGCCAAATTCCGGCACAAAACGCCCCAAAACACCTGCTTCATTCATCCGTCTTAAAATGCTTTCGGGATCACGGCGGGAGGTCAGAATTTTAAGAAAAAGCTGATTGGCTTTTTTATCCTTGCGCACATTGCGGGTGATCAGGCGCAAAGAGCGATGAATGAGCTGCATGGCATCGGGATGAAAGGTCAGATTTTCCTTATCCGCCACAGCAAAAATCCGAATGAGATTGACCGGATTGCGCTTGAACACCTCATCATCAATGACCGTTAGGCGGCCATGATCAATGACAAATTCTTTTTGACCGCGAATTTTTCGACGACGCCGAAAAGGGATGGATGAGAAAAAGCGGTTGATTCCGGGGGCTGGACGACCAAAATCCTCTTCCAGAGCAGCACAGAAAATGCGGGTCAGATCGCCCACCTCTTTCGCCACCAGAAAATAATGCTTCATGAAGCGTTCCACAGCGCTTTGGCCGGGACGGTTTTTATAGCCCATCCGCTCGGCCAATTCGCGCTGCAAGTCAAAGCTCAACCGCTCTTCAGCCCGACGGGCAAGAAAATGCAAGTGGCAGCGCACCGTCCAGAGAAAATTGTTGGTTTTTTTGAAACGGGCATATTCTTTTGCTGTAAAGACATCGGCTTCGATCAGCTCTTTGCCCTTGCGCACCCGATAGACATATTGCCCAATCCAGAACAGGGTATGCAAATCGCGCAGGCCACCCTTGCCTTCCTTGATATTGGGTTCGACCATATAGCGGCTGTTGCCCTGCTGGGTGTGCCTCGCATCGCGCTCTGCCAATTTGCTGGTGACAAAGTCCCCACCCGTATTTTGCATGATTTCCTTGTCATAGCGTTCGATCAAACCATCGAACAAATCCTGCTCGCCGCAAATGGGGCGGGCTTCGAGCAAGGATGTGCGGATGGTCATATCGCCTTTGGACAGACGGATGCATTCATCAAGGGTGCGGGTGGCATGGCCGACTTTCTGACCCAAATCCCAAAGCATATAAAGGATATATTCAACCAGACTTTCCCCCCATGCCGTTTGTTTATAGGGCAAGAGAAACAGCAGATCGATATCGGACTGGGGCCCCAATGTGGCCCGTCCATAACCGCCAACGGCGACAACGGCTATTTTTTCTGAATCAGAGGGATTTTCCACCCGATAGACATAGGTTGTGGCAAAGTCATAAATCAGGCGGATCAGGCAATCTTCCAAATAAGACAGGCGAATGGCACACAGAATGCCGCTTCCATCTTTGAACAAAAGCTCCTCGGCCCTTTTGCGCCCCTGCTCCAGACGCTCTTTTAAAAGCGACAGAACCTGGGCACGCACTTTGAAATCTTCTGCCTTGCCATCATGATTTTTCACCAATATATCCAGCGCTCGTCTGGTTTCTTCTCTATCAATGAGACCATCCATGGCTGGGGCAATTTTTAACATGATGCAGCGGCTTTCTTCCTGAGATCACTTTTCTGTTCAGCCCCAAGCAATTTAAAGGCCAAGTGGCATGAATTTAGCCCAAAAGTGCCGTTTTGCCTTTGTGGCGTCAATCCAGACCTTGGAGCAGGATATTCAGTCTTCTTTGCCTTTCACAAGGCCCTTGAGGTGATAGAGCATATCATGAGCCTGTCTTGGGCTTAAATCATCGGGATTGATGTGCGTGAGCGCCTCATGAAGGGCGTCCGATTCTTGTTCTCTATCGCTGCTTATTGTTTGGGCATGTGCATTAAAAAGCGGCAAATCATCAATCATGGTTTTGGCATTGGATTGACGATCCCCTTCTTCCAAATGGTCCAGCACAGCTTTGGCCCGGCCAATCACGGCAGGAGGCAAGCCTGCCAATTTGGCAACCTGAATGCCATAGGAGCGATCGGCTGCTCCGGGGATGATTTCATGCAAAAACACCACGTCGCCTTTCCATTCCTTGACCTTGACGGTGGCATTGACAAGGCGGGATAGTTTTTCATGCAGCACGGTCAATTCATGATAATGGGTGGCGAAAAGGGCGCGCGACTTGTTGGCATCATGCAGATTTTCAATGGTTGCCCAAGCAATAGAGAGCCCATCAAAGGTGGCCGTGCCACGGCCAATCTCATCCAAGATCACCAGAGACCGTTCTGCTGCCTGATTGAGAATAGCAGCTGTTTCGACCATTTCGACCATGAAAGTAGAGCGGCCACGGGCCAGATCATCGGCTGCCCCAACACGGGAGAAAAGCCGATCAATCAGACCAATATGGGCAGAGCTGGCAGGCACGAAAGAGCCCATTTGCGCCAAGATGGCAATCAGGGCATTTTGGCGCAAGAAGGTGGATTTACCGGCCATATTGGGCCCGGTCATCAACCAGATTTTACCATTTTGTTCCATGCCTTGGGGGCTGAGATCACAATCATTGGCGACAAAGGCCTCGGCCCCATCTTCCATCAAGGCTTGCTCGACAACCGGATGGCGGCCGCCTTCAATGTGAAAAGCAAGGCTGTCATCCATCAAGGGACAGCAATAATTTTGCTCTTCTGCCAATCTGGCCAAAGCAATGGAGACGTCCAGCACCGCTACAGCATGGGAGGCTTGCTTGATCAGATCGCCCGCTTTAAGCACGTCATGCTGGAGGGAGCCGAAAATTTCCAATTCAATGGCCAAAGCCTTGCTACCGGCCGAGGCAATCTTTGCTTCCAACTCTGCCAGACTTGTTGTGGTGAAGCGTACCGCATTGGCCAAGGTCTGACGGTGAATGAATGTTTCATTGAGCGGTGCCGTCATCAATTTATCGGCATTGTTGGCGGTCACCTCAACGAAATAGCCAAGCACATTGTTATGTTTAACCTTAAGGCTTTTGATGCCGGTCAGCTCGGCATAATCAGCCTGAAGCGATGCGATCACCCGACGACTTTCGTCACGCAGGGAGCGCAATTCATCAAGGCTTGGATCATAACCGCGGCGCACAAATCCCCCATCGCGCGCCAATAAAGGCACCTCTTCGCCAAGGGCTGCACCCAGCATCGTGCCAAGGGAATCTGGCAGGGCAAACAGAGCTTCATAGGCGTGACGCAGTTCAATGGGCAACTGGTCCGGGCCAAAATTCTTCCCAATGCGGCCCAAAAGTGCCAGCGAGGAGGCAAAACCGCCACGAATGGCCAGTAAATCGCGCGGTCCCCCTCGCCCCAAAGACAAGCGGGACAAAGCACGGGGCATGTCTGGTGCGGTTTTAACCGCCTGACTTAAATCTTCCCGCAAGCCAGTTTCATCCAACAACCAGGCAATGGATTCCTGCCTTGCAATAATAGCGTTTAGATCAACCAAAGGCGAAGCCAGACGCGCTGCCAGCAAGCGCGAACCACCTCCGGTGAGGCTTTTGTCGATGGTGGCAAGAAGCGAGCCTTTCTTGTCTCCTGACAAGGTGCGAATAAGCTCCAGATTGGCACGGGTTGCAGCATCAATTGACATGGTTTGCGCAGATAATTGGCGCACAGGCGGACTGAGGGGGGGACGCGCGCCAAGCTGGGTTTTCTCAACATAGGCAAGAACGGCACTGGCAGCCATCAATTCCACCCGCTCAAATTGTCCAAAGCCATCCAGCGTTGAGACTTTGAAATAATCTTGCAAACGCTCGGCTGCGGTTGTGCCATCAAAGAAAGCGCGGGGAACAGGGGACAAGGCTCCCCTCACCTCTTCGCTCAAGGCACGGATGTCAGCATCTTGCAAAATTATATCAGGTAAAATGATTTCGCGTGGGTCCAGACGCGCCAGTTCGGCATTGAGGCGCAAAGCACTCACTTGCTGAACCCCGAATTCCCCGGTTGAAAGCTCCAGCCATGACAGACCATAAAGCGTATCTTGCTGCTCGCCTGTTTTCAACCGCGCAATAGCTGCAAGATAGTTGGAGCTGGTGGCGTCCAGCAAACTGTCTTCGGTCAATGTCCCGGGGGTGACAAGGCGCACAACCTCACGCCGCACAACGGCTTTTGCACCGCGTTTTTTGGCTTCTGCAGGATTTTCTGTTTGCTCGCAGACGGCCACCTTGAACCCAAGCGCAATGAGACGATCCAGATAACCGTCTGCTGCGTGAATGGGGACGCCGCACATGGGGATATCCTGCCCCTGATGTTTGCCGCGTTTGGTCAGGGTAATGCCAAGGGCTTGAGCGGCATGGATGGCATCTTCAAAGAAAAGCTCATAAAAATCGCCCATGCGATAGAAGAGTAGGCAATCGGAATTGGCATTTTTGATTTCGATGAATTGCTCCATCATGGGCGTGATTTTCTGACCCGGATCAATGGTGATTTTTCCACCGACCTGTGGTGCCTGTCCCTGTCTGGCGTTCATTTGCTCAATCATCCCTTAAAGCCCGATCTTGCGGGCCAATTTACCCTTATGCGACGAGATTTGAACCGGTTCATGCTCATTTACTGACAGATCAACCATAGTCTTTCAGTCCTTTAATCTGAAGGCACGAATCCTCTCCCCAAATTTTTGGCACATTAACAACAAAGCATCTCTTTAGACCATAAAAGGAACCCTTTTGACGGATTGTGATTGGCTGCGGCTTGCAATAATGTGCATAACTCATGATCCGTTTTGTTTGTGTGTTCTTGTGATTTGCGCTTTGAAACCAAGCCGCAGCCAAGATTATCGTCATGCTGCACACTCCTGAGCGAGATATGTGGTGTGAGGGATTGTTGTAAGAAAAGAGGAAGCCCGCCGTGGGACAGGATAAGATCAAAAATGGCGTCACCGTTACTGACGAGGAGGCCCTGAAATTCCACCAGCAAGGCCGCCCCGGCAAGCTGGAAATTGTACCTACCAAACCCATGGCAACCCAGCGCGATTTGTCACTTGCCTATTCTCCGGGCGTGGCGGCTCCTGTGCGGGCGATTGCTGAGGATCCTTCCCGCGCTTTTGATTATACCGCCCGCGGCAATGTGGTGGCGGTGATTACCAATGGCTCGGCCATTTTGGGTCTTGGGAATCTGGGGGCTTTGGCATCCAAACCGGTGATGGAGGGAAAATCCGTTCTTTTCAAACGCTTTGCTGATGTCGATTCTATTGATCTGGAACTGGATACCCAAGATCCTGAAGCTTTCATCAATGCTGTGCGCTATCTTGGCCCCTCTTTTGGCGGCATCAATCTGGAAGATATCAAGGCACCGGAATGTTTTATTATTGAGCAAAAGCTCAAAGAAGTGATGGATATTCCGGTTTTTCATGATGATCAGCATGGTACCGCCATCATTGCCGCCGCCGGTCTTTTCAATGCCTTGCATCTCACCGGACGCGAGCTGAAAGACACCAAAGTGGTGTGTAACGGGGCAGGGGCTGCCGGTATTGCCTGCATCGAGCTGGTCAAAGCCATGGGCATTCCGCATGAGAATGTGATTTTATGCGATACCAAAGGGCCGATCTATCAGGGCCGCGAAGAAGGCATGAACCAGTGGAAATCTGCCCATGCTGTGCCAACGGATGCCCGCTCGCTGGCAGACGCCATGGAAGGGGCGGATGTTTTCTTCGGGGTGTCTGTGAAAGGCGCTTTAACGCCCGAAATGGTGAAAAGCATGGCCCCGCAGCCCATTATCTTTGCCATGGCAAACCCGGACCCGGAAATCACACCCGAAGAAGCCCATGCGGTGCGTGAGGATGCGATTGTGGCCACTGGTCGGTCTGATTATCCCAATCAGGTCAATAATGTTCTTGGCTTTCCCTATATTTTCCGTGGGGCGCTGGATGTGCGCGCCACCGAAATCAATGATCACATGAAGGTGGAAGCGGCTCGCGCCCTTGCTTCTCTTGCGCGTGAAGATGTACCGGACGAAGTGGCCAATGCCTATCAGGGCAATCGCCCCAAATTCGGCCCGGATTATATCATTCCCGTTCCTTTTGATCCGCGCCTGATTTCTGCCATTCCGCCAGCGGTTGCCAAAGCGGCCATGGAAAGCGGCGTTGCTCAAAAGCCTATTCTGGATATGGCCAATTATGCGCAACAGCTCTCTGCCCGACGCGACCCGCTGGCCTCGACCCTGCAACGGGTTTATTCAAAAGTCAGACGCAATCCCAAACGGGTCGTCTTTGCCGAAGGCGAAGAAGAGCAGGTCATGCGCGCCGCTATTTCCTTTGCCAATGAGGAATTGGGCACTGCCGTCTTGATTGGCCGTGATGATGATGTCAGACGCACCGCGCAAAAAGCTGGCATCAATCTGGATCGCCCCGGTATTGAGCTGGTCAATGCGCGCAATTCCAACCGTAGCGAAGATTATGCCGATCATCTGTATCGCCGTTTGCAGCGCAAAGGATATCTCTATCGCGATTGTGTGCGACTGGTGAATAATGATCGCAATATCTTTGGCGCCTCCATGGTGGCACTGGGGGATGCAGATGCGATGATTTCGGGGGTGACCCGCAATTATTCGATTGTTCTGGAAGATGTGCAGAAGGTGATTGATCCACGTCCCGGTCATCGGGTGATTGGTGTGACCATTTCACTTTGCAAAGATCGGACGGTTCTGGTTGCCGATACGGCGGTGCATGATATGCCAAATTCGGAAGAATTGGCTGATATTGCCGAAGAGGCCTCTGGGGCTGCGCGCAAATTGGGCATTGAGCCGCGAGTTGCCTTTCTTGCCTATTCCACCTTTGGGCACCCGGAAGGGGAGCGCTCGGACAATTTGCGTGATGCGGTTAAATTGCTGGATCGTCGCCGGGTTGATTTTGAATATGATGGGGAAATGGCCGCAGATGTCGCGCTGAACAGCGATTTGATGGCGGCTTATCCTTTCTGCCGCCTGTCTGGTCCTGCCAATGTATTGGTCATGCCTGCCTTCCATGCGGCGTCCATTTCCACCAAAATGCTTCAGGAATTGGGCGGATCGACCATTATGGGGCCGTTGCTGGTTGGTCTGGACAAACCGGTTCAGATTGTCCCGCTTGGTGCAAGCGATAGCGAAATTCTCAATATGGCGGCTTTGGCTGCCTATAATCTGGGCGCTTGAATATAAAACTCTGACTATGAAAAAGCCTTCCATGATGTCATGGAAGGCTTTTTTTCTGCTCCAAGACTGTCTGGATCAGCGCCCTTGTTCCAGAGCAAATTTGACCTGATCTGTGCTATAATGATCGATATATTTACGATTAATCTTATCAATTGGCATGATAATAAACACATCTGTTGTGCCAAATTGATGATCAATCATGGCTGAGTTTCCAAAATAGCAGCCAATCCGCATATAGGCCTTGATCAGGGGAGGGAGCTTGCGCAAGGCTTGCTTGTCTTTAACGCTGTCCAACTCCACCTGCCGCAAAGGCACGGCATTTTGGGGCCATGCGTCAATGCTCCATTGCTGTGGTGCTGTTGCTTGTTTTGACAGAAAGGTGAGGGGCTCGGCCAAGGCTTTGGGATCTGTTCCGGCAAGGGATGCGCAGCCAAACATCACATCAATGCCATGGATCTGGACATAAGCCCAGATGCCTTGCCAGAGCAATTCAATCGTTCTCTTGGTGCGATAATCCTTGAGCACGCAAGAGCGGCCAAGCTCCAGAAAGCGCTTGTCGGGGTGACTGTCCAGCATTGGCTGGATGTTAAATTCATTGGCAGAATAAAAGCCACCAAACATATCGGCCCGATCCTGTCGCAAGAGGCGATAAGTCCCGACAATGCGTGGCTCTTTTTTGCGGAATTTCTTTTTTGGTGGTTCGTGATCAAGCACCAGCAAATGATCGCAAATGGCATCAAATGCATCGGCATCACGACGGGTCAGCTTGGTCTGATGGCTGGGCTTGGCACCCATTTCCTTATAAAAAACCTTGTAGCGCAAGCGCTGGGCCTTTTTCACTTCCCGATCGCTTTGCGCCAGCCGAATTTCCAAAGATCCAACACGACCAAGGGTCAAGGGGTCGCTGGAGATGCGTCGGCCATCTTTGAGGCGATTGCGACGCATGGCAGCAATCAGCTTTTTGGGCAGGGATGGGGCAATGAAAGATGGGCTTTTTTCTGCCAGAGATGGCGTGGGTGAAAGACGAGACTGCGCCATTGCTGTTGACCTTGGTTCAAACTGTGAGGGTCTGATACCAACGGCATGAAAGATTGACCCATAGGATGCCTTGAAATGGTTTCATGGCAAGGCGTCGGCTCGATCGGACAATGCCGGGGCATTTTCTTTTTTGATGCGAACCTTTTGCATTGAATTGTCAAGACAATTCAATGAGGCGCGCCCTAGAAAG
>JAOXSH010000072.1 GCA_025800145.1 Cohaesibacter sp.
AAACGGCGGGACTTGGACATTTTCTCCAACTTTCATCATGATTGTTTGTCGGAGAGAATACCATGATCTATGCGGCCATAGTGAGGTATCTTCAAGGCTTTTCCATGTCAATTTTGAGACATCAACATGCAATCGATATCAGGACTTGGAAATCATGTCGAGTTATTGTCAAATCTGGTGTTTGAGGCTTTTCAAGCGGCGGTCTTTAGTTGGTTTGACAGAGGTTGAGAGATGGTCCTAGAATTTGGACCACTTCTTCCCGCAGGCACAGGTCCAGACCTGCCCAGACCTGCCCAGACCTGCATCATGCATCTTCTGCGCCATTCCATGAGCTTTGCCAGCTATAAGGACCGAAAAACGGTAGCGGCGGCGCTGAAGGCACTTTACACCGCCATAGACGCCATTGCTGCGCAGAATGCCCTTGCTGAGTTTGAGGAAAGCGACTTGGCTGCGAAATATTCGGCGATCGCGCCGAGTTGGAGGCGGGCATGGAACAAGGGAATTGCGTTCCTGGACGATCCACCAGAGGTCTGCCGGTTGATTGACACAACCAATGCCATCGAGGCACTGACCTCGAAACTCCGCCGCGCCGTCCGTACCAGAGGCCACGTCCCAAGCGATGAGGCCGCAGCGAAGGTGATCTATCTGGCTCTGAATGCTAAATCACAGGACTGGAAGCGATCCGTGAGTGCCCGATTTAAAAGTCTCTATCTGAGACTTTTAGGCTGCATATCCAGCCCTCTCCCCCTTTTAAGACCGCCCATGAGGGTACCATGACGGGTGGTCTGCTAGGGGGAGAGGACTGGCTCAGGACTTTTAAATCAGGCTCTAACCACAAGCATGAAGGCCAATCTGACTCAATAGCGGGTGGTCATGCGATAACCGCGGCCATAGGACATTTGGGCGAAGGTGATGGGCAAATCCTTGAGCCATGTTACCCGCTCGGATAGGAAATGCGGCTCGCCATGATACATGGATAAAAAGCGGGCCAGCCTTTCATCCACCGCGCTGGCGGAAAAACTGATTTCTGCCTCTGAGAAGGGTAATTCGGCCACCAGCCATTCATTGGGACTGATGGCAGAAAAATCTGCGGTCATGCTTTTGGGGGCAGCGGTGATATTGATCCAGCGATCCTCAAATTGAAAGGGTGCATTGTTGGCATAATGCATACACTCGATATGCAGTACCTGATCATCAGGGCCAAGGCAGATACGGGCGCGCAACCAGTCTGGGGCCAAATCAATAGAGCGGCTGATAAAGGCATAGCGGTAACTGGCACCAAGGCTTTCTATCTCTGTGCGAACCAGTGGAATTTCAAATTTAGCATGGCGCACAGGGGCAATATTGACACGGGTGCCTGCTTTGCGTTTGCGGTCAATTATGCCTTCTTCCGCCAGTTCGCGCATGGCACGATTAACCGTTGCCCGTGCACAGCCAAATTCTTCTGCCAATTCAATCTCGCCGGGCATCAAGGATCCCGGAGGCCATTCTCTGGCATGGATCCGACCCAGAATTTCATTTTTGACATCACGGAAACTGATTTTATCGCCTGTTAACATTGCGGGTCCTCGCTAACATGGGTCATAGAATGGATGGACAGGATTACCTGTCTGATATCGCGGGTCGTTTGTTTTATGAATTTACGTCTTAGGCCCGATTTAAAAGTCTCTGCCTGACACCTTTACGCGGCATATCCAGTTCTCTCTCTTTTCAGGCCGTCCATAAGGGTATCATGACGGGTGGTCTGAAAAGGGGAGAGGGCTGCTCAGGACTTTTAAACCAGGCTCTTCTTAGTATATGGGCATTTTATATAAATTGAACAGACATATAAAAGGATAAGTCTGACTTTGCAATCATAAAGCTAAGAAGATCCCTTGCCGACTACCTGTATCTGACGACCTAAAAGTGCACGTATTTAGGGTATTTTATAATATATTATGACTAAGGTTGCTTTGTGAGGGGTGCGCTTCACGGTGAAAGACAAGAAGACGTATAGAAACGTTCGTCTGATCTTGACAGGAAAATATGATTAGACATAATGGAATTAATAACAATCAATATCTGCCTATATTGATCTGCTCCCCTCTGGCATCGGATCATTGGGCCCTTCCATTGGGTGCGCGTTTCTCACTCTCTCCTGCGCGCCGGTCTTTTGTGATTTTCAAGTGCCATGCCAAACAGGCATTATCTGAAAATCCTGTTGTATATCTTCATCCTGTTGAGGAGGTTTTCATGGATAGACGTTCATTTTTAAAAGTCGGTCTTGCAGGCACGGCTGCAACGGGCACTGCTCTTGCCAGCCCTGCCCTTGCCAGTGGCACCATCAAATGGAATATGGTCACCGCATGGCCCAAAAATCTCCCCGGTCCCGGAGTTGCTGCGCAAATGCTGGCTGATCGGATCAATACCTTGTCCGGTGGCCGCATTGAGGTGAAATTGCATGCTGCTGGCGAATTGGTGCCCGGACGCGGGGTGTTTGACGCGGTTGGCGAAGGCACTGCCGATCTCTATCACGCTGTGCCCGCCTATTGGGGATCAAAATCCAAAGGGATTTTGCTATTTGGCTCCCAGCCCTTTGGGCTTTTGGCTGATGAGCAATTTGGCTGGATGGCTCATGGCGGCGGACAGGCTCTTTATGATGAAATGTATGCCCGTTTTGGCTTGAAGCCGTTTCTTTGCGGCAATTCCGGCCCGCAAATGGCAGGCTGGTTCCGCAATGAGATTAAAAGTGCCGATGATCTGAAAGGCCTTAAATTCCGCACCACGGGTCTGGCCTCGGAAATGTGCTCCAAGCTGGGCATGGCGGTTCAGGCCATGGGCGGCCGGGATATGTTCCAGGCTTTGCAATCTGGTGCATTGGATGCAGGCGAATTTATCGGCCCTTGGACCGATAGTGCATTGGGCTTCTATCAGGTGGCAAAAAACTATTATTGGCCCGGTGTTGGCGAGCCGTCTTCTGCTGAGGAATGTGCGGTCAATGCCAAGGTCTATAATGATCTGCCGGATGATTTGAAACATGCCGTCTCCATGGCCTGCGAAAGCCTTTATAATCCGGTCTGGACAGAATATACCACCAAACATGCGCTTGCCTTGCAAAAGCTGATTAGCGAACAGGGCGTGCAAGTCAAGGAACTGCCCCAAGACATCATCATGGCTATGGGCAAAGCCGCCAATGAGGTGATTTCTGAACTGCGCGAACATGACGATGACTTGGTCAAGCGCATTGCAGAAAGCTTTGTTGCCTATCGCGACAGCGTCGGGGCCTATAAATCCAAGGCGGATAATGGCCAGATGAATGCCCGCGCCAAAGTGCTGGGCTATTGATATCGAGCCATTGATATTGGGCACCTGGCACCGGGCTGTGAAGCGCTTGTTTTTTACGGGCAAATATGTGGGGACCGCTATGGAAAAATGCGCTTCATTCCTTGATCAGATCAATCACCGCGTTGGCATGACAGCGCGGTGGTTTGCCCTTTTGATGGTGTTGTTGCAATTTGGCGTGGTTTTGCTGCGCTATGTCTTTGGCTTCTCTTCCATTGCGCTCAATGAAAGCGTGCTTTATCTCCATGCGGCGCTGTTCATGTTGGGGGCAGGCTATACATTGCTGATTGATGATCATGTGCGGGTGGATATCTTTTATTCCGGGCTAACACGGCAAGGAAAAGCAAAGATAGATGCCTTTGGTCATAGTCTGTTGCTGCTGCCCTCCATGCTGGCCTTGCTCTATTGGTCCTGGCCATCGGTGCGCAACAGTTGGGCCATTTGGGAAGGCCCCTTATCGGTTGGTGGGATTCCGGCTCTTTGGCTGATGAAGAGCCTTATTCCCGCTTTTTGCTTGTTGTTGATTATACAATCGCTGGCCTGCCTGTTGCGGCAAATTCTCGTCTTTGTCAGCATGAAGAGGCAAGAGCAAGATGGTTGACTATCTCGATCTGTTAATGTTTGCCGCCCTGATGGGCTGCATTTTGCTGGGCTTTCCGGTTTCTTTTTCCATTGCAGGGGTTGCCATTGGCTTTGCCTATCTGGGCTGGGCGGCAGGCGAGATGAATATTGCCCTGCTTGGCGGCTTGGGCCAAAGGATCTTTGGCATTCTGACCAATGATGTCTTGATCGCCATTCCGCTTTTTGTGCTGATGGGGGTTATTCTGGAGCGCTCGCGCATTGCAGAAGAGCTGCTCGACACCATGGGGCGCTTGTTCAATCAGGTACGTGGGGGCCTTGGCATCTCTGTGGTGCTGGTCGGGGCCTTGCTTGCGGCCTCCACCGGCATTGTCGGGGCAACGGTCATTGCCATGGGCATGATTGCCCTGCCCACTATGTTAAGAACCGGCTATAACACCTCTCTTGCTTCTGGCATTGTCTGCACGGCTGGCACATTGGGCCAGATCATTCCCCCTTCCACCCTTTTGATCATTTTGTCTGATGTCATGTCGTCGGCCTATCAGCAAGCACAATATGAGCAAGGCAAATTTACCATTGAGACCATCTCGGTGGGGCAGATTTTTGCCGGTGCTCTCATGCCGGGCCTGACATTGGTGGGCATTTATATTGTCTATATTTTGCTGCGTGGCCTGTTTCGCCCCCAAGACATGCCCCCGGCCCCACCGCTGGATAATCCACCCAGCCGGGCGGACATTCTTGCCGCCATCGCCCCGCCCATTATGCTGATCATTGCGGTGCTTGGGGCGATTTTAGGCGGCATTGCCACGCCCACCGAGGCGGCCTCTGTGGGTGCCATTGGCGCAATCTTGCTGGCCGGAATCAAGCAAGGGGCCAATAAGGGTTTGATGTTTGCCGGGATTTTCTCTTTGCTGGGGTTAGCCATTGCGGCCGGTATCGCGCCCGTGCGGCTTCAACGCAGCGATGCTGCCTTGACAGATTATCTGCTGGGCGGCGCTTATATCCTTTTGGCGCTGACTGGGGTCTTTGCCATTGGCAAGGCGCTTTGGCTATCTCATAAAAAGCAGGTTCTGGCTTCGGCTCTGACCTCCACCATGACCGTCACAGCGATGATTTTTGCCACCATCCTGACGGCCTCTATCTTTTCGCTGGTTTTTGTCGGCCTTGGCGGAGATGATCGGGTTGCAGAGATTTTGCAGGCCATGCCGGGTGGGGCTATGGGGGCCTTGATCTTTTGCATGATCCTGATTTTCATTCTCGGCTTCTTTCTGGATTTTGTCGAAATCACCGTCATCCTGTTGCCGCTCATCGCCCCTGTTCTGATCATGATGGGCCATGACCCGATCTGGCTGGCGGTGCTGATTGCCATCAATTTGCAAACCTCTTTTTTGACGCCGCCCTTTGGTTTTTCACTGTTTTATTTGCGCGGCGCAGCGCCGCCAGAGGTCACCACCATGCATATTTATCAGGGGGTCGCGCCCTTCATCCTGCTGCAAATTGTGGCTGTGGCGCTGATCTGGATCTTGCCTGACATTGCGACATGGCTGCCGAAGTTGGTTTTTTGATGGGCCTGTTTCCTATCCATAGTCTGTATAAAATGGCAAAAATCTGATATTTATCCTCATAAATAATTCCGTTCAGGAAATAATGTGAGTATAAATCGCAGCTTTTGATCACATCTGGCTTTTCTGCCTTGACGCCGTTCCATGCCTGTTTTTATACGTAGCTTAATCTTGTGTATAATTATCAAGTTTATGGAGAGCGCATCCATGTCAAAAATGACACTGAAATCCACGGTCTTTATGATTGCGACCGTTGCCCTTGCAGGCACTGCCTTTGCCGATCATCATGGCAAAGTCTATGGTCCTTTCCCTGTGACCGTGAAAGATTATAAAGGCAAAAAGGACAATTCTGTTTCCTATAGTGGTCAGATTGCCCGTCACGTTCTTCATGATAGCCTGAAAAAGCTGGCTGGCAAAGGCGATGGTGGCAAAAATGCTGCTGAGCTGGAAGCACAGATGCTCTCCTATTTCAATGGCTCCGACAAGGATCTGCCAATCATTGCTCCAGCAGGCAAAGACGGCTTTAAAGTTAAGCAAAAGACCGTCAATGAAATTTCCAAGGGCAAAAATATCTCTGGCAAATTCTATAATGGGGCAATGCCAGCATGGCCGGGCAACAAATCTGGTAAAGATGTTGTTCTGCATATGATCAAGCAGGCCTCTATGGCCAAAAAAGGCTTTGATGCAGAAAATGGCTATGACTGGGGTCAGCTGATTTCCAAATTCACCATGGGCGCCATGATGTATAATCAGGCTGTCGACAATTATCTGGATGAGAAGCTCTCTGCTGACAAAAAGCCAAACAACAAGCCTTATAAAGACGGCGCTGCTTATACCGGTAAAGAGCATTCATGGGATGAGGCTTTTGGTTACTGGGGTGCCCCTGCGCATACTCTGAGCCTTTCTGCAAAACAGGCTTATGGCATTGCCAAGCAAAAAGACGCCAAAGCTGCTGACGCCAATGGCGATGGCATGGTTGATCTGAAATCCGAATTTGTCTTTGGCCCTGCTTATTATGCAGCTGGCGCTGACAAAGGCGGCAAGACAAACTATCTGCCAACCATCATGACTGCCTTCTTTGAAGGTCGTAAGCTGATCACCTCTGCCAAGGGCGAGGCTCTGTCTGATGAGCAGCGCAACCAGCTCAAAGCCTATGCTGCGACCATCGAATCCAACTGGGAAAAAGTGCTGGCCGAAGCAACCTTCAAATATGCTGGCTCTGTCTATAAAGACATCGACAAAATGGCCAAAGCAGAAGGCGAAGAAAAAGCCAAGGCTTATCGCACTTATGTCAAGCATTGGGGCGAGCTGAAAGGCTTTGCCATGGCGCTGCAAACCGGCAAGAACAATCTTGGCGAAACCGCCGTTGAGCTGAACAAGCTGGTTGGCTTTGGTCCTGTCACCATGGACAACACCTATGTAACCGGTGTTGATGCCAATGGTAACTTCGAGCGCAAGCGTCGCCTTGGCTGGAAAGACTATAAGCTGAACATGCTCAAAGCCCAAAAGCTGATTTCTGACAAATTTGGCGTGGAAGCCCGCACCAATGATGCAACAGCAGATCTGGCCGCTCTGGCCGAAAAGATCAATGCTGTAGAAAATGCAGAAACAGACTAAAATTATCATCGGGTAGCGCATCATGCGCTACCCGATTTTTTGGATTTTGCCATGATGGAAAGTTTCGACATTCTGTGGTCGGTTTTTTCCGACTTTGCCAACCCGAAAAAGCGGGTGTTTGCCGGTTATTTGCTGCTCTCACTGATTATAGCTTTTGGCTGGCTTTTGTTTGTCAGGCGAGAAAAACTCTCCAAAGCTGTGGCCAAAATTCTCGACAAAAAAGTCTTCTTCTCCTCCTCTGCCATTGCCGATTATAAGATTTTTGTCATCAACCGGCTGTTTTCTCTCTTCATTTCGCCCCTTTTGATCACCCATCTGGCCATTGCCACGGCAATTTTTTATGCCCTTCATGAGCAAAGCTTTATTCCACAAGGCTATTTTGATGACGCCAATAAAGGGCTTGTGATCGCGCTTTTCTCCCTGGCCATGTTCCTGATGGATGATTTTACCAAATATCTGGTTCATCGCTGGATGCATCGATGGCCCTTGCTCTGGGCCATTCATAAAGTACATCATTCTGCCGAAACCCTGACCCCGGTCACCGTCTATCGTGTGCACCCGCTGGAAGGGGTGCTCTATGGCCTGCGCGGCACCTTTTCTCATGGCGTTGTGCTGTCGGTCTTCTTCTTTTTGTTTGGCAATCTGGTGGATATCTACACCGTTGTTGGTATCAATGTGCTGGTCTTTCTCTTTCATGTGACCGGCTCCAATTTGCGCCACTCCCATATCAATATCAGCTATTGGCCATGGCTGGAGCATATTCTGATTTCCCCCGCCCAGCATCAAATTCACCATTCGGTTGCCGAGCAGCATTTTGACAAGAATTTCGGTGCCGCTCTTGCCATTTGGGATTGGTTATTCGGTTCGCTTCATGTCTCAGAATCCGGCCAAGAGATTGAATTTGGCCTTGATGCCTCCCAACGTTCTTCGGGCGATAATCTGTTTGTGCTTTATTGGGGCCCACTTGCCGATATGGGCCGGGTGCTGCGCCGCCGCTATCGCAAATATGTCCAAAAGCTGGGTGCCATGCCAAGCGTGGCTAAAAAATAATTTCTCCGTCCTCTATGGGCTCCTTTTATCCCTTGACCCCTGGCAAAGCTGAATTGTCTTTTATGTTCAAAATTATTTGTTAAGGTTGATATATTCTGATGGATGCAATCATAAATAGGTAGGTTCTATGTTTGCAAAAATCAGATTATCCAAAAAAATTCCCGGTGTTATTTTGGCAAGCGTGATGCTTTCGACCTTTTTGGTCGGCCTGCTCGCTTTTACCTTTACCAGTAATATTGTCCATGATCTGGTCAGCGAAGATCTGTTGATCAAGGCGCAAGAGCGCACAGACAGGGTCAAGGACCGTTTGGCGGATATTGACCGCACGCTGGTTTTGACCGCCAGCAGTCCCCAAACGCGAGAGGCCTTGCGCGCTTTTTCCAGCTCTTGGGCCGTGCTGGGTGAGGGAGCAGAAGCCCAGCTGCAACATAGCTATATCACCGACAATCCCCATCCAACCGGTCAGAAAGAAAAACTGGACAAGGCAAAGAGCGGCACCCTTTATGATGATGTCCATGGCAGCTATCACCCATGGTATCGGGACTTGCTGGAGCAAAATGGTTTTTATGATGTCTTTTTGATCGATGCGAAGGGCAATCTGGTTTATTCGGTTTTCAAAGAGCTGGATTATGCCACCAATATGATGAGCGGCCGCTGGAAAGACACCGATCTTGCCAATGCCTATCGCAAGGCGGTTGGTGGACAGGCCGGGGAAATTTCTTTCTTTGATTTCCGCCCCTATGGGCCAAGCGGTGACGCCCCGGCCAGCTTTATCTCCACCCCCGTCAAGGATGAAAGCGGCAAGGCCATTGGCGCTTTGGTCTTTCAGCTTCCCAATATTGCTGACGAAATTCTCAAAGACCGCGCCGGGCTTGGCGAGATGGGCGAATTTGTTGTGGTGGGAGCGGATCGCATTTTGCGCAACAATTCCTCCTTTGCCGATGGCACAAGTTTTTTGAAAACCAAAATTGACAGCCCATTGATTGCACAGGCACTTAATGGCCAAAGCGGCACGGCAATCACCGATATCTATCGCAATATGAAGATGCAATTTGCCGCGGCTCCCCTGCAATTTAACGGCGTCAACTGGGTTGTGGCCGCTGCTGTCAGCGTTGATGAATTTCAGGCCCCGGTCTATGCCATGCGCACGGTGATTGGCCTAACCGTTTTGGCGTTGATTGCTGTGCTTGGCGGCCTTGGCTTTCTCATTTCGCGCGGCATCACCAAGCCTATGGCTGGCTTGTTGCAGGATATGAAGATTCTTGCCAAGGACAACATCAATGTGGCCCTTGATGGCATGGAGCGGGCGGACGAATTGGGCGATATGACCCGCGCTCTGGCTGTGTTTCGCGATAACAGCATCAAGCGTAAGGAGCTGGAGGCCAAAGCGGCAGAGGAGCGGTTGCGTGAGGAGCGTAGGCAACATCATATCAGGGGCATTGTTGATGAGTTCCGCACCACCATTTCCGATGTTCTGGGTACCATGCGGCAGGGCAATGACCGGATGGTGAGCACGGCTGATACCTTGAGTGAGACGGCCAGCACGGCCAATGTCAAAGCCTCCAATGCCGCCAGCGCCACCCAAAGTGCGTCCAGCAATGTGCAAACCGTTGCCAGTGCCGCAGAAGAATTGTCCGGCTCCATTCGTGAAATTGCCCAGCAATCTGGTCGCACCTATGAAGTGGTGGGCAAATTGCGTGGCACCGCTGACAGAGCCGAGCATGATGTCTCAAGTCTGGCTCAAACCGTGGAAAAGGTTGGCACGGTTGTCCAGATGATTCGTGACATTGCCGAACAAACCAATCTGCTGGCGCTCAATGCCACCATTGAAGCGGCGCGCGCTGGGGAAGCGGGCAAGGGCTTTGCGGTTGTGGCGGCAGAAGTCAAGGATCTGTCCACCCAGACGGCCAAGGCAACCGAGGAAATTTCCAATCAGATTGGCAGCATTCAATCTTCGACACAAAATGCCGTGGCAGCCATTGAGGATATTGCCAATGCGGTCACCGAGATTGACGAAATGACCGCCAGCATTGCCGAATCGGCTGACCAGCAGGATGCGGCAACGCAGGAAATTTCCAAGAGCATCGGCCTTGCCTCTGATGGCAGCACAGAAGCCTCCACCAATGTGGATGGGGTTGGACAAGCCATTGATGAAACCAACAAACAGGCGGCCCATGTGCGTATGGTGGCTGATAATATCAGCGAAATTGCTGGCAATCTGTCGCAATCCGTTGAGCGTTTTTTGCAAGATGTGGCAAAGGATGTGGAAGAGCGACGCAAGGCCTTGCGGGTTCCCAATAATGAAACGGTCACGCTCTCTGTTGATGGTTTTAATTACGAATGCGCCATGGTCAACCGCACCGAGAAAGGCTATTGTCTGACCAATGTCCCTTCCAGTTTGCGTGAAGGGCAGAGCGTGAGCATGACATTGCCTGATCAGACACTTGTCAATATGAACGTGGTTTGGCTGAAAGGCGGACAGGCGGGCTTTGACATCAAGAAAAACCAGAAATCTGTTAAAAAAACAGCAGCTTGATAGATTTTTGAAACAGGCTTGATAACAGGATCAAACAAAAAAGGCGGCTTATCTAAGCCGCCTTTTCATCTCGTAAACAGAGCTAAGCCTAGATATTGCTGTCTGGGAATTCAGATTTGCGGCGAGCCACAAAATCTTTAAGCGCATCATCCACGGCTACATCCAGAGCTGGTGGCTGATAATTGGCCAGCATTTCTTTCCACTGCTTGTTGGCGCGTGTCGCAGCATCCAGTCGGCCTTCACTGTCCCATTGCTCAAAAGAATTGTTATCGGCAATAGAAGAGCGATAGAAAGCAGCCTCAAAATTACGCTGGGTATGTTCTGCACCAAGGAAGTGACCACCAGGGCCAACTTCATTAAAGGCATCCCATGCCAGAGCTTCATCGCTGACATCCACGCCTTTGGCCAAGACATGCATCATGCCCAGCTGATCGGCATCCATGAGCAGCTTCTCGTAGGAAGAGCACAAGCCCCCTTCCAGCCAACCGGCAGAGTGCAAACAGAAATTCACACCGGCATGGGTGGTGGCAAGAATGGTATGGGCGGCTTCCTGTGCGGCCTGTGCATCTGGCAATTTCGAGGCGGTGAAAGAGCCACCCGAACGGAAAGGCAAACCAAGGCGGCGGGCAATCTGTGCAGCACCGGACAGAAGCAAGGTGCCTTCAGGCGAGCCAAAGGTTGGGGCACCAGACTGCATGGAAATGGAGGATACAAAGGCACCAAAAACAACAGGCGCGCCCGGACGCACAAGCTGTGTCAGGGCGGCGCCTGCCAGACCTTCACAATAGACTTGCGCCAGCGTACCGGCAACGGTGACCGGGCTCATAGCACCAGCCAGAATGAAAGGCGAGACGATACAGGCCTGATTGGCGCGGGCATAAACCTTCATCGCGCCCAGCATTGTGTCATCAAATACCAACGGTGAATTGGCGTTGATGAGCTGGATCATCACGCAATTATTCTCGACAAATTCCTCACCAAAGGCAAGACGTGCCATGGCAACAGAATCGGCCGCGCGTTCCGGTGCGGTCACAGACCCCATGAACGGTTTGTCAGAATATTTCAGATGCGCATAAACCATGTCGAAATGGCGCTTGTTCACCGCAATATCGACCGGCTCACACACTGTACCGCCAGAATGGTGCAAATGCGGCAGCATATAGACCAGTTTGACAAAATTGTTGAAGTCTTCAATGGTGCCATAGCGGCGGCCTTTGTCCAGATCAGTGACAAAGGGAGGGCCATAAACCGGCGCAAAAACCGTATTGTTACCACCAATCTGCACAGAGCGAGCAGAATTGCGGGCATGTTGGGTAAATTCGGATGGGGCGGTCTTGATCAGCTCGCGCAACATGCCTTTGGGAAAACGAACCCGCTCGCCATCGACATGGGCACCGGCTTTTTTCCAGATATCCAACACTTCGGGATCATCGCGAAATTCGATGCCGATTTCCTCAAGCATACGATCAGCTTGAGCTTCAATCTTGTCCAGACCTTCCTCAGAAATATATTCCATCAGAGGAATTTGGCGCTTCAGGTAAGCTGGTGCTGCGACAGTTCCGCCTCCACCGCGACTTTGGCGGCGTGAAGAACGGCCGCCTCCACGGCCTGAGCGTCGGGTGCCTGTAGCTGATGCATCGGCCATGGCTCTCACTCCCATTTTTGTCTTTTGCTTTGGCGCGTCATCTTCTCTCTTGCGCATGAGCGATGTTTGGCAAGCAATGTCTGGCTGGTAGTCATCGGTTCATAATCAAGAGATATATGTAATCTCCCTAGTCTGCCGTTCGAAATCCTCCTACCACGCTTTGTTTGCGGCCCCAATCTGCTCAAAAACGACATTCTGGCGCAAATGGGGGAAAAGTGCGGGTTACAGCCATCGCAAACATTGCTTGGAAAAATCGGTGCGAAAGCTGAATTATGGACCGAATGGCGATATCACGACACTTCCTGTCGTTCCAAAACTGCTAGCCAAAGATAAAGCTTTCTAGTCTAATTGGCTAAGTAAAGTTGCTTTCCTATTCCGCTACCAGTTTCAGACGGAATAGAGAGGATCAAAAGTTCGGATCATGCGGGAGGAGTTGGCATGAAATCGCACGCACGTGTTGTTGTTATAGGTGGTGGCGTCGTTGGGGCCTCAACACTGTATCATCTGGTTAAAAAAGGCTGGGATGATGTTGTGCTCATTGAGCGCAAGGAATTGACATCCGGCTCCACCTGGCACGCTGCCGGGTTGCTGCCTTTGTTCAACCTTAGCTACAGCGTTGGCCAGATCCACCGCTATTCAGTTGATCTGTATAATTCTATCGAGCAGGAAACCGGTCAGGTCGTTGGCCTTAGCAAAGTTTCCAACATTCGTCTTGCACGCACGCAGGACCGCATGGACGAATATAAATATTATGCCGGTGTGGCCAAGACCATTGGTGTGGATGTCAACTTCCTCACCCCTGAAGAAGTCTCTGAAGTTTGGCCTCTCTATAACCCGGAAGGCATCATTGGTGCCATTCAGCACCCAGATGATGGCTATGTGCAGCCAGCCGATCTGACACAGGCTTTTGCCAAAGGTGCGCGTGCCGGTGGCGCAGAAATCTATCGCTACACCACCGTTCTGGGCATTGATGAAAAGCCAAATGGCGAATATGTGGTCAAGACCGATAAAGGCGAGATCACTTGTGAGCATATCGTTTCCTGTACCGGATCTTTTGCCCGCAAAACCGGCGAAATGCTCGGCCTTGACATTCCTGTCATGCCCGTCGAACACCAATATATCGTTACCGAGCCTCATGATGCCATTCGCGAATTGCGCGAAAAAGGCATTCCTGAAATGGGCGTGTTGCGCGAGTCTGACAGCTCTTGGTATATGCGTGAAGAAAATGGCGGCTTGCTGCTTGGCCCTTACGAGATTGGGGCACCGGCCTGTTATGTGGATGGTCCGTCCGATCAGTCCGAATATGAGCTGTTCCAGGAAGATATCGACCGTCTGATGCCTTACATCGAAACCGCGATTGAGCGTGTTCCGGCCTTTGGCGAAGTGGGCATCAAGCAGGTTTATAACGGCGCGATTGCCTATACCCCGGATGGCAATCCGATCATTGGTCCTGCATGGAACAAGAAAAATGTCTGGCTCAATGAAGGCCATTCCTTCGGCATCACCGCTGCTGGTGGCGCTGGTTGGCAGTTGGCAGAATGGATTGTCGAAGGGGAACCAACCATCGATATGATGGGTGTGGATCCTCGCCGCTTTGGTCCTTATGCAAGCCGTGGCTATCTGAAAGAGAAGTGCGAAGAGGCCTATGCTGCCGTCTTTACCGTGCATTATCCTGATGAAGAGCGCGCGGCGGCCCGTCCGCTGAAAACCACCCCCTGCTACAGCCGCATGAAGGCTCTGGGTGCTGTCTTTGGTGCCGTTTATGGCTGGGAACGTCCAAACTGGTTCGCACCGGAAGGCTATCAGCTGAGCGAAGAAGATCTGAATTTGCCAGATGTTCTGCTTAAAGAAAATCATTCCCCTGCTCTGGAAGATGGTCGCATCGTTGAGAAATATTCTTTCCGTCGCTCTAACTATTTCGAGCATGTGGGCAATGAAGTCAAAAACACCACTGAGAATGCCGGTCTGCTGGATCTGAGCGCCTTTGCCAAGGCCCAAGTCAAGGGACCGGGTGCCGAAGCATGGCTGAATTCTATCACCTCCAACAAAATGCCACTGAAAACAGGCCGGATCATTCTGTCTTACCTGCTCAGCGAAACAGGCGGTGTATTGTCAGAATTTTCCATTCTGAAGACCGGGCATCAGAGCTATTATCTGGTCTTTGCCGGTGCGTTTGAGCGTCACGATTATGACTATCTGGAAAAGCTGTTGCCAGAGGATGGCTCGGTTTCTCTGGAGTTGATCACCACCCAATATGGTGTGCTGGTTCTGACCGGTCCAAAGGCTCGTGATATCTTGCAAAAAGTCACTGACACCGATCTGTCCAACGAAGCCTTCCCGTGGCTGACCGGCAAACCAATCAATGTTGGCAAAGCCTCTGCCATGGCGGTTCGCGTGAACTTCATTGGTGAATTGGGTTGGGAGCTGCATCATCCGATCGAACAGCAAAATGCGATCTTTGATGCTTTGATGGAAGCCGGTGCAGAATTCAGCCTCAAGCCATTTGGCATCCGGGCGATGGATTCGATGCGTCTGGAAAAGAGCTACAAATTCATCACCCGCGAATTGTCTGTTGAATATAGCGCACTGGAAAGTGGTCTGGATCGCTTTATCAATAACAAAAAAGGCGATTATCGCGGCAAAGCCGGTTTGGATGCCCGCGAGGCAGCTGGCCGCAAGTGGCAGTCCATCACTATGGAAGTGCATGGTGTGACAGATGCGGATGCGCGTGGCTCTGAAGGCATCTATCAGAATGGCGAGCTCGTTGGCCGCACCACCTCTGGTGGCTATGGCTGGCGTATGGGCAAGAGCCTGGCGCTCGGCATGGTGCCCCCTGCTCTGTCCAATGTTGGCGAAGAATTTGAGATTGAAATTCTGGGCAACCGTTACAAAGCAACGGTACTGGGCGAATCTCCGTTCGATCCAACCAACGAGCGTCTGCGCGCCTGACTGCATTGCAGATCTTTCGAATAATCTTGCAAAAGGCCGCCTTTCAGGTGGCCTTTTGTTTTTTGAGCTTGCATAATCACATCAAAGGCAATGTGAGCGATGTCGTCAATCTTGAACAGAATGTCGCATATGATCCGCACACAATTACCACAATCGGGATTAGTTTTTAAAATCAATGATCGATCCCGTTCAGCCAAGCAAAGAAGGACTGCCCCATGACAGCGCCCACCAGTGCCCCCAATGCCGTTGATGAGACAAAGCTGGCCAAAATCAAAGCCCTGATTGCGGAAAAAGGCGCCTTGCTTGCCGATGGCGCAACTGGCACCAATCTCTTTCCGATGGGGCTGGCCTCTGGCTGGCCACCGGAAGAATGGAATGAGACCCAGCCCGACAAGATCAGAAAATTGCATCAGGGCTTTGTTGATGCTGGCTCCGATATCATTCTGACCAACAGCTTTGGTGGCAATCGCCACCGTCTGAAATTGCATCACTTTCAGGGCAATGTGGCCAAATGGAACATTCTGGCCGTGCAATTGGCCCGCGAAGTCGCGCAAAGTGCCAAGGATCGCGAGGTTTTGGTGGCCGGATCCATTGGCCCAACCGGTGAATTGTTCGTGCCCATGGGCAAAATGACCCATGATGAGGCGGTGGACAGTTTCCGCGAGCAGGCCGAGGCTTTGAAAGAAGGCGGGGTTGATCTTCTTTGGATTGAGACCATGTCCTCACCAGAAGAAATTGCCGCCGCTGCCGAGGCTTGCGCTTCAACCGGTCTTCCTTTCACCATCACCGCCAGTTTTGACAGTGCCGGGCGCACCATGATGGGCATGCCACCCGAAGGACTGGGCGAGCTGGCAGAAAAACTGACCGAGGATCTGGGACAAAAGCCTTTTGCCATCGGCTCCAATTGCGGGGTTGGCGCGTCCGATCTTCTGGTGGCCATTTTGGCTCTGACCAAAGCCTATCCCGATGCCATCGTCATTGCCAAGGCCAATTGCGGCATCCCGGAAATCAAGGGCGATAAGGTTGTCTATACCGGCACACCGGATTTGATGGGCAAATATATGCATATGGCGCTGGATGCTGGCGCCTCCATCGTGGGGGGCTGTTGTGGCACATCTCCCGATCATCTGGTTGCCATGCGCAAGGCTTTGGACAGTTATGTACCCTCTGATCGTCCAAGCCTTGATCAGATCACCGAGGAAATCGGCTTTTTGATGTCGCCCCCGCGCGATGAAGCCGATATTGCGAAAAACCGTCGCGGCGGCCGTGGCCGCCGGGGGCGCAGCTGATAACAAGTGCGATTGTCTATATTCTACAATCAAAAAGGCCGGTTCAGGTTGGATATAAAATCCTGTGCCAAGAACTGGCCTTTGTAATATTTTGACAGTCAAGAGGTGGATTTGCCAAGAAAGAACTCTGCGCTAAAAGCATGGAACCTGATTATGGAAGATCCACACCCGCTGCTACACTTGGTGTTTAATACCAACGGCATAAAATACGCGATGGGATCTCGAAACGCTTTGGCGTCAAATCCATTGGGGGCTTTTCTGGCAGAGCGCGCGACAATGTGCAGGTTTGGAGATTATCTGGACTTTTTCCTTGTCGAATATAGCGATGAAACAACGCTGATCCTGACAGAGCGTAAACTCAATCTGATCCTATATAAAACAAAAGCCCGGCAGATCTCTCTGCCGGGCTTTTGTTTTTCGTTTTGTCTAAAGGCTTATACCAACGGCATGAAAGATTGACCCATAGGATGCCTTGAAATGGTTTACTGGCAAGGCGTCGGCTCGATCGGACAATGCCGGGGCATTTTCTTTTTTGATGCGAACCTTTTTCATTAAATTGTCAAAACAATTCAATGAGGCGCGCCCTAGAAAGACAACGCAGCTCAGTGAGCCATTTCAAGGCACCGAAGGCCGGTTTTATTGGGTAATCTTTCGTGCCGTTGGTATTATCCGCGTGAGCGTCTGCCACCGCGACGGCGGGGCTTGTCACTGCCCTCAACGGTTGCAGGTACAAAGGCAGGCAATTCGCGTTGACTGCGCAGCAAGGGATAAGGGTCGACCTTGTTGGGGAAGGCCATGGCATTGACAAAATGTTCCTGAAAACGTGGCTCGACTGCGGTTTCAATCTTTTCGATATCATACACGGCTTGCTCAATTTCGCGTCTGGCATCCCGGCTGACCAGAGCTTTGCGCGCTCCGGTGCCTGCCGCATTGCCCACACCAGAGACCGCGTCCAGCGAGCAATCAGGGATTAGGCCCAAAATCATCGCATAATCTGGATCGATGAAAGAGCCAAAGGCCCCAGCCAGTTTGATGCGGTCGAGCTTGTCGACCCCCATCTTTTCCATCAGCAATTTTGCCCCGGCATAAAGGGCGGCTTTGGCCAGTTGAATGGCACGGACATCGGTTTGTTTGATGGTCAGTGGCACGGTGCCATCCCACAGACGATATTGATAGGTGCGGCCATCCTGTTCAATGCGCGAGCTGCGCTCTGCCATATGGGGCTGCACCACCCCGTCGCTGGAAAGGATGCCACACAGATACATTTCAGCAATGATTTCAACAATGCCAGAGCCACAAATGCCGGTGACACCAACCTTGTCAATTTCTTCTGCAAATTCCGGCTCATCAGACCAATGGTCCACGCCAATCACCTTGATGCGTGGCTCCAGAGTTGTGCGATTGATCCGCACGCGCTCAATCGCACCGGGCGCGGCACGCTGGCCACAGGAAATTTCCGCCCCTTCAAAGGCCGGTCCTGTTGGTGATGAGGCGGCCATCAGGCGCTCTTTATTGCCAAGCAAAATCTCGGCATTGGTGCCCACATCAATGATCAATGTTGTCTCATCGCTTTTATAGGGTTCTTCCGCCAGCGCAACGGCGGCGGCATCGGCCCCCACATGCCCGGCAATGCAGGGCAGCACATAGACTTTGCCCGCCGGATGCAAGGACATGCCAATATCACGGGCCGGAATCACCTGCGCATCTGACAGGGACAGAGCAAAAGGCGCCCCCCCCAATTCTACCGGATCAATGCCAAGAAAAATATGATGCATGACCGGGTTGGCCACGATGGTCATTTCCAGAATGTCTTCTGAAGTCAGACCCACTTGCCCGGCCAATTTGCCAATCAGAACATTGAGGGCATCGCGCACAGACTTGACCAGATCGGGCAAACGACCGGGATTCATCTGCACATAGGAGACCCGCGACATCAAATCTTCGCCAAAGCGGATTTGCGGATTGGCTGTACCGGAAGACGCAACCGCGCGGCCATTGCTGAGATCACAAAGATGGGCGGCAATGGTGGTTGAGCCAATATCCACCGCAAGGCCATAGCCGCGCTTTTTCTGGCCCGGCCAGAGCGCGATAATGGTGGGTGGAACCGTGACATCTTCATAAATGGCGGCTGTTACCTGCCATTTGCCTTTGCGCAACGTGGTTTGCAAATTGGCAAAAAGGGATGGGTCCATCGTGATCTGATCCAGACCAGTGGCGAGTTTGAGAACCCGAATAAGGCGGTTGGCATCGCTCTCGCCCTTTTCCATATCCGGCTCTTCGACGCCAACACAAACCAGTCGCGTGGCCGGATTTGGTTTGATCGTGAGTTTTTCTGCGCGCTTGCGAACAACCTGCGCATTGATCTGCACATCTTGTGGCACATCGACCACAAGATCGCCTTGTACTGTTGCGGTACAGGACAGGCGGCGACCTTCTTTCATAAAGCGCTTGCTGGAATAGCGCGCTTCCAAATCCCCAAAGGCGCTGAGATTGTCACTGGTGGAGCGAATGCCGTCTTTGGCAAAAGTGCCTTCCGAGACTTCGATCTGACAGCGGCCACAAATGCCGCGTCCCCCACAGACCGATTCGATATAGACACCCAGCGAACGAGCCGCATCCAGCACCGAGGTGCCATGGGCAAAGCGTCCACGTTTTCCGCTTGGCTGGAAGACCACCAAAGGATCTTTGGTGGCAGCAGCAGATGCTGACGCTGGTTTGTTGCTGTTGCCAGCGGCCTCATTTCCTTGGTCTGGCAAAGAAGAATTGGCGTCACTGTCAGCTGTTTCAGAGGTGATTTGGTCCGTCACGTTTTACCTCATCATGATTGAGATGACCAAAGAAGGGAAAAACGCTTCAAATTTTCTTGTGAAGCTGGCTTGCTATGTTCTTGCGAACGAGCCGGGGAGCCTGCTTCATGATGCCTGAAAGTGAGATGCTGGCAAGGCAAGTTTTGAAGGAACTTTTCTTTCCCTTGGTACACGGAGCCCGGGTGAAGCATAAAGCGTCCCCCGGGATCTGAATTTTGTAGATCTTTTCCCTCATGCGATAAGGGAAACGTGCTATTCATTTTGCAGGACGCGCGCGACGACCGCCACGACGACGACCACCGCCGGCCTCATCAGCAGCTGCAGCTGCCGGGTCACGGTTGGCCTTGATCCAGGCCATGCAATCCGGGTCCACGCCGTTTAGAACGTCGGCGGCGCGAATGCCGTCCAGCTCTTCTTTATGCAGCGGGTTCATAATGGCAGAAGTCATGCCAGCAACAGACGCCATGGCAAGGAAATGCGCATTCATCACATGGCGGTTCGGAATGCCAAAGGAAATGTTGGAGGCACCACAGGTGGAATTGACCTTCAACTCTTCTTTCAGACGGCGTAGAAGGTGGAAAACCTGCTTGCCTGCATCATTCATCGCGCCAATTGGCATAACCAGCGGGTCAACCACAACGTCAGCTGCCGGGATGCCATGATCCTGAGCGCGCTCAACAATCTTCTTGGCCACTTCAAAGCGCACATCCGGGTCGGTGGAAATGCCGGTCTCATCATTGGAGATGGCAACAACAGCAGCGCCATATTTCTTGACCAATGGCAGAACGCGCTCAAGGCTTTCATCTTCACCGGTGACAGAATTGACCAATGCCTTGCCCTGATAAACAGACAGGCCCGCTTCCAGAGCGTCAATGATAGAGCTGTCGATACAGATTGGCACATCAACCAATGACTGAACCAGCTTGATGGTTTCGGCCAAAATGGCTGGCTCGTCTGCCAGTGGAATACCGGCATTGACATCGAGCATATGCGCGCCTGCAGCAACCTGAGCCAGAGCATCGGCCTTAACGGTCTCGAAATTACCCTCTTTCATTTCGGCAGCAAGTTTCTTGCGGCCTGTTGGGTTGATGCGTTCGCCAATGATGCAAAATGGCTGGTCAAAGCCGATGATGACTTCCTGCTTATGGGAGCTCACGATTGTTTTTGTCATGATGCGGCCTCTGTTTTGGAAGGGGATGGATCTGTATTTTGTGTCTGGGCGGACCAGCTGCCACGACTATTCAGCCAATCGGCAGTTTTGGCAACGCCTCCAAAAGGATAGACGTGAATTTGGGCCAGTGCTCCTGCGCCACCCTTTTGAATGGCCTCCTCAAGCGGCGCAACAACACGGTCCGGGTTATAGCCGGTCAGAAGCGGCAGCAGAGATGCGCCTTTCTTCTTTAAGAATTGAACAGAATTATCCAGCCCGACAAGGGCGGCATATTTCATCAAGGTTGTGGTTTTGGCAGGACCGGCAATGCCCACATGCACGGGGAATTTGTTGCCCCAGCTGTCCAGCTCGCCCAGCCAGTCCAAAATGCGCTTTGGGTCAAATCCAAACTGGGTGACAATGCGGAATTGTGCATCGCTGGTCTGCGCATAATCATGCTTTTGCATCAAAAAAGAACGGATGGCATCCGGCGTGATATCCGGTGCGCCACTTGGATGGCCGGCAACCGCAATATGGGTGATGCCATGCTTGTCAAAGATGCCAGTGCGCATCAAATCCAAGGAGGAGGAAATGGGGCCGGGTTCCGGCGCTTCCCCTGCAATGGTCAGCACTTCGCGCACACCGGCCTCGCCAACAAGGCGCTCAAGGCGGGCTTCTGCGGCCTCAGCGCTGGCAAAACGGCGCGCTGCAAAATGAGGCACAGGATTGTGACCGGCTTTGGCAAGGCGTGCATTGCCCGCAATGATCATCTCTTCTGGAACATTGCCAAGATCGGTTACATAAACGCGACAGCCATTTGGAATCAGATCATAAATGTCATCGCGTTCCACGGCCTGTTTTGGGGAAACTTCAATCGAAGCGGAAAATTTTCCAGCTTCATTCAAAACTGAATGCGTCATGCCATCAGTCCTTTTGTTCATAGCCCTTATGGGAGACCAACAGCGCAAGACGGGATGAAGGATAGGCCTCGACCAATGCATCACATGCAGTTGCCGCTTCCTGGTCCAGATCATCGGATACATCAACCGGGGCTGCGCGCCGCCAGTCTGCCAGATAGGCTTCGCTATCTTTGGCACCATCCGTCATGGCACATTTGTCAATCGCTTTGATAAAGATGTCCGGCAGCTCACGCTTGGCGCTTTTGCGCCCTTTTTTGACAATGACCTGTGCAGGGATGTCTCTCCAATAGACGATGATTTTCTGTGCCAAAATGTCCTCCCGTCAAGGCGCTCCAACCGCCTCAATATTATCTCGTCATATTTCCTGTCCTTGACGCAAAGAGCTATCCTGTAGGCGACATGAAAACCTAGAAAAACGGCTCTTGCAGCGCACAAAAGTAGCAAAAATGCGCGTCATTGCGCCAATGTCTTGCGCACGACGGTCAATAGCGCAAATTCGACATAAAAATTGAACAGGCGACGAATTTTTCTGCGGATATCAAACACACCTCTGCTGTTTATCCAACACAGCTAGACTTATTCGTTGCAGGCAAAATGTAGTCTTATACCAACGGGATCAGGCTTTTGCCAAAAACTGATTGAGATCACCATAACCGGTCTGGCGTACTTCCAAGGGCAATTGCAATTTTTCAGCGGCTTCTTGAGCTTTTTGCACCAGATCCTCTTCGGCATTTTGCACCAGATAAACCAGTTTTTCATAATGCTGAAAATAACTGTCGCGCAATTGCGGGAATCGATCAAGACCAAGCGGGCGAATGACCATACTGTCAAAATGGCGCACCAGAAAATCAGTCAGATAGAAAGAGGTAAATTCTTCATCGGCATGTTGGGCAAAAATGTCATTGCCACTGAAAAAGGCGTAACAATGGGGGCCATCAAGCCGGGCAATGCCCTCTTCTTTCAGCACTTTGTCCAGCAAGCCACCGGTGCCACAATCGCCATAGCCGATAAGCAGCTCGTCATAATGGGGGCGATGTTTGTGAATGGCCTGGCGCACAGCATCGGGAATGGCTTCTGGCTTATTGTGCAAATTGGCGGGCAGGCAAGTCAGGGTCAAATGCTCAAGACCCAGACGCTCCTTGACATCCAGCACTTCGCGGGCCAGAGCACCACAGGCGATGACAAGGGTTGAATGACTATGCGCTTTTTGCGCAAGCGGCGACACTCCCTCTTTTGGCAAGTCAGAAGCATTGGCTGCTTCTGTCATTGCATTGGAGAGTGGAGTGTCACGCATGATTTTATCCGGCTGCGAGCTGGTTATGCTTGCGGGCAATCAGATCTTTTGCCATTTCCACAGCTACAGCTGCGTCACGGCAATACGCATCTGCGCCAATGGCTTCGCCAAATTCTTCGTTCAGCGGTGCACCACCAACCATAACGATATATTTGTCGCGCAGGCCTTTTTCTTCCAGCGTGTCGATGACAACTTTCATGTAAGGCATGGTCGTGGTCAGCAGAGCGGACATGCCCAGAATGTCTGGCTGATGCTCTTCGAGCGCTTCCAGATAGGTCTCGACAGGGATATTGATGCCGATATCGATGACTTCAAAGCCCGCGCCTTCCATCATCATGGAAACGAGGTTTTTGCCGATATCGTGGATGTCGCCCTTAACGGTGCCAATCACCATTTTGCCCATGCGCGGTGCACCAGCTTCCGCCAGCAAGGGGCGCAAAATGGCCATGCCAGATTTCATGGCATTTGCTGACATCAACACTTCAGGGACAAATAGAATGCCATCACGGAAGTCAACGCCAACGATGCGCATTCCTTCCACCAGAGCATCGGTTAAGACCCGGTATGCTTCCCAGCCGCGACCCAGAAGGACATTCACGCCTTCTTCAATCTCTTCGGCAAGGCCGTCATACAGGTCATCATGCATCTGGGCCAAAAGCTCTTCGTCGTCAAGCTCTGCCAGATCGATAATTTCTTCGTCAGACATGCAGTCCTCCAGTTGCCGAATGAGAAGTCTAGCCGACAAAATACAGCGTTTATACGAAAGAAGGCTGTCTGCAATCCGACATTGCCTTTCTCTCAGAGCGACATTATAGACGAAAATCAATGAATTTTTCGTGTTCTTCGATGGTTTGTATGGAATCATACTGTGCCAACTATCGCAAAACCAGCATAGCTCAATTGGCAGACAAATGCATTTTGCAATGCAGCATAGAGGCTTGAAACTATTCCATTTCTTGCCCTGCCTGCCCTGACAGAGGTGAATTCCATTCAAGGGCCTATTAATCAGGCAGGGCTACCTTGTTGCTCTTGGTGTTTTTGTTGCCGGGCGACCAGAAGAAATTCTGCCTTTCCTTGGTCGGGGTATGGCCAAAATGTTCCCGATAGCATTTGGTAAAATGCGAGGTGGAGGTGAAGCCACACACCACGGCCACATCCAGAATGGCGCGGTTGGTTCTGCGCAACAGATCGCGGGCGGCTTCCAGCCTCAGGCGCAAATAATATTGCCCCGGCGTGGTGTCGAAATATTTGCGGAATAGACGCTCCAGCTGTCGCGAGGAAATATTCATCATCATCGCCAATTGCTGACAGCTCAAAGGATCTTCAATATGGTCATTCATCGCGGCAATGGTGGCCAGAACATTACGATTGTTGACGCCAAGGCGGTTTTCCAGATCATAGCGCTGGGTTTCTTCACCGGTGCGAATTTGTTGATGCAGGGTAACTTCGGCAATTTCCTGGGCAAGAGAGACCGATTCGAACGTGGCAATATACATCAGCATCATATCAAGGGCGGCCGTTCCCCCGGCGCAGGTCATGCGCTTGCGGTCAATCTCGAAAATATCGTCAGAGACCTCAATCTCAGGAAATTCTTCCTTAAAGCTGCGCAAATTTTCCCAATGGATGGTGCACCGATAGCCATTGAGCAAATTATATTTGGCCAGCAGATAAGCGGCGGTACAAAGAGAACCCAAGATAGCCCCGCGAGCGGCCAGGCCACGCAATTTTTGCCCCAAAAGCGGCGACAGCTCAATGCGCTCGACATCAATGCCGGTGACGACAAAGACAAGATCAGCACTATCCAGAGTGTCGAGGGAGGCATTGACGGCAACCTCGATTTCATTGGAAGAGCAGACCGGATTGCCATCCAGACTGTAAAGTTCCCACTCGAACAATTCGCGTCCCAAAACCCTGTTGGCAAGACGCAAAGGGTCAATGGCTGATGACAATGCAATCATGGAAAAGCGTTCCAGAATGATGAAAGCAACTTTTTGTGGCTTGTCATCAATTGCACTGCGGGTTTTAAAGCGTGTTTCACCGACGGCCATGTCAGCCCTTCCCTACTCTCTACTCATCATACGTCAGAGCGGCTCCTTTGCTGCAAGATATGCAGGTCCTCCGAGACTAAAATTGTGTTAAAAATGACCATCTGGCAAGGAAAATTTTCGTGTTCGATGGTCAGGGCTCCAAGGAAGCTTTTGTCATGAGGCCATTCCCTCTCTTATGACGAGGCCTTTAGAGAGGGATGAGTGCTTTGCAAGATAAGGAAAGGAGTCAATTGATTGGCGGCATTTGCGGACAAGACATGCACAAAAACCGCACCAAGTGCGTTAGGTATAAATGCGCAATTAATCCTTAGTTTAATATATCAAAGATTTTTGTTAAAACCTGTGGGCAATCGAAAATTCATGTTTCAACAAATAAGAAAATAGCGTCTCATTAACCA
Source organism: Cohaesibacter sp. (assembly GCA_025800145.1). Taxonomy (GTDB): domain Bacteria; phylum Pseudomonadota; class Alphaproteobacteria; order Rhizobiales; family Cohaesibacteraceae; genus Cohaesibacter. Next base: position 25,166 of record JAOXSH010000072.1, read on the forward strand.
AACTTCCATCAATTATGACGGATCAAGACATATTATTGTCGGTTTTTGACCATTATGTTGTCTGCCAGAGGGTGATCCTAGCTCCAGACCCGTCCTTATTTAGGGAAGGGTTTTATCTGCAATTCACCATTGGGAGGAGTTAATGGTCGATTCAGACTCATCAAATGATCATAACACCGAAGTCGATTATGAGCTGGGGCAAGACAATGTGCAGGTTATGGGATTGGACATCCATAATCCTGTTTTTGCCATCTCGGCAATTCTTATCATCGGCTTTGTAATTTTTTCTCTTGCTTTTCAGGAAACCGCAGGAGCCCTGTTTGGCTGGCTGCGTCCGGCAATGACCAATGCTTTTGACTGGGTGTTGCTGTCTTCTGCCAACCTGTTTGTGCTCTTTTCACTCTTTTTGGTTGTCACCCCGCTCGGTAAAATCCGTCTGGGTGGACAAGATGCCTCTCCGGACTATTCCTATGCCGGTTGGTTTGCCATGCTGTTCGCAGCCGGCATGGGCATTGGCCTGATGTTCTTTGGCGTATCCGAGCCTCTATCCCATTATGGCAGCTCTTTTGGCGGCACAGTCGTTGAAGATGGCATCAGAACTGACTGGGCACCTTTGGGTGGCGCTGCTGACAATGTAGAAGGCGCCCGCCAATTGGCGATGGCCGCAACCATTTTCCACTGGGGTCTGCATCCATGGGCCATCTATGCGATTGTGGCACTGGCTCTTGCCTTCTTCAGTTATAACCGTGGTTTGCCGCTGACCTTGCGCTCTGCTTTCCATCCGATCTTTGGCGATCGTGTTTGGGGCTGGCCTGGACATATCATCGATATTCTGGGTGTGTTTGCGACCATCTTTGGTCTGGCAACTTCGCTTGGTTTTGGTGCAGAACAGGCTCTGGCCGGTTTGAACTTCCTTTTTGATGTACCGGTAAGCGATACCTCCAAGGTTGTTCTGATCCTTGTCATTACTGTGGTGGCTCTGGTCTCTGTTGTGGCTGGTCTGGAAACTGGCGTGAAACGTCTGTCCGAGATCAACATGTTCTTGGCACTGGGCTTGCTGGTGTTCATTATGGCGCTTGGCCCAACCATGGTGATTGTCTCCGGTTTCTTTGAAAATCTGGGCGCTTACATGCGCGAGATTGTGCCGTTGTCCAATCCATTTGGCCGTGAAGACCAAAACTTCATGCAAGGCTGGACTGCCTTCTATTGGGCTTGGTGGATTTCCTGGGCGCCTTTCGTTGGTATGTTTATTGCCCGCGTTTCCAAAGGCCGTACAGTGCGCGAATTTGTCATCTGCGTTCTGATCATTCCGACCCTTGTTTCCATCGTATGGATGTCTACCTTTGGTGGCGCTGCCATCGATCAGGTGGTCTCACAGGGCAATGAAGCGGTTGCAGCTGCGGCTCAGCCAGTGAAATTGTTCGAAATGGTCAAGCAATTCCCACTGACCCAGCTTTTGTCCTTCATCGGTATTGTTCTGGTGATTGTCTTTTTCGTTACCTCTTCGGACTCCGGTTCTTTGGTGATTGACGGCATCACCGCAGGCGGCAAAATTGACGCCCCTGTTGTCCAGCGCGTTTTTTGGGCCATCTTTGAAGGTCTGATCGCGATTGCCCTGTTGCTTGGTGGGGGCCTTGGTGCCTTGCAGGCAGCGGCCGTGACCACAGGTGTGCCATTCACCTTCGTGCTGCTTGGCATGATGGTGGCCATCTATATCGGTCTGCGTCAGGACTATAAACAACTCAGCAAATAAGCTGATGGAGTGGGGCACGCCCCCTCCTTGAAACTTTTAAACCCGGGGCCTTTGGCTCCGGGTTTTTTTGTTCCCTCATATCTTTCATGCCGTTGGTATTAATTTTGCAGACTGGCGCGATAAGCTCCGGGGGTTTGCATCATGGTATGTTTGAAAATACGGGCAAAGTGCGAGGCGTCACAAAAGCCGGTCATGGCGGCGATCTGGGCAATGGAATGGGCGGGATCGGCCATCAGATATTTGGCATAATCCAGCCGAATGCGGATATTGGCCTCACGTGGCGACATGGCAAGACTGACCTCAAAACGCTGCTCCAATGTGCGGCGGCTGAGTTTCATGCGTTTGGCCAGCGCACCAACAGAGATCGGATGCTCCATTGTCTCTTGCATGATAAGCAAAGCATGTTTGACCTGCGGGTCAGAACTGGCAAGGCTCAAGGGAATACCCGGCTGGGGCTTTTCGCTTTGCTGGGCTTCATCAATGATCATGATATTGAGGCTTTTGCGCGCCTGGGAACTGCCCACATGTTTGCTCACCAAATGGGCGGCCAGATGGGCAGAACTAACCCCACCGGAACAGGTCAGCCGATCCCCGTCAATGACAAAAATCTGGTTGGAAACCGGGTTCAAGCCGCTAAATTGCTCCAGAAAATCATCGCGGTGAAACCAGCTGACACAGCATTGGCGGCCTTTCATCAGGCCAAGACGGTGCAAGGTGAAAGCCCCAGTACATAACCCGATCAAGGGCACCTTTTTCTGGGCGGCATGAATGAGAAAGGCATTGACCTCGGCATCGAGATTTTCCACCTCATCCATCAATCCCCCCACCACCGCGATATAGTCAAAACGCTGCGGATTGCCCAATTTCTCGGTGGGTTGGACCTGAATGCCGCAACTTGATAAGATAGGCCGCATGGTCGATGACAGAACCGTCCAGTCACAAAGGATTTTGCGGCTGCTGTCGCCCTCATCGGCAGACAGGCGTAAAACATCAACAAAGCTGGCAAAGGCGCTCAAGGTAAAATGCCGGGCCAGAATGAAGGCAACAGACAGGCGGGGCCTTGTCGGGGCCAATTGGCGGTTTTTGGCGGAATGTGGCATGAGGCAAAGTCTCGTCTTGCGCAAAAATACCATTATTTTTGCGCATATATACCATACAGAATAGTCATTTCATAGAAAAGTGTTTGTCTGACTTGAAGAGGAACATGCTGTGACCCATTTCTCTGCCCTTTCCTTGCTCCGCAATTCGTTGAGCGGCCATAAAAACTGGCCAAGACAATGGCCTGATTCCACCCCAAAAGCCGAATATGACGTGATCATTGTCGGCGCTGGTGGCCATGGCCTTGGTGCGGCCTACTATCTTGCCAAAGAACATGGCATCACCAATGTCGCCGTGATTGAAAAAGGCTGGCTTGGTGGCGGCAATACTGGCCGTAACACCACCATCATTCGCTCCAACTATCTGTATGATGAAAGCGCCCGTCTCTATGACCATGCGCTGGATTTGTGGGATGGCCTGAGCCAAGAGCTGAACTATAATGTGATGTTCTCCCAGCGCGGCGTTTTGATGCTGGCCCATAATGTGCATGATGTGCAGAGCTTTAAGCGCCACATTCATGCCAACCGTCTCAATGGCGTTGACAATCGCTGGGTCTCCGCAGAGGAAGCACAGCAGATTTGCCCGCCGCTGGATATCTCGCCCAATGCCCGCTATCCAGTGATGGGTGCCGCCTTCCAGCAACGTGCAGGCACGGCCCGCCATGATGCGGTTGCCTGGGGTTATGCTCGTGCGGCTGCGGCGCGCGGTGTCGATATCATCCAGAATTGCCCGGTTCTGTCTATTCGTCGTGGCCCTGATGGCGCGGTCGAAGGCGTGGAAACCGGAAAAGGCTTTATCAAGGCCAAGAAAATTGCCGTGTCTGCTGCGGGCAACACATCCGTTGTCATGCAGAGTGCCGATGTGCAATTGCCGCTGGAATCTTATCCCTTGCAAGCGCTGGTTTCCGAGCCGGTTAAGCCGGTGGTGCCGTGTGTGATCATGTCCAACAGCGTGCACGCCTATATCAGCCAGTCTGACAAAGGCGAATTGGTGATTGGCTCCGGTACAGACCAATATACCTCCTATTCCCAGCGTGGTGGTCTGCCTTTGATCGAGCATACGGTTTCGGCCATTTGCGAAATTTTCCCGATTTTCCGCCGCATGCGCATGTTGCGCAAATGGGGCGGTGTGGTTGATGTGACGCCAGACCGCTCTGCCATTCTTGGCAAGACCCCGGTCAAGGGTCTCTATGTCAATTGTGGCTGGGGCACTGGTGGCTTTAAGGCGACACCGGGGGCCGCCCATGTGCTGGCCCATACGGTTGCACGCGATGAGCCGCATCCTATTAATGCCCCCTTCACTCTTGAACGCTTCCAGACAGGCCGCCTGATCGATGAAGCTGCCGCCGCTGCTGTGGCCCATTGATCTGATTTTAAGGAGACATTCTGATGTTGATGATCCATTGTCCCCATTGTGAGGAAACCCTGCCAGAGCTTGAATTTGCCTATGCGGGGGAAGCCCATATTGATCGTCCGGTCAAGCCGTCTGATCTGAGCGATGAAGAATGGCGCGATTTTCTGTTCATCCGCTCCAACCCGCGCGGACAGCATTTTGAGCGCTGGCGCCATGTGCATGGTTGCGCCCGCTTTTTCAATGCGGTGCGTGATACGGTCAGTGACCAGTTTCTCACCACCTATAAAAGCGGTCTTCCCCGCCCAACTGAAGATGAGCTGAAAGAGCTGGCACGATGAGCACCTATCGCGTATCCGGCAAAGGCCGCGTCAATCCGTCAAAGACCGTCTCATTCACCTTTGACGGCAAGAGCTATCAGGGTTTGGAAGGCGACACCGTTGCCTCTGCCCTGTTGGCCAATGGCACCCATTTGATGGGCCGTTCGTTTAAATATCACCGTCCGCGCGGTGTGGTTACAGCAGGCTCTGAAGAGCCAAATGCGCTGATCGGCACCACGCGTCCGGGATCTGATGGGGCCCGTTTTGAGCCAAATGGCCGGGCAACCATGCAGGAAATTTATGAGGGTCTGGTTGTCGATAGCCAGAATAAATGGCCGTCTCTGTCTTTTGACGTTGGCGCGATCAATGACCACCTCTATATGCTGTTTTCTGCCGGTTTTTATTATAAAACCTTCATGTGGCCAAAAAGTTTCTGGGACAAGGTGTATGAGCCGGTGATTCGCGCCGCTGCGGGTCTGGGTGTTTCCCCATCCAAGCCTGACCCGGACATTTATGCCTCACGTTATTTGCATTGCGATGTGCTGATCGTTGGTGCCGGTCCTGCTGGCATTGCAGCTGCCTTGCAAGCGGCCAAAAGCGGGGCGCAGGTTGTGTTGGTGGATGAACAGTCCGAGCTTGGCGGCAGTTTGCTGAGCGAAGACAGCGTGCAGATTGATGGTCTGTCCGCCTCTGACTGGCTGAAAAATCAGCTAGACGCCTTGGCTGGCATGGATAATGTGCGCCTGATGACCCGCACCACTGCCATTGGCTATTATCACCAAAATATGGTGGCCTTGGCGCAAAAGCTGACCGATCATTTGTCCAATATACCGGCCAACAGCCCGCGCGAGCGCATGTGGCGTGTGCGTGCCAAGCAGGTTGTGCTGGCGCAAGGCGCGATTGAACGTCCGCTGGTCTTCGATGGCAATGACCGTCCCGGCGTTTTGATGAGCGGCGCAGCCCAGACGTATCTGAACCGCTTTGGCGTTCTGGTCGGCAAAAATCCCGCTGTTCTGACATCGCATGACAGCGCTTGGTATGCCGCCTTTGATATGGCCGATGCAGGGGCAAAGGTCACCGCGATTGTGGACACCCGCACCAGCGTTCGCTCTGATCTGATGGATGCAGCCCAAGAGCGTGGCATCCGTATGTTCCTTGGTCATACAGCCACGGCCACCTCTGGCCGGTTGCGCGTCAAATCCGTGCGCATTGCCAAGCTGGAAGCCGGTGTGGCAAGCGGCGCGGCCCAAAGCCTTGATTGTGATGCCTTGCTGATGTGTGGCGGCTGGACGCCATCCTTGCATCTGTTCTCGCATACCAAGGGTAGCCTCAGCTGGGACGAGGAAAATCGCGTCTTCTTGCCAAAGGATACCAATGAAGACTGCCAGATTGCCGGGGCCTGTCGCGGACTTTGGGGCGTGGAAGGCGTTCTTCAAGATGGAGCCAAGGCCGGGATGCAGGCCGCGCAAGCGCTGGGGCAATCTACGGATCTGTCCGGCTATAGCGTGGATGCGGACCGCACTGGCTCTGGTGTCACCCATCAGGAATTGCCAACCAATGGCAATCCGGGCAAAGCCAAGGCTTTCATTGATTTCCAGAATGATGTGACCGCCAAGGACATTCGTCTGGCTGTGCGCGAAGGGATGCTCTCCATCGAGCATGTCAAGCGCTATACCACCAATGGCATGGCGACCGATCAGGGCAAATTGTCCAACATGAACGGTCTGGAAATTGCCGCCAATGCCGTTGGCAAAGAGGTGCCGCAGGTGGGTCTGACCACCTTCCGTCCGCCTTATACCCCAACCACTTTTGGGGCCTTTGCCGGTTATCATAAAGATGGCCTGTTTGAAGCCACTCGCAAAACGCCGATTGATTCCTGGGCTGAGGAAAATGGCGCGGTTTACGAGCCGGTTTCCCAGTGGCGCCGTGCCTGGTATTTCCCCAAGGCTGGCGAGGATATGCATCAGGCGGTGGCTCGTGAATGTGCCGAGACCCGCAAATCCCTTGGCATGTTTGACGCCTCTACTCTTGGCAAGATCGAGGTAACAGGGCCGGATGCGGTGGAATTCATGAACCGCATGTATACCAATCCATGGACCAAGCTTGCGCCGGGTCGCTGCCGTTATGGCCTGATGCTGGGCGAAGATGGCTATATCATGGATGACGGTGTGATTGGTCGCATGAGCGAGGATAATTTCCATGTAACCACCACAACGGGCGGCGCTGCCCGTGTGCTGAACATGATGGAAGATTATTTGCAAACCGAATGGCCAGATCTGAAAGTCTGGTTGACCTCGACCACAGAACAATGGGCCACCATTGCACTGAACGGCCCCAATGCCCGCAAAGTGCTGGAGCCATTTGTCGAAGGTCAGGACATGTCTGATGAAGCCTTCCCGCATATGTCGGTTGCCGATTGCACAGTGGCTGGCTTCCCTGCCCGTCTCTTCCGTCTGTCCTTTACCGGGGAATTGGGCTTTGAGATCAATGTCCCTGCCCGTCATGGTCGTGCTCTTTGGGAAGCGCTCTATGAAGCAGGCAAGGCTTATGATGTCTGCCCTTATGGCACCGAGACCATGCATGTGCTGCGTGCGGAAAAAGGCTATATCATTGTCGGTCAGGACACAGACGGCACCGTCACTCCGCATGATGCTGGCATCAGCTGGGCAATTGCCAAGAAAAAGCCAGACTTTGTGGGCATGCGCTCCTTGCAAAGACCTGATCTGGTAGCCAGTGGCCGCAAGCATCTGATTGGTTTGAAAACCAAGGATCCAAAGACCGTGCTGGAAGAAGGGGCACAGATTGTCAATGATCCAAATCAGCCTTTGCCGATGAAGATGGTTGGTCATGTCACCTCCTCTTATTGGAGCCCGGTTCTGGATCGCTCCATTGCCATGGCTTTGGTCGAAGGGGGCCATGATCGCATGGGCGAGACGGTCTATATTCCAATGCCAGAGGGCGTTCTGGAAGCAGAGATTTGCAGCTATGTCTTTTATGACCCGGCTGGCGAACGGCTGAAATTGTGAGTTGGAGAGAAACCATGACACAGACTATATCCAACACACTGAATATGATGACAAAAATTGGCCATCCGGCTGGCTCCCAAGCCATTGCCGATATGAAAGGGCCGGTTGACATCGCATTCAATGAGACATGTGCACGCTTTAACCTGCGCATTGATCCGGCCAATCTGGCCAAAGCCTCCAAAACATTTGGGCTGGATATTCCAGCTTCCATTCATGGCTATGCCAAAGATGGGGGCCGCAGCGCGCTTTGTCTTGGCCCCGATGACTGGAATATCTATGGCGATGAGGCAGATAAGGATGCAATTGCCAAGGCATTTGCCGATCTTTATGCAGATGCCGCTCATAGCCTGAGCGATATTTCCGATCGTCAGCTGTCCATCTCGCTAAAAGGGGCCCAGGTGGCGGACCTTTTGGCCATGGCCTGTCCGCGTGATCTCAGCCAGCTGGCTGTGGGCAGTGGTACGCGCACCCTGTTTGACAGCGTCGAGGTTTTGCTGATCAAACATTCGGACGAGCATTTTGAAATGGAAGTCTGGCGGTCATTCCTGCCCCATGTCTGGGCGATGCTCCAGCTTGGCAATCAGGAATTGGTGATTGATGAGGTCTTGAACAAAGCCTAATCTGCCAGATCGGGACAACAAAACAAAAAGCCCTTTGCATCTCTGTGCAAAGGGCTTTTTGTTTTCGAACTTATACCAACGGCCTGAAAGATTGATTTATATATTCAAATCCAGCAAAGTGAGTAAGATTAAATTAATGATAGAGTTATAATTTTATTGCATGATTTTATGATCCTTCGATTTCAAAGGGATTTTCCATGCGGCTATCAGATTTTCCTCTTGCTGCCCGGGTTTCGGCCATTGTCGTCACTCTGGTGTTGCCTTTTGCCTATTTTGCGGCAGACAAGCTCTTGACCATGCACGAGCAGGCCGTTGCGGCCAATAAGGTTGGTGAGCTTGCACAATTTTCCCCTCATATCAGTGCCGTTGTCCATGAATTGCAAAAAGAGCGCGGCCAATCGGCAGGCTATATCGGCTCCAAGGGCAAGAAATTTGCCGATAGCATTGATGGCCAAAGGGATTTGACGGATCAGAAATATCAAGCCTTTCAAGCGGCTTTGAAAGATATTGATCTTGGCCAGATCGAACCGAGCCTTGGTGCTCCAACCCAAAAAGCCGTTGATTATTTGCAGGATCTGAACGCCATGCGCGGCAAGGTATCGAGTTTTTCCACCACTGTTGGCGGTATGGCGGGCTACTATACCAAGGCGATTGCCAATTTGCTCAATGTGGTCGAATTGATGGGCACACTGACCCATGATGGCAATTTGACCCGCGAAATTGCGGTCTATATCATGACCTTGCAGGGCAAGGAACGAGCTGGGATTGAGCGCGCCATGGGGGCCAATGGCTTTGGTGCCGGGGCCTTTGCGCCAAAAATTTATCATCGCTTTGTGCGTCTGTCTGCCGAGCAGCAAGCTTATTTTCAGCGTGCCAGACTGGCTGCCAATCCAGACATGATTGCTGTGATGGATGAGGTCTTTAATCGCCCAATCATGGCAAAGGTTGAGGATTTACGTACCAAGGGCTATGCCAATGCCTTTGGCGGCGATATTTCAGGCATCAATGCTGTAGACTGGTTCAAGCAATCAACGGCCCGTATCAATGCCTTGAAAGATCTGGAAGACGCCATTTCGCAAGATCTCGTTAAACAGGCCATGGGCAAAGCTCAAAGCGCGCAGACATCCTTTTATATTGCAGCCGCCCTTGCCCTTTGCGTGATTGGTTTTGGCATTATCCTGTCCGTCGTTATGGTTCGCTCCATCACATCGCCAATTCGTGTTCTGGTTTGCGAAGCGGATCGATTGGCCAAAGGCGATACCAACCTGAAATTTGAAGGGGCCAAGCGCAAGGACGAGATTGGCATGATTGCAACCTCTGTCGCCTCTTTCCGCGACAATGTTGACAAGCAAAAGGCCATGCAACAGGAGCAACAAGCCGAGCGCGAGCGTCAAGCCGAGCATCAACGGCATATGGAACAGCTGATTTTGCAATTCCGTGAAACTATTGGCAGTTCCATTGACAGCATGGGCAATCAGAATGCCAAAATGAACAGCAGCGCCAGTGAATTATCCTCGGTTGCCAATGCAGCCCTTGGCGAGGCCAATTCAGCAGGCGAGGCCACGGAACAGGCCAATAGCAATGTGCAGACGGTGGCCGCAGCGGCAGAAGAATTGTCCGCCTCCATTGCAGAAATTGCAGGACAGGCGCATAAAGCCTCAGATGTGGTGGATCAAACCGCCAATATTGCCCAGCAAACGGATGAGGATGTCTCCTCACTGGCAGAAGCGGCAGGCAAAATTGGCTCTGTCGTCGAGATGATCCGCAACATTGCCGAACAGACCAATTTGCTGGCGCTCAATGCCACCATTGAAGCGGCCCGTGCTGGAGAGGCTGGCAAAGGCTTTGCGGTTGTGGCAGCAGAGGTCAAGGAATTGTCCCATCAGACCGCCAAGGCAACAGATGAAATTGCCGAACAGATTGGCGCAGTGCAGGCCTCAACCGAGAATGCCGTGACGGCCATTGGCAATATTTCCAAGTCGATTGAGGAAGTAGCGATGATCACTACGTCCATTTCCAGCGCTGTGGAACAGCAAAATTCTGCCACCAATGAAATTTCTCACAGCATTGCACTGGCCTCCAACGGCTCTTCGCAGGCTTCCAGCAATGTGCAATTGGTGGCTCAGGCCATTGGCGGCACCAATGAGCAAGCCTCTATTGTGAGAGAAGCCTCCGGGGAATTGTCCGTTGTAGCCGATGATTTTTCCAAAGCCGTCGAACAATTCCTAAAAGACGTGACAAAGGATCTGGACAAGCGCAGCACAAGCAAAGCCGCTTAAAAACTGCACATGTCTCAATCATATCAGAAAAGCCGGCCCCATGGGGCTGGCTTTTTTGCATCATCATGCAAAAAACTCATGTCGCAAGATTAAAAAGTCAATACGAAAGGCTAATAAACTGCCTTAATATGATAAAAAATCATAGTCAGGCCCTGCCATGGTAAAGCCTCTTTGCCTTGCATGGCCTTTGTCTTTGCCTCTCTTTTGAAGCAAGGCAACAAACAGGCACATGAGGAAAGTTAATGGATCGGGCAGACATTGTTCATGAGAATTTTTTGCGTCGGGTGACAGATGGCAGTTTGCCGACGCTTTTTTCTCCGGTCAGCTTGCAGCAATCGGGCTTGAGCAAAGCGCATTTGGTGGATTTGTTTCATGCGCAAGTGCAAAGCCGCCATCTGGACCGCCATGCTCGCAAATTGCAGGCCCGTGGCGAGGGCTTTTATACCATTGGATCGTCGGGTCATGAGGGCAACGCCGCCATCGCGGCGGCCATGCGGGTCACTGATCCCGCCTTTTTGCATTATCGCGATGCGGCCTTTCAGATTGCTCGCTCCCAGCAAGTGCCCGGACAGACTCCGGTCTGGGATATGCTGCTCAGTTTTACTTCCTCTTCTGAAGATCCCATCTCCGGTGGCCGTCATAAGGTGTTGGGATCAAAGGCGCTGAATATCCCGCCGCAAACCTCAACCATTGCCAGCCATTTGCCAAAAGCGGTCGGGGCTGCCTATTCTCTTGGCCTGTCGCGGCGCCTTCCCCCCGTGCATCAGGAATGGCCCGATGACAGTGTGGTCATGTGCTCGTTTGGCGATGCCTCGCTCAATCATTCCACGGCGCAAGGTGCCATCAATACCGCCTCCTGGACGGCCTATCAGTCTGTGCCCTTACCGCTTTTGTTTGTCTGTGAGGATAATGGCATTGGCATTTCTACCAAAACACCCAAAGATTGGGTCTATGCCAGCATTGCCCAGCGCCCGGCGCTGAGATATATGCGCTGTAGCGGGCTGGATCTGGTGGAGAGCTATGCTTGCGCCAAAGAGGTGGCGGATTGGGTGCGCAAGCGGCGCAAACCGGCCTTTTTGCATATGGGCACTGTGCGGCTTTATGGCCATGCGGGGGCAGATGTGCAAACGGCCTATATGTCCAAACAGGATGTGGAAGCGGGCGAGGCCCAAGATCCCTTGCTCTATTCCGCCCATCGCCTGATGCGTGATGCGGGCATAAGCAAAGAGGAGATCCTCTCCATCTATCATCAGACGGATCAGCGGGTGGCGCGCAGTGCTGAACAGGCCATTACCCGGCCAAAATTGCGCACCGCGCCTGAGGTCATGGCCTCAATTGTGCCCGATCTCCGACCCTGCCCCAAAAGCAATGGCCCGGATCCGCAAAAGCGTAGCGAGATTTTTGGCTCTTCTGACATGCGGGCGATTGAAGCGCCGCAACATCTGGCCAAGATCCTCAATTTCACCCTGACGGATTTGATGCTAGAGCATCAGGAAATCGTCATGGCAGGCGAAGATGTGGGTCGTAAAGGCGGCGTTTATGGGGTGACCCAGCGCTTGCATAGCCGCTTTGGCGCGGACCGGATGATTGATACTTTGCTGGACGAGCAATCTATTCTTGGTCTTGCCATTGGATTGGGGCAAAATGGTTTTTTGCCCATGCCGGAAATCCAGTTCCTTGCCTATCTGCATAATGCTGAGGACCAGATCCGCGGCGAAGCAGCGACACTTTCCTTCTTCTCCAACAAACAATATGCCAATCCAATGGTCATGCGCGTGGCCGGGCTGGGCTATCAACGTGGCTTTGGCGGGCATTTTCACAATGACAATTCGCTGGCTGTGCTGCGCGATATTCCCGGTGTTATCATGGCCTGCCCATCCAATGGTCGCGATGCGGCCCTGATGCTGCGAGAGGCGGTGCGTTTGGCAAGAGAAGAGCAGCGCATTGTTGCATTCATTGAGCCGATTGCCCTTTATATGACCCGTGATTTGCATGAAGCGGGGGATGGCGGTTGGCTGACCTGCTACCCGCAACCTGGTTCTGGCCAGCGCATCGCGCTTGGTGAGGTTGGCACCTATGGCGATGGTAAAGACCTTGCCATTGTCACCTATGGCAATGGCACATATCTGTCTCGCAAGGCCGAAAAAATTCTGAAAGACCAACATGGTTTGAGCATACGCATCATTGACATGCGCTGGCTCTCTCCCATGCCAGCTGAGGCTATTCTTGACGCCATTGGATCGGTCAAACAGGTCATGGTAGTGGATGAATGCCGCCGCACCGGCTCGCAAAGTGAAGCCCTGATCACCCTCTTGAGCGAGCATGGCATAAGTGCCAGCAGCCGGGTTACGGCGCAAGATTGCTTCATTGCAACAGGCCCGGCCTATGCCGCCACCCTGCCGTCAGTTGAAACAATTGTTGAAGCAGCACTGGCTGCCGCCAAGGACTGATGAACCAAGGAGACAAAAGATGAGCCGTAAATCTGCATTGGTCATTGCTCCGGGTCGGGGCACCTATAACAAGGAAGAGCTGGGCTATTTGCATCGCTTCCACAGCGACAAACAAGCCCTTTGGGATCGCTTTGATCAGCAGCGCCAGCAACAGGGGCAAGATAGCATCCTTGCCCTTGATGGATCTGAGCGCTTTTCGCTGTCCAAATTTACCAGAGGCGACAATGCCTCTGCCCTCATTCATTCCTGCGCCTATGGTGATTTTCTCTCAATCGATCAAAGCCGCTATGACATTGTGGCCGTCATCGGCAACAGCATGGGCTGGTATACGGCGCTGGCCTGTTCTGGTGCGGTGAACGCCGATGATGGCTTTACCATTGTCAATACAATGGGCCGTTTGATGCAGGAAGCCCTGATTGGCGGGCAATTGATCTATCCTTTTGTCGATGAAAATTGGCAAGCCATTGAGGGCAAAAAGCAAGAAATTCTGGCACTGATTGAGGCCATTGACGATCTGTATCTGTCCATCGATTTGGGTGGCATGCTGGTTTTGGCAGGAAGCAAGCAAGCATTGGCTGAGGCCGAGGCCAAACTGCCCGTGGTGCAGGAGCGCTTTCCCATGCGCTTGCAAAATCATGCTGCCTTCCATTCACCTTTGCAAAATCCGGTGGCAGAGCTGGGACGCAATCTGCTTGGCACGAATCTGTTCCACTCGCCCAGCCTGCCAATGGTAGACGGACGGGGCCATAGCTGGCTGGCCTATGGATCAGAGCCAACAGCCTTGCATGATTATACGCTGGACCATCAGGTGGTGGAGCCATATCTCTTTACCCGTGCCATTCAAAATGCTTTGCGTGAATTTTGCCCCGATGTGCTGATCATTCTCGGCCCCGGCAAAACTTTGGGCGGCGCGGTGGCCCAATGCCTGATCGAGTGCAATTGGCAAGGCCTTGCCAGCAAACAGGATTTTCTTGATCGTCAAAGTAAGGATCCAATCCTGCTCTCCATGGGCATGGAAGGCCAGCGGGCCATGGTGACCGGTCCTTGAGATAGCATATTCTATCCACTTGCAAACGGCTAATGCCAAGTCTCACTGGCCACAACCTGACTGTTATAGCCAGTGAGACTTGGTATAGTATTCAAAAGTCCTGAGCCCGCCCTCTCCTCCTTTTCAGACCACCCGTCAGCGTACCCTCATGGGCGGTCTGAAAAGGGGGAGCGGGTTGGAGATGTGGCCTAAAAGTCTCAGCTATGATCGTTCGCTGATGCCCCATTTTTGCATATATTTTGGTCGAGGTTTGTCTTGCAAGATGAGTTGATTGTTGGTGTGAATGCGTGTCGGCAAGGCGTTGCGATCAATTGCGCCTTCCAATGTCATGGCCAGATCTCGGGCAAAGACGCGGTTTCCGATATGCCAGGAATGATTGAATGTGCCAAAATAGGTGGACTTATCCGGGTCAAGTGACTGAAAATAGTCTCCACATTGCACATTGACGGCCTTGTCATGGGCATCCTTTGGCAATCCCACACGGCCTGCACGCGCAGAGACGCCTAGCCGCTTGGCATTTGAGATCCCCAAAACGCTGTCAAAGGGATTGGAATAATTTGTCAGGCGCATGATGCGATGGAACATGGGTTTTGCCCATTGGCTGTCGCGCGACAGGCTTTTGGATGAGACATCCCCGCCGATAAAGACCGTCTGGCCCACACGCCAATCGCTTTTATAAAGATCGCCATCTTTTTCTGCCTGAGAAAAGGCTTCCATAATCACATAAGCGCCGGTGGAATGGCCGATTAAATGAATATTGGCCTCACATCCCGCGCCTTGCCCGTCGGCAAGAACCTTGATGCCTTTTGCGACCAATTGCAGGGCGACTTCTGCTGCATCTGAGCGATCCTCAAGATAATTGAGGGTGCTGTCATGACTGGGCCAGTCAAAGCCAATCACAACGCCTTCCCAACCCTCTGCCTTGAGGTCTTTTGCAAGCTGCCTCTGGCGCTCCATAATGATTTTCAGATCATTGTTATAGCCATGCAGGAAAATCAAGACATCCCCTTTGGGACTGATGGAGTTGGGGTTGATGCACTTATCTGAAAGATCCCTGACTTCCTGCACCCATTTGGCCAGATCCCCGCGCCCTTTTGTCTGATGCTCTGGTGTTGGTATGGAAGCGCGCCGCGGCACGCGCAGATAGCGCACAGGGCCAGGTTCAGAATCAAATTGATTGTTTTTAATGCGTCTTGCGGTAATAACATAGTCAATATTGCTCATAATTATCCTCCTATAAATTCTGAAATTTTAAGGAAAGAAGAGGAGAAAAACAACCATTTATTGTTTAATTTATAAAATGCAATTATAAATATATTCATTCTTCTTTGGTCCCTTAGTGCCCGACTTAAAAGTCTCCGAGCGAGCCTTTTAGGTTGCATATCCAGCCCTCTTCCCTTTTTCAGACCCGCCCATAAGGGTACCATGACGGGTGGTCTGAAAGGAGGAGAGGGCTGGCTCAGGACTTTTAAATCAGGCTCTCAGTCAGAACAGGTTGCCAGCGCCTCGGAACAGGCCTCCTCTGAAGCCAATGCCACCAATGAGCGCGTTGAACGTCTGGCCAGCCTGTCAAACAGATTTCTGAAATTCAGCAGGAAACCGATTTGGCGGTTGCCGCCATTTCTTCCATCTCTCAAACGATTGAAGGCCTGTCTGATATTTCTTCAGATAATTGCAACGGCTGTGTCTGAGCAGTGGGTCGCAATGCAGGAAATTGCCGGCAATGTGACGCGCGCCTCAAGCGGGACGCAAGAAGTGTCATCCAATATTGGTCAGGTGACGGAAGCGGCGCAATCGATAGGGCAAACCACTGAGGTGGTCAATCAATCCTCTCAAGTGTAAAAAAGCGCACAGAGGCTGCGTAAAGTGACGCTGCTTAGCTCACAATGAAAAAAGTCCGGCTTTTTTTCTGCGTTTCATGCCGTTGGTATTAGGACGTAAACTCATAAATGTCCTATGCAACAGTCAAAATGTATAGGTCGCGAAGAGCTGAGCCCCCAGCTGATTGTCATCCAAAGACAGTGGGCTGTCTGCGGCATCGCCAATCAGGCGTGTATAGCTGACTTTCGATCCGATGATCACATGATCAGTGAGCGGCACCAACAGGCCAAGATCGGTTGAGAAGGATTTAAAACCTGCTTTTGCCTCAAACGCCTTTTTGCCAGATCGGGCGGCTTGGGTTGCATTGACACCAAAATAGTCGCGCATATAGGCTTTGTCGGCCCATTGCGCAGAGACGCCCAATGTCAGGGCCGTGCCGGACAAGCCATGGCCATTTTTCTCACCCTTGGTTTGGGATGCTGCATAAGCCTCACCCATGCTCTGACCAAGCAAGACAGAGAGTGGCACAAATGTCGAGAGACCTATTTGAGTGGTCACGCCTTTGCTGCCTACCAGATATTTGGTAACAGAGGCTTTGGCTTTGGCCAATTTCAGATCATACTCTAAAAAGCCCCTTGCGGTGCCCCCGGCATTAATATCCCCCAATCCTTTTAATTCTGATCGGCTGTTCTTTTCTTTCCTGCCAAAATCATAGCCAAGGGCAGCGCCGACCTTAAAGCCCTGATAATCGACAAGGTTTGCTCCCAGCCCATCGATGGGATTGAAAAAGAGCGTGTCTTTCCAGACCAGATCAAAATAAGGCAAGGCCTTGACGGAGTGGCGCTTGGACCCCTCATAGCGCGGATTATAGAGCAGCCCGCCGCCAAGGCTGACCTTCCAGTTGTCTGCCTCTGTCAGGCCACCCTGCATCAGGGTAGTGAAAAGGGTATCGGCTTTTGCATCCTGCAATGGGCTGATCAAAAAAGCAGCGCCAAGAGCGATGGGCAAAATGGCGCGGGGCATGCGTGGTTGAGCGGCAAAGGATGGGGCCATGATGGGGTCCGATACTGGAAAAATCAAAGAATGCGTGCAATCCTATCACAGATTACCACACTTATACCAAGAAGGGGATTGTCTGGATCAATGTCCTAACCCGGAAATTCTTCTTTTGGTTTGCATCATATCCAGTTTATGGGGGCGCATTGATGGATCCGGTTTTATTCTTTGCTTTTTTGACAACCACCTTGCTGTTTTTGCTGGTGCCGGGGCCCTCTGTCGCCTTTGCCACTGCGCAAGCCTTAAAATATGGACCACGGGCGGCCTTTATCGCCGTTGCCGGGGATGCCTTGGGGACCATGGTGCATATTTTTGTTGCTATTGCCGGTTTAACGGCCCTTATGGCCTTGTCAGATATGATTCTGCCTGTTTTGCAAATAATTGGCGGCCTGTTCATTCTCTGGATGGCATGGACTGCGCTCAAAAGCAGCCGACACCCCGTTCCAACCTCCTCTCAGCGCTCTGACAGGGCCACCTTTTGGGCTGGCTTTTTTGCCTGTGTGACCAATCCCAAGGCCATTGTCTTTTTTGTGGCCCTGTTTCCTGCTTTCATTTCGCCAGACCATTCTATTGCTGTCCAAGGCGTGGTTTATGGAGCGATTTTCCTTATTCTGGATGCCATCTCTATTCTGACTTATGCGCTGGTTGCGACCTTTGCCTTGAAAAAGGCCAGCGGCCGCTGGCTCAGTGCCGATGCCTTGAGCGGTCTTGGCCTCTTGGGTGTCGGCCTTGCCATGATTGTCAAAGGCTATCGCGCCCTGCCCGCGCAATCCTGAAATCAGGCTAAGTCATCTCATGGCGTTTGCCGCGTTTTGGTCCCTCACTGGTGATCACGCTTGTGGCAAGGCTTTGGTCGGCATGGGTCATGCGATGGGACAAAAGCTGTTGGGTCATCTCCAAAAGCACAGGAGCCATAATTGGCTCCTTGGCCAGATTGCGCATTTCCCCCTCGCCCTGTCGATCAAACAACAAAGGTGGCAGGCCACCATTGAAATGCACCAATGTATAGCGAGATCCGCGGAAAATACTGAGATTGCACTGATTGGCAGGCAGGCCCAGCGCCTCTTGCCATTTGGTTGGCTTGACCGGATTGCCATAGTCCAGTTCTGAAACACTATAGTCAGGCCAGTTGGGACACTCTCCTTTCAAAAAGGGTGTGAGTGGGCGTCCATCCATGCTGTCCGGGATATCCTGCCCCACCCAATCCAGAATAGTTGGTGTTAAGCTGACACTTTCCGTTGGCTTTGCAATGCGTCTGCCATGGCCTTGGGGGCTATCGGGGTCACGAATGATCAGCGGTGTATGATAGGCCGCATCATATATGGTCTGTTTACCCCAACTGTGGCGATCGCCCAGCATTTCGCCATGGTCAGCGGTGATGACCAGCAAGGTTGTATCCCATTGGCCTGTTTCTTTCAAAAAGTCGATGATCCGCCCGATATGGGCATCCACTTCTGTGGCAAGCCCCAGATAAACGGCGCGCATGGTCTGGATCACCTCGTCCGTTGCCTCAAGCCCGTCAAAGCCATTGACAAAACTTTCTGCTGTCTGGCTGGCATGGCAGGGAGCAAAGAAGGGATGGAGTGCCTGTTCCGCTTCCTGGCTCTCAAGTCGTGCCGGATCTGGCAAATCTGCCGGGTCATACATTTTATTGTAAGGCTCTGGCGCCACCAGTGGCGGGTGGGGGCGGATATAGGTCAGATGGGCAAACCAGTTCTGATCTGTGCGCACAGACAATTCTTTCAGGCAAGCATCGGTCAAAAAGGCTGTGTCGCTGTCTTTTGCCTTGTAAAAAGCCGGATCATTGATTTTGAGCGTCTCGTCCTGTGCGACCGGTTTATAATGCTCGTCTTTATAATTATCCGGCAGATCATAACCCTTTTCCTTGAGATAGGCGCGCCATGGATAACTCTCGTCTGAGCGCATTTCCACCATCTCGGCAAAGCCATGCATGGGCATCTCATAAGACGTCAAGGCCGGATCATTGGCGTCATGCACCCGCGGGTCTTGGGCCGTGTCAGTATAGCCAAACAACATGGGCAAATAGCCCGATTTGCGCATTTCGGTTGCCACATTGGGGGTATCATGGCGCAAGGGAGAGGCATTGCGAATGCTGCGGTGGTTCATCGCATATTGCCCGCTCAGCAACGAGGCCCGGGACGGACCGCACGGATTTGTCACCGAATAATGGCGTTCAAATGTAGTCGCATTTTCCATGAAAGCGCGCAAATTTGGCAAATCCACATATTTGGAAAGCGATCCAAACAAGGTATCGGCGCGCAATTGGTCGATGACGATGAATAGAACATTCTTCTGGGACATGGGGTTTTCTCTCCCTCTGGTTGGCCCTTTCAGAGACGACGAAATGGTAGCCTCTGCAAGCAAAAAGATGGATTTATGCAAGCCTTTGCAGAGATAAAAGCCAGAGAAAGCGCCAATTTCTGCCTTTTGATGCACAGATTGCGGATGAACAGGCCGGGTTGGAGCGGGCCTTGCAGGCTATCTTGCCGATTTAAGGAAGCAAATTGTGCATGTCTGTGCCGATTTGCCCTAAAGACAACTTGACAGATAGTCGAACTTTTTACCGACGTGCGGATTGAGCCTATTGACCCCCGTCCATAATCCTAGCAAGGTTGGGACAGTCATAAGGAAGGGATAGAGGGGGCTTATTTTGAAGATAGGAACACCTAAAGAGGTTTTTGCGGGGGAATGTCGCGTTGGAATGACGCCTTCTGTTGCAAAGCATCTGCAAAAGCTTGGCTATGAGTGTGCGATTGAGAAGGGTGCTGGGGAAGCGGCTGGTTTTTCTGACGCGGACTATGAGGCGGCTGGCGTTGAGGTGATTGCCACCCCGGCGGCTTTGTGGAAGGCGTCTGACATCATTGCCAAAGTGCGCCAGCCCAATGCAACCGAGACCAAGCGCCTGACCAAGCAAAAGACCCTGATCAGCTTCTTTAACCCGGCAGGCAATGACGAGGGCATGGAGATTGCCAAATCCAAAGGTGCCAATGTGATTGCCATGGAGATGGTGCCGCGTATTTCTCGCGCCCAGAAAATGGATGCCCTGTCTTCCATGGCCAATATTGCGGGTTATCGGGCGGTGATTGAAGCGGGGAATAATTTCGGTCGTTTCTTTACCGGCCAGATTACGGCAGCGGGCAAAGTGCCCCCGGCCAAAGTGCTGGTGGTGGGCGCTGGCGTGGCCGGTCTTGCGGCCATTGGCACCTCCACCTCCCTTGGGGCTATCACCTATGCCTTTGACGTGCGCCCGGAAGTGGCCGAGCAGGTGGAGAGTATGGGGGCCGAGTTTGTCTATCTCGATTTTGAGGAAGACCAGCAGGATGGTGCCTCCAGCGGGGGCTATGCTTCTGTCTCCTCGCCAGAATTTCGCGAAGCGCAATTGGCCAAATTCCGCGAGCTGGCCCCAGAGGTTGATATTGTCATCACCACGGCTCTGATTCCCAATCGCGAAGCGCCGGAGCTGTGGACCGAGGATATGGTCGCCAGCATGAAGAGCGGTTCGGTGATTGTGGATCTGGCGGCAGAAAAAGGCGGCAATTGCAAATTGACCGTGATGGACGAGAAGATCGTCACCGACAATGGCGTGACCATTATCGGCTATACGGATTTTCCCTCGCGCATGGCCACGCAGTCCTCGGAGCTATATGCCTCTAACATCCGCCATATGTTGAGCGATCTGACCCCGCAAAAAGACGGTCAGATTGTCCATGATATGGAAGATGATGTCATTCGCGGGGCCACCGTCACCTATCAGGGCGAGATTACCTTCCCGCCGCCGCCGCCCAAAATTCAGGCCATTGCAGCCCAGCCCAAAAAAGAGGTCAAGGAGCTGACGCCTGAGGAGATCAAGGCGCAGGAAGAAGCGGCCTTCAAGGCCCAGACCAAGCAACAGGTCAGCCTGTTGGCTGGTGGCGCTGTGTTGCTGCTTTTGGTTGGTTCGGTCGCCCCGGCCAGCTTCATGCAGCATTTTATCGTCTTTGTGTTGTCCTGTTTTGTCGGCTTTCAGGTCATCTGGAATGTCAGCCACAGCTTGCACACGCCTTTGATGGCGGTCACCAATGCCATTTCCTCGATTATCATTTTGGGGGCCTTGCTGCAAATTGGGGCTGGTTCTTGGCTGGTGATCCTGCTTGCAGCCCTCTCCGTCTTCATGGCCGGAATTAATATTTTCGGCGGCTTCCTTGTCACCCGGCGTATGCTCGCCATGTTCCAGAAATCATAAAGGAGAGCGAGCAATGGATTACGGTTTTACAACAGCGGCCTATGTGGTTGCGGCTGTGCTGTTCATTCTCAGTCTTGGCGGCCTGTCCGGTCAGGAAAGCGCCAAACGCGCGGTTTGGTATGGCATTGCGGGCATGGGTCTTGCGGTGCTGGCCACTTTGTTTGGCCCCGGCTCTGATTTGTGGTTCCTCTCGCTGGTGCTGATTGCCAGTGGCGGGGTCATTGGTTATATGCTGGCCAACAAGGTGGAAATGACCCAAATGCCGGAATTGGTGGCAGGAATGCATGCCCTTGTCGGTCTGGCGGCTGTCTTTGTTGGCTTCAATGCCGAATTGGTCATGAACCATGTTGAGCAGCTTTATGCGGCTCAAGATGATGCCGCGCTTAAGGGCCTGACCGGCTTTTCTGCCAAAGTGGCCAGCAAGCCAT
The DNA here is from genome assembly GCA_025800145.1 of Cohaesibacter sp. GTDB lineage: Bacteria > Pseudomonadota > Alphaproteobacteria > Rhizobiales > Cohaesibacteraceae > Cohaesibacter. Next base: position 46,658 of record JAOXSH010000072.1, read on the forward strand.
CAGTGGAGATTGCCATTCTGCAGGTTGAGGTTTTCCTTGGGGTCTTCATTGGTGCAGTGACCTTTACCGGCTCTGTTGTGGCTTATGGCAAATTGGCAGGCAAGCTCAAGTCAACCGCGACCAAATTGCCCGGTGGGCATATGCTCAATGCTGGTGCTGCCCTTCTGTCTTTGCTCCTGCTCTTCATTTATATGGGCACTGATGGCGGCTGGACCATCCTTGTCATGACCTTGCTGGCCTTCTTCATCGGCTATCATTTGATCATGGGCATTGGCGGGGCGGATATGCCGGTTGTTGTCTCCATGCTCAATTCCTATTCCGGTTGGGCAGCGGCGGCCATTGGCTTCTCCCTTGGCAATGATTTGCTGATTGTGGTGGGGGCGCTGGTTGGCTCGTCCGGCGCGATCCTGTCCTATATCATGTGCAAGGCCATGAACCGCAATTTTGTCTCGGTTATTCTGGGTGGCTTTGGTGGCACTGGTGGTCCGGCCATGGAAGTCAGCGGCGAGATGATTGCCATTGATGCCGATGGCGTGGCCAGTGCTTTGGAAGAGGCAGACAGCGTCATCATTGTGCCCGGCTATGGCATGGCTGTGGCTCAGGCCCAGCAAAATGTCGCCGAACTGACCCGTCGTTTGCGGGCCAAAGGCAAAGAGGTGCGCTTTGCCATTCACCCGGTGGCAGGGCGTCTGCCCGGTCATATGAATGTTCTGCTGGCAGAGGCCAAGGTGCCTTATGACATTGTGATGGAAATGGACGAGATCAACGAAGATTTCCCCCAAACCGATGTCGCCATCGTCATCGGCTCCAATGACATCGTCAATCCGGCAGCGCAAGAGGATCCCAATTCCCCAATTGCAGGGATGCCGGTGCTCGAAGTCTGGAAAGCGAAACAGGTCTTTGTCTCCAAACGCGGACAGGGAACAGGCTATTCCGGCATTGAAAACCCTCTCTTTTACAAAGACAATACACGCATGTTCTACGGAGACGCAAAAGCATCTCTCGATAGCTTGCTGACGCAAATTCAATAAGCGCTTGTCCGCAACACAGGAAAAAAGGCCTGATCTCTTACGAGATCAGGCCTTTTTTTGATCATGGCTTTGGTTTTGCCATATGACAGTCATGACGCGCACATATGGGGTAATCTTTCATGCCGTTGGTATTAGAGCATATTTGTCGAAAAGTATGTGCGGTTTTCGGACAAAAATATGCCCTAGGAGACCTGTGTGCGGATGGTGATTTGACGCGCGAATTATTCTTTGATTCAATTGGCTTCTCGGGTTTATTTTGGAGGCAGAAAGATGGTTCGTCGGATCATAGGACAGGAAGAGATGTTCGGCACAGAACGTCGGATCC
>JAOXSH010000074.1 GCA_025800145.1 Cohaesibacter sp.
ATGGTGACATCGCGGCTGATATCGGGGGCTCCAACGATGGAAAAGCTCAGCACATCGCCTTTGCCCAAACGAAATTGCGGTGCCTCCTGCGCCAGAGCCACGCCGCTGGTCAGCAGGGCCCCAAGCAGTGGAAGAAAACAAAAACGGCGAACACTCGGGATCATCAAGGACACCCACAAAACACTACAAGGAATTCTCAGCATAAAGCGGGTTTATGCCAATGAGCAATCTTAGATCATTTAAATGCCGATATCAAAATGCCTCAGGTTGTCGCCGCCGTCGCGTGAAGTCTCTAGTTATTTGGAAAACCTATACTTTCATGGATGGCGCTTTTTTCATCAAGAATAGAGCGTGATCGCCCTTAGGTTGCGTCAGGCGCTCCTATTGGACACAGATGCTGAAATCTTTGATTAGGCCCATTAATATTCTGAAAATAAATGGTTTTAATTGAATATAGCATGTTTACCTTAAGCCAAACCTTAAAGGAGTTAACAAGAAAGCCGCATTAAGACTTTCCTTTGCATTAAGAGTTCTTGATCGAATCCGTTAAATTTGATTAGCCTGCATATTAGAAGTGAGTTTGGAGTTACCCTATGAAATCCTACATCAAGCCTCAGATTACGCAGCACGGTTCCGTGGAAAGCCTGACCCAAATGGGCAAAACGGGCATGTTCCTGGACGCATGTTTCTGCGCGGGCACCCCTGTCG
>JAOXSH010000101.1 GCA_025800145.1 Cohaesibacter sp.
GCACCGAAGGCCGGTTTTATTGGCTTTCTGGACTGCGTCGCTCTTGCTTTGTGGTCAACCAGACCATGGCAGCAAAAGCGTCTTACCAGAAAGCCAATAAAATCCGGTCATATGGGGTAATCTTTCGTGCCGTTGGTATTAAGTGTGGTGCCTGCTTTCGTATTGTCTGTCACGTATCATGCCGCATAGGGCTCGCCTTGAGGCCTTGGAAAAGACAAATCCATAAAATTTGAGCTCAATCTTCAAAAAAACCATATTTGATTGCTATTAGATGTACAAGGACATCAAAGAAAGGAAAAAGAGCCATCTCTTCTTGTTTCCATGAAAAATGTCCATCAGAGGAAGAAACCGCATCTTATACGCTATCATTAAGGAGGTATGTCATGAAATCTCTATGGAAATCGGTTAGCTTTGGTTTCATTTTTCTAGGGGTTTTCTGCTTTGTGATGGAGGCTCTGTTTTATAATGGCGTGGATGAGAAAGGGATCCTTCAGGAGAGTTTTTTCCTCCCCCTTGGATATCTCTTTGTCTTTTCTGGCCTGATTTTTCTGGCTTTTCACTGGATTGGCGCTTTTGGCAAACGAATGAAAAAGTCTTCTTAGTGCCCAATTTAAAAATCTCGTACTGAGACTTTTAGGCCACATCTCCAGCCCTCTCTCCCTTTTCAGACCGCCCATAAGGGTGGTCTGAAAAGGGAGAGAGGGCTGGTTCATGCCGTTGGTATAAATCAAAAGCCAAAGCGCTTGAACATGCTGCAAACTCTTCTATGGTCTGCGATGATAGGCAGACAAGACACAGGAGAGAGCCATGAGCGACGCACAAGACTGCTATAGCACGGATTATTTTGAAGCGCGGGACAGATTTGTGTCCAAAGCCAAAGTGCTTGCCCTGCCCGTTGAAAGTATTTTGCATCCCCTTAGCGCCGACTTTGAGTGCGAGGTTGCGGTGGATGTGGTCAGACTTGGTCCCCCAAAGGCGCGTTCTTGCCTGTTTGTGACCTCTGGTGTGCATGGGACCGAATTGACTGCAGGCTCTGGCCCGCAATGGCAAATGCTTTCGCATTTTCAACAGACATTACCAGCAAACACCGCGCTTATTCTGGTGCACGGGGTCAATGCCTATGGTTCGGCCAAAGTGACCCGTACGGATGAGAATAATGTCGATCCAAACCGCAATATCCGCAACGATTTTTCAAATCTGCCGCAAAATCCCGCCTATGCCGCACTTCATGATGCGCTATGCCCAAAAGACTGGCAAGGAGAGCTGCGCAAAGCCGCTGATGCGCGCCTTGAAGCCTATATCGAAGAGAATGGCATGTTGGCTCTGACACAAAATGTCTTGCAAGGACAATATAACCATCCTGATGGGTTATTTTATGGGGGACGTTCTGAGAGCTGGTGCGTTAGCACATTGACGGACATCCTCAAGCGCCATAGCCAAGGGGCGGAGCGCATCGCCATTGTTGATTTGCATACCGGGGTTGGACCTTATGGCTATGGTGATGTGATGCGCATGGACCGCCCGGCCCCTGAAGGCGTGGAATGGGAACATATTGGCGGGCTGGTCTGTGATCTTGTCGAGCGGGTGGATTGCCCCAAAGCGCCGATCAAGGTGATTTTGGAATTTGGCACCTATAACTTTTCTCGTGTGCTGACCGGTTTGCGTGGCGATAATTGGCTGCGCCATCATGGCAAGGAGCAAAGCCCCTTGGGTCGGCAGATCAAACGCAATCTGCGCGATGCCCTCTTTGTTAATGATGAAGCATGGCTTGAAGACATTGTACGGCAGAGCCTGATAACCTGCGAAGAGATTTTGCTGGAATTGACAGATCAGAGGTAGATTTTACTCTCAACAGTTGCTTTCAGTTGTAAAATTTTCCTTTGACTATGGGGATTGCGCAGACAAATGGTTGAATTGTTCACATTTGCCCTTTTCAGACATGCAATCTCCTGATTGAATTAGTCATCAATAAGTTATCAGACTTCAGTTTCATGTGATCTGGTAGATCCCGCCATAAAACAAGACAGATATCCCCGCTTTCTGTCCTCCATCCCTGACATTTCCATGAGGTCTTATGCAACAGATCAAGGATATGATTTCGAAACTGGTTTCCTTTGACAGCGTATCCTCAAAGAGCAACCTTGCAATCATTGATTATATCGAGACCTATCTGGCTGATCATGGCATTGAGAGCCAGCGTGTTTATAATGACGATGGCAGCAAGGCCAATCTTTATGCCAGCATCGGCCCCAAGGTTGCAGGCGGCGTGGTCTTGAGCGGTCATACTGATGTGGTGCCGGTGGACAATCAGGACTGGAGCACCGATCCTTTTGATGTAGTGGAAAAAGACGGCAAGCTTTATGGCCGCGGCACAGCGGATATGAAAAGCTTTTCTGCCATCACTCTGGCTTTGGTGCCACAAATGCTCAAAGCTGATCTGAAGCGCCCCATTCATCTGGCCCTGTCCTATGATGAAGAGCTGGGATGCCTTGGCGCTCCATCGATGATTGACGAAATGGTCACGACATTGCCGCCCGTCCATGCGGTGATTGTTGGAGAGCCAACCTTGATGCAAATTGCCAATATGCATAAGGGTGTCAATTCTGGTCGGGTTTATATTCGCGGGCTGGAAGCCCATTCCAGTCAACCGCATCTGGGCTGCTCGGCCAATCTTTATGCCGCAAAGCTGATGGTCGAGCTTGGCAAAATTGCCGATGAATTGAAAGAGAATAGATTACAAGGCGTTGATCTGGAACCCAATTACAGCACACTGAATATGGGCCTTGTGCAAGGCGGTATTGCGGCCAATATCATTGCCCGTGATTGCATGTTCAGTTGGGATTATCGCAATCTGCCAGAGGATGATCGCGCAAAGGTTATTGATCGCATCTATGATTGCGCCAAAGAGCTGGAAGAGGAGATGCAGGCCTCTTATTCTGACGCTTCCATTCGCATTGATTTGTTGCAAGTGCCGGGTTTGAAGCCAGAAGCAGAGGGCAAGGCCGAACAATTGTGTCGGGAATTAACGGGCCTTAATTGCGTTATGGCCGTGCCCTATGGCACAGAAGCTGGCCAGTTTCAGGAGCGCGGCTACAGCACTGTGATTTGCGGTCCTGGCTCCATTGATCAGGCCCATAAACCTGATGAATTCATTACGCTTGATCAGGTGCAAAAAGGCACAGCTTTCATTCAAAAGCTGATCCAAAAACAAGCGCAATAACCAATCACCATTCAATGTGAAACCGCAAAGAGAAACCGCGAAAAACCTTTCATGAAGGGGAGTAAAATGAAGAAAACATCCAAGCTGCTATCTGCTCTTGCTGTGACAACTATGCTGGCAGCACCAGCATCAGCAGAGACGTTTAAATTTGCTTTTCAGGGTGATATGCCGGGTCTGGATCCGCACAGCCTGAACGAGACATTCTCGCTTGGTTTTTGGGGCAATATTTATGAAGGTCTGACCCAGCGCGACGGCAATCTGGCTTTGAAGCCTGCTTTGGCTGAAAGCTGGGAGACCACCAGCCCAACCACATGGCTGGTCAAGCTGCGCCAAGGGGTCAAATTCCATAATGGCAATGATTTCAACGCCGATGATGTGATCTTCACTTGGGAGCGCACCCAAACAGAGGGTTCTGACGTGAAAGCCCGTGGCGGTCTGATTTCCGCAATCAAGAAGATTGATGACTATACTATTGAGCTGACCACTGCCGAACCGCAGCCCGTTTTGATGGAAGAAATGTCTTTCGTCTATATCATGGACAAGGAATGGGCTGAGCAGAATAAAGCAACCGAGGCAGCCAATATCAAGGATGCCAACAATCCGGGCTATGCAACCAACCATGCCAATGGCACAGGGCCTTTCAAGGTGGTGGAGCGCAAAGCGGGCGTCAAGACTGTTTTGGAGCGCAGTGACAATCATTGGAACAAGGATATTGCAACCAATGTGACACGCGCTGAATTTACCCCGGTGAAAGAAGCCGCCACCCGCGTTGCGGCGCTGATTTCCAAGCAGCTGGATCTGGTTTGGCCTGTGCCTGTACAGGATTGGCAACGTCTGGAAGATGCTGACGGCGTGCGTCCTTTGGCCGGACCTGAAGCCCGCACCATTTTCCTTGGTATGGATCAGGGCCGCGATGAGTTGCTCTATTCTTCCGTCAAAGGCAAGAATCCGTTCAAGGATATTCGCGTGCGTCAGGCATTTGCGCATGCTATCAATCTGGACGCCATCAAGAAAAAGATCATGCGCGGCGCGGCAACGCCAACCGGTTTGATGGTTGCCCCACAGATCAATGGCTTTAGTGCGGCGCTCAACACCCCTTATGCTTATGATGTCAAAAAAGCCAAAGCTTTGTTGGCCGATGCCGGTTATGCCGATGGCTTTAGCCTGACCATGGATTGCCCCAACAATCGCTATGTCAATGACGAGAAAATCTGTCAGGCCGTTGCCTCTATGCTGGCACGCATTGGCGTGAAGATCGATCTTCTCGCCCAGCCAAAAGCCAAATATTTCGGCAAGGTTCTGGCGCAAAATGGCTATGACACCAGCTTCTATCTTCTGGGCTGGACACCGGGCTCCATTGATTCTCACAATGTCTATCAGAATCTGTTGTCCTGTCAGAACCCGGACAAGAAAATGGGTGCCTTCAATCTTGGCAATTATTGCAACAAACGCGTGGATGAGATCACATCCCTGATGGGATCCGAGACCGATCCGGCCAAGCGTCAGGCCTTGATTGATGAAGGCTTCAAGCTGGTTCAGGATGAAGTGGGGTATCTGCCATTGCATCAGCAACCTCTGTCTTGGGGTGCTGCCAACAATGTGGAAGTCGCCCAGCGTGCTGACAATATTCTTGATTTGCGCAGCGTTGTGATCAAGAAATAAGCGTTCAGAAAAACGGCCTGTCACGATCAAGACGTTTGTATCGTGACGGGCCTTTTTTGTCTTGCAAATCATCTTGCAAGACTATCTGGCAAGCCTGCGATCGCCATGACACACAAGAACAAGCAGGCATCAAGACAGATAGGGTCACTGTATGTTGGGTTTCATTTTTAAACGGCTGCTGCAAAGCATATTGGTTATGCTTGCTGTTGCCTTCATCACATTCGGGCTGTTCCGTTTTGTTGGCGATCCCGTCAATAATATGGTGGGGCAGGATACTACGCTCGAAGAGCGCGAAGAATTGCGTGAGCAGCTTGGCCTCAATGATCCCTTTGTGGTGCAGTTTGCCCGTTTTACCGCCAATGCCATGCGCGGCGAATTTGGCCAGAGCTATAGTTTGCGCATTCCGGTCAGCGAATTGTTGCGCGAGCGACTGCCTGCGACACTGGAATTGTCCATCATTTCGGCCATTCTGGCGCTGGTTCTGGGGATGCCAATGGGCATTTATGCCGCCATCCGCCGCGACAGTTGGCTGACGAAACTTTTCCTTACCTCGTCTCTGGTTGGGGTCTCGCTTCCCACCTTCTTGATCGGTATTTTGCTGATCCTGATTTTTGGTGTCATGTTGCGCTGGTTGCCGACCTTTGGCCGTGGCGAAGTGGTCTATCTTGGCTGGTGGTCGACGGGTCTGTTGACTGTTTCTGGCCTCAAAGCCCTGATCCTGCCCTCTATTACCTTGGCCATTTTCCAGATGACGCTGATCATGCGTCTGGTGCGCGCCGAAATGCTGGAAGTGTTGCGTACGGATTTCATCAAATTTGGCCGCGCCCGTGGTCTTGGCAATCGTGCCTTGCATTTTCGCCATGCGCTGAAAAATACCCTCATTCCGGTCATCACCATCACCGGCCTGCAACTTGGTTCTATCATCGCTTTCTCCCTGATTACAGAAAGTGTGTTTCAGTGGCCTGGCATGGGATTGATGTTCATTCAGGCCATTGGCAATGCCGATATTCCGGTGATGGCGGCCTATCTGGTGCTGATTGCTTTCATCTTTGTGGCCATCAATCTGATCGTGGATATTCTTTATGTGCGTGTTGATCCGCGTTTGCGCGTAAGCGGAGGGAAAAAATGACAATCAATCAATCCGCTGAACAGCCAGCCGAGCGTGGCCCTGTGGCTGATTTCATCCATCGCTTGCGCGATCATGATGTGTGGTATTCCTTCTGGCATACGCCAATGGCAATCTTTGCCGCTTTCATTGCGCTGGTCATGGTGCTCTCTGCCATTTTTGCGCCCTTTTTGGCGCCGCAAAATCCGTTTGATTTGGCAGTCATTGATTTGCTCGATTCCAACCTTCCACCGTCCTGGATGGAGGAAGGGGATCCGCGCTTTTTGCTGGGCACCGATGATCAGGGGCGCGATATTCTTTCAACCGTCCTCTATGGCTCGCGCATTTCGCTCTTGGTTGGCTTTGCCGCTGTGGTGCTGTCTTTGATTGCCGGGGTTGGCCTTGGTCTGATTTCCGGCTATGTGGGCGGGCGGACCGATGCCATTATCATGCGCATTGCCGATATCCAGCTCTCTTTCCCCTCTATTTTGATTGCGCTTTTGATTGATGGCATCGTGCGCACCATCATGAGCAAGGAAAGCCATGAATCGCTGGCGCTGTATGTGATCATTTTCGCCATCGCCATTTCCGGCTGGGTGCAATATGCCCGCACCGTGCGCTCGTCGGTGATGACAGAAAAGGTCAAGGAATATGTGCAGGCAGGCCAAGTGATTGGCCTTGGCTCTTTCACCATCATGATCCGGCATATTCTGCCCAATGTTTTGGGGCCGGTTTTTGTCATTGGCACCATCCATCTGGCCCTTGCCATTATCATTGAAGCAACCTTGAGCTTTCTGGGCGTTGGCCTGCCGCCTACCACGCCCTCACTTGGCACCCTCATTCGCGTTGGCAATGAATATCTGTTTTCCGGCGAATGGTGGATCACCATTTTCCCCGGCCTGACGCTGGTTGTTCTGGCTTTGGCGGTCAATCTGTTTGGCGATTGGTTGCGCGATGCCATGAACCCGAAATTGCAATAGGAGCGGCCTTGCTATGTCTTTGTTGGAAATTAAAGACCTGACGGTCGAATTCCCCTCGCGTCGTGGCATTTTTGTGGCGGTGGAACAGGTCGATCTCACCATCAATCCCGGCGAAATTCTTGGGGTTGTGGGTGAATCGGGGGCTGGGAAATCCACGGTTGGCAATGCCGTGATCTCGCTGTTGCAATCGCCCGGTCGTGTCGCCAATGGCACGATCCATCTCAAGGGAGAGCGCATTGATGATCTGGATGAGGAATTGATGAAAGCGGTGCGCGGTAAGCGCATAGGCATGATTTTTCAAGACCCCCTCACCTCGCTTAATCCGTTGGAGACGGTGGGCGCACAGCTGATTGAAACCATTCAGCTGCATTTGAAATTCAATGACAAGGATGCCCGCGCCCGCGCCATTGATTTGCTCACTCAGGTTGGCATTCCCGATCCTGACACACGCATTGATCATTATCCGCACCAATTTTCCGGCGGTATGCGCCAGCGTGTGGTGATTGCCCTTGCGCTATGCTCTGACCCGGAAGTGGTGATTGCGGATGAGCCAACCACGGCTTTGGATGTTTCGGTGCAAGCGCAAATCCTGGAGCTTCTTAAAAAGCTCTGTGAAGAGCGCAATGTTGGCATGATGCTGGTCACCCATGATATGGGCGTGATTGCCGAGACCACAGACCGGGTTGCGGTGATGTATCGCGGCAAGCTGGTGGAATTGGGTAGCACCGAGCAAGTGCTGAAGAATCCGCAGCATGATTATACAAAATCACTGATTTCTGCTGTGCCGCGCCCGGACAAACGCATTCATCGCTTTCCGTTGGTCACCTATATTGAAGATGCCCATGACAGCAAGGATGATCTTGATATTGCCAGCCATTGGCTTGGCAAAACCCGTGATTATGAAAAAGTCGAGGGTCCGTTGCTCAGCGTTGACAATCTGCATATGCGCTTCATCACCAAACATGCGTTTTTCAAGCGCAATGAGCAATATCTGGATGCGGTCAAAGATGTCTCTTTCGACATCCAGCAAGGCGAGGTGTTTGGCTTGGTGGGCGAATCCGGGTCCGGTAAATCCACTGTGGCGCGTATGATTACCGGCATTTATCATCCTACCGGGGGTGCGGTGAATTTTGCCGGTGCGAATCTGACCCAAATATCCAACCAAAAAGAGCTGAACCATTATCGCCGCCAGATGCAAATGGTATTTCAAGATCCGTTCTCCTCACTCAATGGGCGGATGCGGGTTGAGGATATTGTCGCCGAGCCCATTCATTTTCACAAACAAACCAGCTCCAACAGCGAAGCCCGCGCCATTGTTCATGATTTGCTGGAAATCGTGGGGTTGGGTGCGCAAGCTGCCCGCAAATTCCCTCATGAATTTTCCGGCGGTCAGCGGCAGCGCATTTCCATTGCCCGCGCTTTGGCCACGCGGCCACGCTTTTTGGTTTGCGATGAGCCAACCTCGGCACTGGATGTCTCTATTCAGGCGCAAATTCTTAATTTGCTAAAAGATTTGCAGGAAGAGCTGGGCCTGACCATGCTGTTCATCTCCCATGATTTGCCGGTCATTCGCCAAATGTGCGACCGGGTGGGCGTGATGCGTCATGGGCAATTGCTGGAAGTGGCGCAGACAGAGACATTGTTTGAAACACCCCAACATGACTATTCCAAACATCTGTTGGAGCTGATGCCAAAATTCGAAGGCCCTGCACTGGCCTCATAAATTTGGCAGCACCTTGTTGTTGTTTGATCAGAGAATAAAGGCGGCTCTCATATGAACCGCCTTTATTGGTTTATGCCGTTGGTATAATGGCTTTGTTTGTTGATCATACAAAATAGAATTATCTTATTCTTATCAAATACATGTAAGTTAATATACTTAATATCATTGTATTTTTTAATATTTTTCAATATAATGAAAAATTATCAAAATAATAAATATTAAATCCAAGTAAAAATTTTATGAAATCTAATTTATGTTAAGGACCGAACATGCTTGTTAGATTGCTGATCAAATTTTTCCAATTTATACTGGGAAAAAAACGGATCAATCGAATTGCTATCAATTTTTTAGCCAATCGCGGACCCAATAGACCCCATGCCTGGAGCACGCTCAATGACGATTATATCAGCTGGCAAGGGCTGACAGATCGTAGCTATTTCTCCCGGCTTCTCTCGGCGGGTAAGTTCTCCCAAGACGATGCTTTGGGCACAGCGCGTCCCCCGGTTGATGAGGTCATAAAACTGTTCCCGGCAGAACCGGGCAAACAGGTCTTGTCCAAAAAATCAACCAACCTTTTTCCCGCCTTTGCCCAATATCTAACGGATGGGTTTTTGCGCACTATGATTTTCAATGCCCCAGCTGATGGGGAAGATGCCTCCCCCAAAGATGATAGAAAGCGCACAACATCCAATCATGAAATTGATTTGAGCACGCTTTATGGACGCACGGCTCGCCAAACTGCCGTTCTACGCAGCATGAATGGCGGGAAGCTTAAATCCCAAATCCTTCATGGAGAGGAATTTTCCCCTTATCTTTATGATGAAGCTGGAAAGCCTCACAAGGAATTTTGCGATGATGCGGGAAAGCTGATCCTTGATGAACCTCTTGGGATAAAAGATATTTCCAGCGGAAAACCGACCCTGTTTGCTGTTGGCGGTGATCGGGTGAATGCAGCTGTACAGGTCATGGCAATCAATACCCTGTTTTTGCGCGAACATAACCGTTTGGCTGATTTGCTGGCGGCGCGCTATCCTGATTGGGAGGATGAGCGTCTCTTTCAAATCGCGCGTAATATTGTGATTTTCATGTTCATTCGCATCGTTATTTGCGAATATATCAATCACATCTCGTCTGTCCCCATCAATTTTTTGGCTGACCCTTCTGTCGCATGGAAGGCCAATTGGAACCGCCCCAGCTGGATGACGATTGAATTCACTCTTCTCTATCGCTGGCATTCTCTTGTGACAGAGACAATCACATGGAAGGGGCAAAGCATTCCGTCAACAGATTTGCTGTTAAACAACAAGCTTTTGACCGATCACGGACTGGTCGGAACATTTGTGCAGCTGTCTGCCAATCCATCGGCCAAAATGGGGTTGGGAAATTTCGCCGCCTTTTTGCAATCAATCGAACAAAAAGGCATTTTGCAAGGACGGGACAATAATGTGCGTGGTTATAATGATTATCGCAAAATTATGGGCCTCTCTCGCGCAAGGTCTTTTGAGGAGGTTGTTGGAGTAAGCACAGCTGATGAGCCAGCGGAAAAGGCGCGCCGCAAAAAATTGGCAGAGAATCTGAAGCGCCTATATGGCGATGTGAATAATCTGGAATTTTATGTGGGTCTGTTTGCAGAGCCCAGTTCGAACGATGGACCAATTCCTCAATTGGCGCTTGCCATGGTTGCAATGGATGCCTTCACCCAAGCGTTTCCCAACCCCTTATTGAGCGAACATGTATGGGGCAATGAGGAAAACCGGATCAAAGCCTTTTCACAGATCGGGCAGGAACAGATTGAAGCCACCAACAGCTTAGAAGACATTCTGAAAAGAGTGTCAAAAGGCACAAATGGCCAATTTGTTGGGATGACCCAAGAAAATTGGGAACCATCATAACGCGCAAACGGTAAAAGGCTGCCCAAAGCAGCCTTCAGACTGCTGACAACGTCCTTTCTTTTTGTGGGGACTTTTGATTCAATGGGGTATGTTAAAACTCCCTTCTTCTCACCAGACTGAACTTGATATGGTCAATCTTGATAGTCTGGTTCCCGCAGATCATCTTTTGCGCAAGATAGAGCATATTTTCCAAAAGTGTGTACGGTTTTCGGACAAAAATATGCTTAGAAACAAAGACTAAAGCGTTTCGAGATTAGTTTGAGACACACCCAACGGCTTTGAAGTAGTTCCAGCATTCTTGCGGTTCATAGAGATCGCAGATTTCTCCAAGCGCCTCGAAGACGGCGGTAAAGGATCGTGCGCCGGTGCGTCTGAGATGAGCCTTGAGTTTGATGTGCAGTGATGGGTTTTCATATAGAAAAATCTACGCAAACAATAACTGCATAGAAAACATTAGGCTAATCAGCAAAAAAACAATAAAAATTGCCCATTGGCTCCATGATCGCTTGGCAAATCCAATGTGGTTTAAACCATTTAGCATTGAGCCAGTCGCTCCAAACGCAAAATTCACAACAAATCCAATCGCACATAGAGCTGTCCCAAGAGCAAATGCGAACAATGGGGGATTGAGTGTTGTTTCAGGGATGAATTGAGGAATAAAGGCGGTAAAAAATATTAGTGCTTTAGGATTTGCTATATTGGTGACGACACCTCGAAAAAACAAATTTCCTTTAGGTTGTAGTGACAATTTAATGAATAGGGATTCCCAAAGTTGATCAAATCAGATTCTATACTGACTTTTGGAGATCGGTATGGAAGGCGAAGTGCTACGCGATGATCAGTGGGAGCGGTTGAGAGAGTTTGTTCCCG
>JAOXSH010000107.1 GCA_025800145.1 Cohaesibacter sp.
AGAAGATGAAGAGCTGTATCCGCCTTTCTTTGAGCAGGTCACCGACGAAGATTTGCGGCTGCGCTTCTTCTCTGCGGCCCGATCCATGAATCATGCCTTCATTGCCAAACTGACCCAGCTTGACTATGCGCGCTCCATGGCTTTCATTGCCATTGAGAAGGATAGCGGCAATATGCTGGGTGCCGTGCGTCTGCATGGTGATCCCAATCATGATGATGGGGAATATGCGGTTATGGTTCGCTCTGATCTGAAAGGTCAGGGCCTTGGCTGGAAATTGATGAAGCTGATTTTGCAATTTGCAGAAAAAGACGGCTTTAACACGGTCACAGGCGAAGTGTTGCGCGGCAACCGCACCATGCGCTCCATGTGTGAGGCCCTTGGCTTTGAAGCCCACCCGGACCCCGATGATGACGATCTGGTGCGGATGATTTTCAAAGTGCCGAATATTTCGCAGAAAATCTGTGACACCAAAAAGGCCATGCAAGAATAGTAAAAGTCTCTTTTATGAAAAATTTGAAAGCTCGCCTCTTTTGGCGAGCTTTTCTTTATGCCTATGCCTATGATGCGCATATAATATCAAAATATCTTTTTTGTTGATCCATACATTTATAAATGTCTCTGCTATGTCTTGTTTTTCCGATAGACTGATCTTTCTGGTCCTATTAGCCCTTCTCTTACCTATAGCACCATTGCAGGCACAATCAGCAGACAATCGAGCACTTTCATCTTCCTTGGGAGAGCGCATGGAGATTCCCGGCCCTCTTGGTCCTCTTGTCGGTCGTTATATAGAGGCCGCTGTCCCGGATGCGCCCATTGCCATCCTCATTCCCGGTTCTGGCCCCACGGATATGGATGGCAACAACCCTCTGGGCGTGCAAGCCCGTCCTTATCTGCTTTTGGCGCAAGCATTAGCCGATCAATCCATTGCAAGCTTACGCATTGATAAACGCGGATTATTTGCCAGTGCGGGTGCTATTGATCATCCCAATCATGTGCTTTTGTCCGACTATGTGCACGATATAGAAAACTGGGCCACTGCTCTGCAAAAGCAGAAAAAAGCCCGCTGTGTCTGGCTTATTGGGCATAGTGAGGGGGGATTGGTTGCCCTTTCTGCTGCACAAAAGCTGGCCTCTCGTGATCTCATATGTGGTGTTGTGCTTCTGGCCAGTCCGGGTCGACCATTGGCCGAAATTTTGCGCGTGCAATTGCAAGCAAACCCGGCGAATGCTGTCATTCTTGACGAAGCCCTTAGCGTTATAGAAAGGTTGGAAGCCGGACAAAGGGTCGCGATGCACTCTCATCATCGGGCTTTGCAGATTTTGTTCTCAGAGAGTGTTCAACCTTATTTAATCGATTTGATGGGCTATGACCCAGCCAAGATGATTGCAAATCTTCACTGCCCTGTCCTTATCGTACAGGGAAGCGCGGATCTACAGATTGGTTTGGAAGATGCCCGTCGTTTGAAATATTATAATGACAGGGCCAAGATGGTTATTTTGCCTGACGTCAATCATGTTCTGAAATCTGTGTCACCGTCCAAGGATCGCACTGCCAATCTGGCCAGCTACACCGATCCTAATTTACCAGTTTCAGACAAGTTGGTTGATCTTGTGGTTGATTTTATCACCAATCATAAAAACCGACATGGGAATTGAAAAATGATTTTCGACATCCTTGATGTACATAAAAAAAGAGCCTACAGGCATTTTGCCTGTAGGCTCTCTTGAGAAAGGAAAAGTAATCAAATGGGGACCGCTTGTTCGGGGACGAATAGCGTTATCAATTACCCTGGTCAAATCCGCCGCGATTTTAACCCAAATGC
>JAOXSH010000109.1 GCA_025800145.1 Cohaesibacter sp.
CTCAAAAAGAGCAAGCCAGCGGCAAGGGTTGCTGCGGTCAAGGTTGGCTTGTTCATGGTGGGTATCCTTTGAACTTTCTCTCTGTTTTGTGTAATACCAACGGCATCAAAGGCCGGTTTTATTGGCTTCCTGGACTGCGTCGCTCTTGCTTTGTGGTCAACCAGACCATGGCAGCAAAAGCGTCTTACCAGAAAGCCAATAAAATCCGGTCATATGGGGTAATCTTTCGTGCCGTTGGTATAATAGACAGGCGCGATCTTTGGCGTCGTGACAGCACAGCTATTGCCACAAAATGGCAAGAGTGTGGTGTCATCGTTGATCTTTGATTCTGTTTTGGGAGAGAGATGGCGTGAATTTATAAGATGATGCATCGCATGATTTTGGGCATTCTGTTTGGAGTGCCAATGTTTGGAATATCTGTGCTTGGGGAGGGGGCCGCGCTTGCCAGTGCTTTTGACAGATTGCAGGATCAATGTTTTGTGCGGGCTTACAGCAAAAGCCACCTTGCCAAAAATCGGGATCAACAAGTGACCCATATGCGCTTTGTGCATTGGCCCAGCTCTTAGGATGGGACGCATTTTTCCTTATCTGAAGGGCCAGATATTGGTCCTCTGGCGCACTGGGCCTTGATGGATGTGCGCTTTCGCGATGGCGTCATATGCGGCTGGATGTTGCTGATCTCTCTGCTTGTTCCGATCTGCGCTGATCTGTTTGTTGGGTTATTTTGTTGCGGTCAGGAAATAGCCGCTTGGGCTGTCTGAGCTGTTGGCGCGGGGCCAGAGATTGGCCAAAAGATGGTTCAGGCACATACCAAGGGCGGCATAGCGGAAAGAGGTTGTGATGATGTCCCAGATCACATGGATGCGGTTGCCATAGCCTTCGATGGATGTGGTGCTGAATTTCTCAAAATGGGTTTGCAGGCCGCTTTTGGTGAAGCGGGTGAAATCGTAAGGATCGCCATGCACACGGAAGAGAAAGGGTGTTGAGACCATGGCTTTGCCGCCGGGTTTGAGCACGCGGCGCACTTCTTCTGCTGCCTTGTGCGGATATTGCAAATGTTCGAAAACCTCGATGGCGATGATGGTGTCAAAGTTGGCATCGTCAAAGGGCAGATCATGGGCATCTGCCACCATATCGATATCATATTGATCTTCGATATCGGTGCGGGTGACAGTGCAATTTTGGGGGATCAGGTGCCCGTAGGGATCATATCCAGTGCCAAGGACCAGCACCTTGCCCGTTGCTTTTGGCAATTCGGCCTTCAAAATACGCTCCAGCAGCAAGCGGTGGCTGGTTGGAAAAATGCGCATTTTCAATGATTGCGGTTTGCTTGGCATGGTCCTCTCCCATCACGCTTTGATGGGGGGGACAATAGCATAATTTGTCGAAATGGCTAAGGCGCGGGCTGGATCTTCTTTAAAATTGGTTAATCACACCAAAGGGTTAATGATTTTCTTCGGATTGTTCTTATTATATCGTTTGGTTGTGTGTTGGCAAAGCCGAAAGCAGAGATATGTCTGCTTTCAGCGGGGCTTATGCCGTTGGTCTCATATTCCCGAAAAAAGATCACAGGGCTTTGTCCATCAGGGCCTTGATTTGGCTTTGAGCGGTGCCAGCAACAATGCGGCCCAACTCCTGATTGCCTTTTAGCAGCAGCAAAGTGGAGCGGCGCGGGACATTGCGCTCGGTTGTCACTGCGTGATTGCCATATTGATCCCAGTCGACATTGATAAAAGTGATGGCCTTGTCATAGGCGGGATTGGCCTTGCGCAGGCTGTCAATGACGCGCTCTTGGCGGGCGCAGGTGGAGCACCAACTGGCTTTATAATCGACCAGAACGGTTTTGCCTTGTGCAAGGGCTTCTTTGATCAGGCCGGGTTTATAGTCGCTTTTTTGATCTGCCAGAGCAAGGGAGAGCATGGCGAAGAAGGCAAGAAATGCTGCAAAAATTGTGCGTGTCATGAGAAAGCCTTTTGAGTGGATTTAGAGAGCAACGGATAGATCCTGAAGCCAGATGGGCAGATGCTGTATGGCCCAAGCTTCAAGACGATGGTGAATTTTGAACAGGATCATCAAGCCCACTGTGATGAAGAGCAGGCCCATGAGGGGTTTGGATTTTTCGGCAAGAGCGCGCAAGGCATTGGCGCGGGTGCGGATGGCGCTGGCGGCCCCAAAGCCAAGCCCCAGTATGAGGGTGGAAATGCCGAGGGCGAAAAAAATCATGATCAAAGTTGCCCAGAGCAGATTTTGCCCTTGAGAGGCAAGGGCAATGGCACCGCCCAAAGTTGGCCCAATGCATGGAGACCAAACGGCCCCCAATAGCAGACCGCCCACAAACTGGCCCTTAAAGCCGGATAGATCCATGCCATGCAATTTGCTGTCTGCACCCGATGCCATGCCTGCGGTGGCCAGCTCAAAGCGTCTGCCGAATGCCGGGATCAGCAAAATAGAGCCAAAGAGCAGCATCACTATAGCCCCTGCGCGTGCAAGGCTCTCTTCTGTCAGGCCAATGCTATGGCCAAGGGTGGCAACAAGCAGTCCCAATGTGACGAATGAGACGGACAAGCCAGCGGCCAGAGCCAGCGGGCCATATTTATTCTGGGACAGGGCAGAGGCCAGAACAATTGGCAAAACAGGCAGAACACAAGGATTGATGAGGGTCAGAAGGCCTGCGCCATAAGCCAGAAGGAGTTCAGTCATTCTTTTATAAGCCTCTACCAAATCCAGCATATTTATGAGTTTGCATCTTGGATCTTTATACCATCTGCTTTGGGGCAAAGCGGAATCACATTCTTGCTATGTGGATGTGTGCTGTTTGTGAGCAAGCCTTGTGTCTTTGGTATGAGGCGCATTGGAGAAAGGCTTGACGGGTATCAAGGTTTTGATCCGGTTCTGGCCCTATTTTGAGATCAATCCAATTTTCTTATGATTTTATGAAAGCAGGTGCGAGATGTGTTCCAAACAGCAGGATAATCTTGATTATTCAGCCTTGCTGCATTCTTATCTGGATATTTGCAATCAGTCTCTCAAAGGGCAGGAAGGGCAGGAAGGGCAGGAAGGGCAGGAAGGCTCGGTTGTGCGGGATATTTTGAGCGCTGCCTTGAGTGGCAGTGAGGAGCAGGCTGTGCGCTTTTTGCTGCGCGATGATCGGCCCAAAGCCATGCTTGATTTGGACATTGACCAAGACAAGCTTGTTGTCTGTGAGGCGCAACAAAAGCCAGTGTCCTGTGAGGCGCAAAACTGGGTGTTTGATTATAGCTATCTGCAAACTGTTGTTGACAATCGAGAGCTCTATATCAAAGAGCCAGAACGCCTTGACTGGTCCTGATCTTGCTCTCCTGCGGGGTGTAGGAGGGGGGACGATCATACTCGTTTCTAATTGTTGTTAGATTTTATACGGATTTATGCTTAAATTGCAAGATAGGATTTTGTGAAAGAAGTGTAATATTCTATTATATTCAATGGCTTGAATATAGATAGTGAAGCTTTCAGTTGTATTTTGATGTCAGCCTAACTTTTTCGCCTTTTGGGTTTGGGATAGGCTTTGCCGCCTTTTGGCATGACGCGATCGGACCCCGGTCCCATCTCGCCCAGCTCCGGCTTTTGAATGCGCGAGCCTTTGGGCAGGTTGGCGGCATGGCCGTATTTTTTCTCGCCTTTATAGCTGCCGGCCTGCTGTTCGATCGAGGATTGGCGGGCCAATGGATCATCGGCAATGGCCAATTCGGTTTCGCGCAGGCGTTTGACCTCATCGCGCAGGCGGGCGGCTTCTTCAAATTCCAGATTGCCTGCTGCGTCTTTCATGCGGCTTTCCAGATCGGCAATATGGGTTTCCAGATTGTGGCCTATGCTGGCCGGGCTTTCTTCTGCCAGACCCTTGTCAACGCTGACATGGTCGCCTTCATAAACGGAACCGAGAATATCGCCGATATTCTTTTTCACCGTTTGCGGGGTGATGCCGTTTGCCTCGTTATAGGCCATTTGTTTTTCGCGGCGTCGGTTGGTCTCGCCAATGGCGCGTTCCATAGAGCCGGTCATGCGATCTGCATAGAGAATAACCTTGCCATCGGCATTTCGGGCGGCGCGGCCAATGGTCTGGATCAGCGAGGTTTCGGAGCGCAGAAAGCCCTCTTTGTCGGCATCCAGAATGGCAACAAGGGCGCATTCGGGAATGTCCAGCCCTTCGCGCAACAGGTTGATGCCGATCAGCACATCAAAAGCCCCAAGGCGCAAATCGCGAATGATTTCGATCCGCTCCAATGTGTCAACATCGGAATGCATATAGCGCACGCGCACGCCTTGTTCATGCAGATATTCGGTTAAATCTTCTGCCATGCGCTTGGTCAGGGTGGTGACAAGGGTGCGGAAGCCTTTGGCGGCCTTTTCCTTGACCTCGCCCAGCAAATCATCGACCTGACTGGTTGCCGGGCGAATTTCGATGATGGGATCGGTGAGGCCAGTGGGGCGAATGACCTGCTCGGCAAAGACGCCATCGGCTTCTTGCATTTCCCATTTGCCCGGTGTGGCGGAAACGGCCACGGTTTGCGGGCGCATGGCGTCCCATTCTTCAAAGCGCAAAGGGCGGTTGTCCATGCAGCTTGGCAGGCGGAAGCCATATTCTGCCAGGGTTGCTTTGCGGCGAAAGTCGCCGCGATACATGGCACCCAGCTGGCCGATGGTGACATGGCTCTCGTCAATGAAAATCAGGGCATTGTCGGGCAGATATTCAAACAGGGTGGGGGGTGGCTCGCCCGGTTGGCGCCCCGTTAGATAGCGCGAATAATTTTCGATGCCCGCACAGGCACCGGTTGCTTCCATCATTTCCAGATCAAAGCGGCAGCGCTGCTCCAGTCGCTGGGCTTCAAGCAGGCGGCCATGGTGGTTTAGCTCTTCAATGCGTTCGGCCATTTCTTTTTTGATGCTTTTGATGGCCTGATTGAGGGTTGGGCGGGGTGTGACATAGTGGGAATTGGCATAGAGTTTGACAAAGTCCAGCTCTCCGGCCTTTTTGCCGGTCAGCGGGTCAAATTCCATAATTTCCTCGATTTCGTCGCCAAACATTGAGATGCGCCACGCGCGGTCTTCATAGTGCGCGGGAAAAACTTCGATGATATCGCCACGCACGCGGAAATTGCCACGCTGGAAGGCCTGATCATTGCGCCGATATTGCAGGGCGACCAGATCGGCCATCAATTGGCGTTGATCCATCTGGTCGCCAACTTCGATCTTGAAGCTCATTTCCGTGTAGGTTTCGACCGAGCCGATACCATAAATACAGGAAACCGAGGCGACGATGATCACATCATCGCGTTCCAGAACGGCGCGGGTTGCCGAATGGCGCATACGGTCAATCTGTTCATTGACGCTGCTGTCTTTCTCGATAAAGGTATCTGTGCGCGGCACATAGGCTTCGGGCTGGTAATAATCATAGTAAGAGACAAAATATTCCACCGCATTGTTGGGGAAGAAATTTTTGAACTCTCCATAAAGCTGGGCGGCCAATGTCTTGTTGGGGGCAAGGATCAGCGCGGGGCGCTGGGTCTTGGCAATGATTTGCGCCATGGTGAAGGTTTTGCCAGAGCCCGTTACCCCTAGCAGAACTTGGGTGGCCTCGCCGTCTTTTACCCCGTCCACCAGATCGGCAATGGCGGTGGGCTGGTCGCCTGCCGGTTCAAACTCGGTTACCAGATCAAAAGATACCCCGCCTTCGGATTTTTCCGGTCGGTCGGGGCGATGGGGACGCCATGGTTCGGCCTCCATAAATTCGGGGCGGCCATGTTCGATCAGGCGTTCAAGGGCGGTGACGGTTTCGGTGACGCCAGAGCGATCGGGGCTTTTCTTTTTCTTTTGGGCCTTTTTTCGCTCTTTGGTGATGCGCTCCAGCTCTTCGGCTTTTTCCAGCGAGATATCAAGGCCAGCCACCGGGTTTTGTCCGCCTGCGGCTTTTTGGCGGGCGGTGACGCTTTTTGCGTCTGTTTTGGTCTTGCGCGGGCGTTTGGCGGTTGCGGGCTTGGCTGGCTTATTTTGCGTGCTTGTGCTTTGCGTATTTGTGCTTTGCGTATTTGTGCTTTCGGTGCTTTGGGCAATTTCTTCGGCCCAATTGGCAATGGAGTCAGAGAGGGGCGCGCCTTCAAAGGCGGCTTGGGGCGCTTCGCCCATGCCGTCCGGTTGGTTTGCCGGGCCAGATGTCTGATCTTTTTTCGTTGCCATGAAAGCCCTGTTGCTCGGAATGTATGAGTCTATGTCCTAATATAGGGGAACAAAGAGGGACTAAAAAGAGGTTTTTTGCCTTCTTTGTATATCTTTATGCCGTTGGTATTATCTGATTACAGAGATTTTTGCTCTGCCGGTTGGCGTGATTTGATCAGTTTTTGTAGTTGTGGCAGCAATTCGACCAGCAGGATTGAGCAGAAAATCAGCGCACAGCCCAGCCATTTGCTGCCGCTCAGGCTTTCGCCCAGCAACAGAGCGCCAAAGAGGGCGGCAAA
This sequence comes from Cohaesibacter sp., assembly GCA_025800145.1. Taxonomy (GTDB): domain Bacteria; phylum Pseudomonadota; class Alphaproteobacteria; order Rhizobiales; family Cohaesibacteraceae; genus Cohaesibacter. The sequence goes on from JAOXSH010000109.1 coordinate 6,489, forward strand.
GAGGCTTTCTGTGGAGAGCAGGATGGCGGCATCTGCTGGGGCGGTATAGCGCTGGGCGATGGCTTGCAAGGTGAAGGCAAGGCCGCCGGAGAGAATGCCGGTATAGAGCAATTCCTGCCATGCCCCTGCAATATGGTTCAGGGTCAGGGGTTCCAGAGCAAGGCCTGCAATCAGGCCAATCAGGCCAGTGGTCAGAAATTGCACAAAGGCAATGGTTACCGGATTGCCATAGGTGCCGACCAGACGCCCAATGAGCAGCACTTGCAACGCCCAGAATATAGCGGAAATGATCATCAGCATATCGCCCGTGACCAGCCCACCAATGCCACCGGCCAGCAAATAGGTGCCCGACAGGGAGATCGCGACGATGAACCAGATGATCGGATTGGGAGACTGACGGAAGATGAGCAGACCCAAGAGGGGCGTGAAGACCACGTAAAGCGCGGTCAGAAAACCGGCATTGGTGACAGTTGTGGTGAAAAAGCCATATTGCTGGGTGGTGATGGCGATGAAAAAGATGATGCCAACCCAAAGGCCCTGTTTGTGGCCTTTCAAAGGAACCGGATTGGTGCTTCTGCGCCATTCCCAATAGGCAAAGGGGGCAACGGCCAGCGCGCCCAGCAAAAAGCGCAGGCCAGTAAAGGAAAGCGGGCCGATGGAGTCCATGGCCGTGGATTGGGCAACAAAAGCTGCACCCCATACAATGGCTGCGATCAGCAATAACAGATTGGCAGTGAGGCGCGACATGGCAAGATCCCAAGATAAGGATAGCTACAGGGACTGGAGATTGGGGGCGCTTTTTCTGTCGGGTTCTGTCGGGCTTTTGTCTGTTCCGATCATGGAAAGCGCGAAATCCTGTCCTATCGCATTGGGTCTATGGGCTCAAGTGTCTTTTTGGTGTTTGAGGTCTTGTGTGTTGACTGGTGCTGTGGGCATGGATTGGGCAGAGGCCATGACAAGCCCGACGGTCATTATTGCCAGATAAAGGCACAGCCAGAGTTTGAAGCCCTTGGCAATGGATTGCTCTTGTCGTTTTTTGGCTGATAGCTCAATGCTGTGGCGTCTGGCTGATTTGCGCATATAGATGGGGGCGGTGGGCTGCATCCTTTTGTCCTGCATTTTTTCGTCTGTTTGTTGATGACTATGGACAGAGAAAAGCAGGCAAATGCGGCTGTCTTTTGAGGCAATCATGACGGAAGCGGACAGTTTTTATGACCATTTCAAGGCAAGAGGTCAGACAGATACTTTTAAATCGGGCACTGGAAGATGGCTTTACGATTTCCTTTTAATTTGTTACTTATTTTCGAAATTAACAGATTAAAGGATTGTTTCCATGTGTCTTGATCGTATGATGTTTGCTTTTGCCGGGGTGATGATTTTGGTGTCGGTTCTGTTGACCCAATTTGTACATCCGGGCTTTTTCTGGTTCACGGTTTTTATTGGGGCCAATCTGTTGCAGTCTGCCTTTACCGGTTTTTGCCCTGCTGCCATCATCATGAAGAAATTGGGAGCAAAATCAGGGTCGGCCTTTCAATAAGACCAACGACATGAAAGCTGTCTTGACGGTTTTTTGAGAGCCTGATTTAAAAGTCCTGAGCCGACCCTCTCGCTTGCAGACCACCCATCATGGTTTGGTATAAAGCCTCACTCGCAGGCTTTTCAATCAGGCCCTGAGAGGGGCGTGACATTTGCATACATCTGTTTCGCTTTTTCTGTGTATGGAACACGCTTGCTTCATATCCAGCCGTCAAAAGCGGGGAGTTTGGGCCGACTTTCCTTGAATTGCGGCCCTTTGTGCACTAGTGTCGGCGGCGTTTGAGATTGCCTGTTTTGGCGGGCAGTTTTTGATTTTTTCTCTTTTCCAAACAAATGTTGGAGGGCTCCATGAGCTTTATCGCCGAGCAGCTTTCACGTGTGAAACCATCTGCGACCATCGCAGTGACCAATAAGGCGCGTGAGCTTAAGGCCGCTGGTCGTGATGTCATCGGTCTGGGCGCGGGTGAACCTGATTTTGACACCCCGGACAATATCAAACAAGCTGGCATTGATGCGATTGCTCGTGGTGAGACAAAATATACTGCGGTGGATGGCATCCCTGAATTGAAGGCGGCCATTGCTGCCAAATTCAAGCGCGAAAATGGCCTCGATTATGAGCCTGCCCAATGCTATGTGGCGCCGGGTGGCAAGCCGATCATTTATAACGCGATGATGGCCACCATCAATCCCGGTGATGAGGTGATCATTCCTGCGCCTTATTGGGTGTCTTATCCTGATATTGTGTTGTTGGCTGGCGGTACGCCGGTTGCTGTGGAAGCGACGCTGGAAACTGGGTTCAAGCTTCAGCCAGAGCAATTGGAAGCTGCGATTACTGACAAGACCAAATGGGTGATTTTCAACTCTCCCTCCAACCCGTCAGGGGCGGCCTATACGCGTGATGAGCTGAAAGCGCTCACCGATGTGCTGGTCAAGCATCCTCATGTCTGGGTGTTGACAGATGATATGTATGAGCATCTGGTGTATGATGACTTTGAATTTGTCACCCCTGTGCAGGTGGAGCCATCTTTGAAAGATCGCACCCTGACCATGAATGGTGTTTCCAAAGCGTATGCCATGACCGGTTGGCGCATTGGCTATGCGGCAGGGCCTTTAGAGCTGATTGCAGCGATGCGCAAGATCCAGTCTCAGTCCACCTCCAACCCGACCTCTATTTCTCAGTGGGCTTCTGTTGAGGCGCTCAATGGCCCGCAGGATTTTATCGCAGAACGCGGGGCGGTGTTTAAAGCCCGTCGTGATATGGTGGTTGAAAAACTCAATGCGTGCGAAGGCCTGACCTGCCCAACACCAGAAGGGGCTTTTTATGTCTTTCCCTCTTGCGCTGGCACCATTGGCAAAACTGCACCCTCTGGCAAGGTGATCGAGACGGACGAGGATTTTGTCACGCAATTGCTGGAAACAGAAGGCGTTGCGGTTGTGCAAGGCTCGGCCTTTGGTTTGGCCCCTTATTTCCGCATTTCCTATGCAACCTCGACCGAGGCTCTGGAAGAAGCTTGCGCCCGTATCAAGCGGTTCTGTGCAGCGCTGAAATAAGCGTGCCAGCTGGCAAGACGCTGATAATACCAACGGCACGAAAGATTGAGCGGGTCGTCCTGAAGGGGCGGCCCGTTTTTGTTTGGGGTGGTTGCTTGTGATCAAAGCTGCGATATTTTGCGGGATTTGCGATTTATCAAATGCCTCTTTTGCTTTTGGGGTAAGCTGGTTTTATCGCTGTTTTCGGGCTTTCTTTTCTTATGAGCGTTTGCTTTGCAAGGTTTGAAGGGCGCGGGGACTTGTGAACATAACAAAAACAAAATGCCGGGTTGCGCTGGTTGTCAGGCGTGCTTTGCTGGCAGGAGCAAAAGGAGATATGTCATGGTACAAAGTGGCAAAAGGGTCGCGGGTCCACGGTGTGTAGCAATCGTTGGACCCTTTGGTAGCGGGAAAACAACCCTTCTGGAAGCTCTGTTGGCGCGAACCGGCACCATCAATAAATTCGGCTCTGTCGATAGCGGCGGTTCGGTCGGGGATGGCTCTGACGAAGCGCGTGCCCATCATATGTCGGTTGAGGCCAATATTGCCGAGGCCGATTTTTTGGGAGATACCTATACATTTATTGATTGTCCCGGTTCGGTGGAATTTCAGTTTGAGAGCCAGCCTGCTTTGTCTGCTGCGGATCTTGCGGTGGTGGTGTGTGAACCGGATGAAAAGAAATTGCCAGCTTTGCAGCTGATCCTGAAAGGTCTGGAAGAGCGCAATATTCCGCGCATTTTGTTCCTCAATAAAATTGACAAATGCACGCGCCGGGTGCGCGAGATGTTGGAAGTGTTGCAGCAAGCCAGCTCTACGCCACTGGTGTTGCGCCAGATTCCGATCTGGAAAAATGATATTGCGATTGGCTTCATTGATTTGGCTTTGGAGCGCGCCTTTATCTATCGCGAACATGCCCCCAGCGAAATGATTGACATGTCGGACAGCGATCACGCGCGCGAGCTGGAAGCGCGCTATAATATGCTTGAGACTTTGTCTGATCATGATGATGTGTTGATGGAGCATTTGCTGGAAGATATGGAGCCGCCTCAGGATCAGGTCTTTGATGATTTGATTGAGGAAATGCGTCAGGGACAGATTGTGCCGATGCTGATTGGCTCGGCTGAGACCGAGAATGGCATTCAGCGTTTGCTCAAGGCTTTGCGCCATGAAGGGCCGGGGGTTGAGACAACCGCCAAGCGCCTTGGCCTTGATGAGGAAAGCAAGGGCGAGGCCATTTTGCAGGTGATGAAGAGCATTCACACCCCCCATGGTGGCAAATTGTCCATTTCCCGCGTGCTGAAAGGCGCGCTCAAGGATGGCAGTATTTTCTATGGGCAAGGCGGCGAAGAGATTGGCCGTGTCTCTGGTCTGTTCCATGTGCAGGGGCAGAAAACCATCAAGGATAATGTGGCTTGCGAGGGGCAGGTGATTGCTCTTGGCAAGCTGGAAGCCGCCCATACCGGTATGACCCTGACCACCGAGAAAGACGGGATTGAGCCGCTTGAAATGCTGGATTTGCCAGCGCCGGTTTATTCCATGGCGATCAAGCCCAAAGAGCATCGCGATGAAGTGAAGCTCTATGCCACTTTGCAAAAGCTGGTTGAGGAAGATCCGTCCCTGCAAATTGAGCAAAATCAGGATAGTGGCGAGACCATTTTGCATGGTCAGGGCGAGATGCATTTGCGCGTGGCCATTGAGCGGCTTGAAGGCAAATATCATATCAATATCGAGCATCATGCACCCTCTGTTCCTTATAAAGAAACCATCCGCAAGGGGGGCGAGGTGCGCGGTCGCCACAAAAAGCAATCGGGCGGCCATGGCCAGTTTGGTGATGTGGTGCTGGATATCAAACCTCTTGGCCGGGGCGAGGGCTTTGCTTTTTCCGAGACCATCAGTGGTGGTGCTGTGCCAAAGCAATATTTCAGCTCGGTTGAAAATGGCATCAAGGATGCGCTGGTCAAAGGGCCTATGGGCTTTGAAGTGGTGGATCTGGCGGTGAATTTGTCTGACGGCTCTTATCACAATGTCGACAGCTCCGATCAGGCTTTCCGCTCGGCTGGCAGCCTTGCCATGCGTGAGGGCTTGCCGGATTGTAGCCCGGTTTTGCTGGAGCCGATCATGAGCGTGAAAATTTCGGTGCCCAATGATGTGACAGCCAAGGTCAATACCATTGTTGCGGGGCGTCGCGGGCAATTGATGGGCTATGATGCGCGGCCCGGTTGGCCGGGTTGGGATCAGGTTGAAAGCCTGATGCCGCAATCGGAAATTGGCGATTTGATCATTGAATTGCGCTCAATCTCTGCCGGTGTTGCAAGCTATGAAGCGACATTTGATCATATGCAGGAGCTGACAGGGCGACAGGCGGATTTGGTGTTGCAAGCCAAGCAAGCCGCGCAGTGAGTTTCAATCATTGATCATACCAACGGCATAAAATGATGAGAAGGGGGGCTTTGGCTCCCCTTTTTCTTTCTTATATTGTCCTTCTTTCACAGATGTCACACGAGAACTTGAATTGCTTGTGTGTGGGTCTTCCATCTAATTTGATAGCAGACTTACCATGTGGAGATCTTCATGTTCATCAAGCCTTTTCGCTCTTGGTCGTTGAAAGACAATCAGGCCACGGATGAGAGCCTCTATCTCAATCGTCGCACATTCATGACCGGTTCCAGTCTTTTGATTGGGGGGGCGGCGCTTGGTCTTGCTGGCTGTCAGGAGCAGGGCGGTGGTTATGATGCGTCTGTTAGTCAGTCAGCCAGTACATCGGATTTTGTGGATCCAACCTTGGATCTGTATCCGGCCAAACGCAATGAAGCCTATCAGATTGAGCGGGCTTTGACTGATGAAGCGACCAATGCCAGCTATAATAATTTCTATGAATTTGGCTCGCATAAACAAGTGGCAAAAGCTGCGCAAGCGCTCAATACCCGGCCATGGCAGGTGACGATTGACGGCATGGTTGAAAAAGAAATGGTGCTGGATATTGATGCGCTGATCCGCTCTATGCAGCTGGAAGAGCGGCTTTATCGTCATCGCTGTGTGGAAGCCTGGTCAATGACCATTCCATGGACTGGCTTTGCCTTTAAAGATCTGATTGCCAAAGCCAAACCCTTATCCGGGGCCAAATATATCCGTATGGAGACTTTCAAAGATCCATCTGTTGCCAGCGGGCAAAAGCAAACATGGTATCCATGGCCCTATGTGGAAGGGGTGACGATGCAAGAAGCCAGCAATGATCTGGCCTTTCTTGTGACCGGGGCCTATGGCAAACCGGCGGCCAAGCAATTTGGTGCGCCTTTGCGGTTGGCTCTGCCTTGGAAATATGGCTTCAAATCCATCAAATCGATTGTGCGCTTTACCTTCACCGACAAGCGCCCGGTCAGCTTTTGGGAAAAGCTTGCGCCGCGCGAATATGGCTTTTGGGCCAATGTCAATCCGGCGGTGGATCATCCGCGCTGGAGTCAGGCAACCGAGCGTGTGCTGGGGAGCAATGCGCGCATTCCAACCCAAATCTATAATGGCTATGGGGAGCAGGTGGCGCATCTTTACAAGGATCTTGGTCTGGCCGAGACAGTGCTTTATCGTTAAGTCTCTGGCAGGGCGCAGACTTCGGATCGGGTGAGGAAGCGCTGGCCGGTGCCATTGTCGAGCGAGAACATACCACCATTGCCCTTTATGGCATCAATGATGAGATGGGTATGGCCCCAGCGCTCGCCCTGATCCTGATTGATATAGAAGGGAATGCCTGCCAGCTCACCGAGCAGCAAGTCATTGTCTCCAATTAAAAAATCTGACTTTTCAAAGCACATAGGCGCACTGCCATCGCAACAGCCGCCGGATTGGTGAAAGACCAGATCGGGGCCGTATTTTTCTTTGAGTATAGCAATCAGGGAGAGAGCGGCCTTGGTTGCCTCGACTGTTGGATGTGCGGATTTATCATTTTGCATGGATGTGGCTCTTTGCTGATGTTCTCAATCTAGGTCCTGAGCCTAGCGATCGGACCATCTTGGGTTGGTCCGATCGCCAGCTTCTAGACTTCTGGGGACTATCAGAAGAAGCCCAGTGCATTATCATCATACGAGACAAGCAGGTTTTTGGTTTGTCTGTAATGGTTGAGCATCATTTTGTGGGTTTCGCGGCCAATCCCTGATTGCTTATAGCCACCAAAGGCGGCATGGGCTGGATAGGCGTGATAGCAATTGGTCCAGACGCGCCCTGCCTGAATTTCGCGGCCCATACGGAAGGCAAGGGTGCCATTGCGGGTCCAGACGCCAGCGCCAAGGCCATAGAGGGTGTCATTGGCAATTTCCAGCGCTTCGGCCTCGTCCTTAAAGGTTGTGACCGAGACGACAGGGCCAAAGATTTCTTCCTGGAAGACGCGCATCTTGTTATGGCCTTTAAAGATGGTTGGCTCGATGAAATTGCCTTTGTCCAGATCGCCGCCCAAGGATGCAGCATTGCCACCGGTCAGCACGTCTGCGCCTTCCTGTTTGCCCAATGCCAGATAGGAGGTGATTTTTTCCATTTGCTCGATAGAGGCCTGCGCGCCGATCATGGTGTCCATGGACAGGGGATTGCCCTGTTTAACCGCTTTGGTGCGGGCAACTGCTTTTTCGATAAAGGCATCGGCGATGCTTTCTTGCACCAGCACGCGGCTTGGGCAGGTGCAAACCTCGCCCTGATTGAGCGCGAACATGGTGAAGCCTTCCAGACATTTGTCGAAATAGGCATCCTCTTGTTCCATCACGTCGGCAAAGAAGATGTTGGGGCTTTTGCCGCCCAGCTCCAATGTCACCGGAATGATATTTTGTGAGGCATATTGCATGATCAGGCGACCGGTTGTGGTCTCGCCTGTGAAGGCAATTTTTGCGATGCGGTTGGATGAGGCAAGGGGTTTGCCTGCTTCCAGACCAAAGCCATTGACGACATTGAGCACACCCGCTGGCAGCACATCGCCGATCAGCTCCATCAGCACCATGATAGAGGCCGGGGTTTGTTCAGCGGGTTTGAGCACAACACAATTGCCTGCGGCCAGAGCAGGGGCGATTTTCCATGTGGCCATCAGCAAGGGGAAATTCCATGGAATGATTTGCCCGACCACGCCCAAAGGTTCGTTGATGTGATAGGCATAGGTGTTGGCGTCAATTTCGCCAATTGTGCCTTCTTCGGCGCGAATGACCCCGGCAAAATAGCGGAAGTGATCAATGGCCAGCGCCAGATCGGCGGCAATGGATTCGCGGATGGGTTTGCCATTGTCGAGGGTCTCTGCCACCGCCAGAAGCTGGGTATTGGCTTCCATGATATCGGCAATTTTCAACAGCATATTGGAGCGTTCGGTGATCGAGCTTTTGCCCCAAGCGGGGAAGGCTGCATGGGCCGCATCAAGGGCGGCCTCAATATCGTCGGCATTTGAGCGGGCGATTTCACACAGAATTTCGCCTGTGATCGGCGTTGGATTGGCGAAATATTGGCCGGATTTTGGCTCGACAAATTCCCCATTGATGAAGTTGCCATATCTGGCTTTATAGGGAAATTCGACGCCAAGATGCGATGTATCCAAAGCGGCGCTTTTGTTATTTTGGCTGACAATATTCATTGTTTCCTCCCAGAAAATTGTCTCACTTGGCTGTGTGATCTCTTCCTTTGGGCTTTGCGATTTTGGGTCGTTTGGGCCGGTTGGGACGATTTCTCACAAAAATCTTTGTGCCTTTGTCTATGGAAGAAACGTGCCAACTTGTAAGTCTTTGAAATTTCGGAAGGGATCAGATCAAAATGTGTCACACTTTTGGGACAGTCTGTTGCATCTGTCCTTTTTGAGAGGCGGTTGATGTGACAGATTTTGCTGTGTCCGAGCTTGGGCGATTTGTCGCATCTGGCTTTCGGTGTTAGGCTCTCTTTACGGCATATCAAAATAACAAGCCTGTTTATGGGCGTCTGGTTGCGTGTCGTGGGAGGAAAATTTGACAATGATTGGCAGGCAGCGGTCCGGGCTTGTGCATCGGGATCGCTCGGTGATTTTGTCGTCATGGGAGCGGTGTCAGGCCCAGCATGGTCTGGAAAAACATGACAGACAGCGAGAGACGGTGATCCGGCGCGAGCGCGTGCGCGATTCAATTGAGGCATTGGGGCCACTTTTTTCGGCCTGTCGGTCTCAGGTTCAGCATATTTTTGAAAATATTGTCGGCTCTGGTCATGCGGTTATTCTGACCGATCGATCCGGTACGATTATTGATTTTTCTGTTCAGTCGGAATTGGAAGCGCTGTTTCGTCAGTCCGGTTTGCGCCGGGGGGCGGACTGGAGCGAAGATTATGAAGGCACCAATGGCATTGGCACAGCGATAGCCGAAAAGCAATCTGTCACCATTTATCGTGATCAGCATTTTTATCATGATCATGCGGCGCTGACCTGCACGGGTGCGCCGATTTTGGATGTGCAGGGGGATGTGTTGGCCCTGTTTGATGTTTCCTCGATTGGTCGCAAGGATGATCAGGACATTCTGGCCCATACGCGAGCCTTGCTGGAAATGTCAGCCCGCTTGATTTCGCGTCGCAATTTTCAGGATCATTTTTCAGATCACTGGATTTTGCGGTTTCATCAGGATGCAGACCGGGTTGGCCTGTTGGAAGAGGGGCTTTTGGCGCTGGACCATCAGGGGCGGATTGTTGGTGTTGATGAGATGGCCTTGGGGCATTTGGGCGGTCAGGATCGGGCAGCGCTGATGGATCAGGGCATTGAAGATATGTTTGCCATGCAGGCGGACAAATTGGCCGGTCATTTGTTTGATGCCGGGCGGCAGGCGCAGCAAGTGTGGCTGGCTGGGGGTGTGGGCCGATCTGAGCGCTCGATCCATGCGCGCCTTGTTGAGCCTTGTGGCGCGGCACGCGACAAGAGCGGACAGATTGGCTTTGTCTCGGCCTCGCCGCGCCAAACTATACGCAAATCCTTGGATGGGAGAGTGGCAGGCGGATCGTTAAGACGATCCATAAAGGGGACGCAAAGTCAGCGTGGCGATGAGGGTGCCAGCGCTTTTGAGCGCTTGATTGGGCAGGATCTGGCTTTGCAGGCTTTGGCCATGCGGGCGCTGAAATTGTTTGAGCATGATGTGCCTTTGTTGGTGAGCGGGCAGACGGGCGTCGGCAAGGATTGTTTTTCCCGCGCTTTGCATGAAAGCAGCAGCCGGTCTGATCAGCCTTTCATTGCGGTCAATTGTGGGGCTTTGCCTGACAGTCTGATCGAGGGCGAATTGTTTGGCTATAAGGCCGGGGCTTTTACCGGGGCGCAGGAAAAGGGCTTTAAAGGCCAGATTTTGGCGGCCAATGGTGGCACTTTGCTGTTGGATGAAATTGGTGACATGCCTTTGTCTGCCCAAACACGGCTTTTGCAGGTGCTGGAACAGCGCAAAGTGGTGCCTTTGGGCAGCAGCGAAGGCATTGCGCTGGATATTCGCGTGCTTGCTGCGACCCATCAGGATCTTCAGGCTCTGTGTGCCAAGGGCTTGTTTCGAGAAGATCTTTATTTCCGCTTATGTGGGTTTTGCGTTTCTTTGCCATCTTTGCGGGATCGCTCTGATTTTGCCGATCTGGTGGCGCGTTTGAGCGGTGGGCGTGTGCTTGATCATTGCTCTGATTTTTCCGATGATGCGGCGGATATGCTAAGGGCCTGTGCATGGCCTGGCAATATTCGGCAATTGAAATATGTGCTCAAGACCGCGCTTATTCTGGCTGATGATGGCCCGATTGAGGTGGAGCATTTGCAGATGGGGGCTATAAGGCCAGTGGGGTCTGTGGGGTCTATGGGGGGGCAGCCTTGTTCTGAGAGCCGGGTGCAGGAATCAGACGAGCTTGCGGTTCCTGCCCATGCAGGGCGTGATTTGCAAGAGAGGCTGGAGAGAACAGAGCGGGAGGCGATTTTGCGGGCTTTGGGTGTTGCCAAATGGAATGTCAGCAAAGCCGCCCTGCATTTGGGCCTGTCACGCAACACGCTTTATCGCAAAATGAAAGCCTATGCGATTACCCGCCATTGAGATGGTTTTATGAGAGAAAAAAGGCAAAAAAAAGCCGGACTAAAAAGTCCGGCTAAAAGTCAATTCCGTGCAAAGCACGGAGCAATCACCTTCCAGAGGGGAACAGCTGGCTACAACTGACATCACTGGGAGGAGGAAGTGACGTCGTTGCCATCAGCTGTGCCGTATATGCGCCTTTGCGCCCAACTTTACAAGTCGTTAATATGCAGAGCTGATATGCAAATATTGCATGGCTGTTTTTGGGCTGTTTTGGGGCTGTTTTGGGGCTGTTTTTGGGCTGTTTTTGGGCTGTTTTTATGAGGTTGCGTCCTAATAATGCCAGCTTGCGGCTTTTGACAGCAGGAAGTCCCTTAATGCATTGATGCGCATGGAATTTCTCATTTCAGAAGCATAGACGAAATAGGTTTCGAAGCTGGGCATGTCATGTTCGCTTAGCAATTGAACAAGGTTATCGCGGGGGTGCACAACATAGTCTGGCAGCATGGCTATGCCTGCGCCGCGCATGACAGCGCTGCGAATGGCCAGAATGTTGTTCACTTTCAAATCGATTTTTCTTTTTTTCGTTCCCGGCATACCGGCGCTTTCCAGCCAATTCATATCTTTTAGATAATTGGGGGCATTGTCGCCAAAGGAAATCAAACGGTGATCTTGCAAGTCATCGAGAGTTTGCGGATGGCCATTTTGTTTGAGATAGCTGGGATGGGCGAAAATATGAAAATGCACGGTGAAGAGCTTGCGCTGGATCAGGTCTGGCTGGGTTGGTTGATGCAGGCGAATGGCGACATCGGCCTCGCGCATTCCCAAATCCAGATCTTCATTTTCCAGCAATAGATTGAGTGTCAGATCGGGATAGAGATCCATAAATTCCGGCAAATGCTGGGTGAGCCAAGCAGAGCCAAGGCCAACGGTTGTGGTGATGCGCAATTCACCCGTGGGCTTTTCTTTGGAATCGGTCAAATGGGTTTTGACGGTTTCCAGTTTCATCAACACATCATGGGCGGTGCGATAGAGCAATTCCCCTTGCTCGGTCAGAATGAGGCCACGGGCATGGCGATGAAAGAGCGTGACGCCCAAATCCATTTCCAATGCGCTGACCTGACGGGAAATGGCGGATTGGCTCATATGCAATTTATCACCGGCATGGGTGAAACTGCCTGCATCTGCGGCGGCATGAAAAATACGAAGCTTATCCCAATCCATCTCTCTCTCCCGACCTCTTGATGTGTGGGCTGATTTTGCACGCAACCTTATACGAAAGGTGAGTCTTTTGCAGATTTATCATGAGGGAATGTGGCGATATGGGGAAAGGGCCCCTTATTGTCCCCATATCGCTTGTTGATTTTAGGACGTAAACTCATAAATCTACCAAATCCATCATATTTATGAGTCTATGTCCTAATCGTCCTGCTCGGCCAAAAAGCGTTCTGCTTCCAGCGCGGCCATGCAGCCCATGCCTGCGGCGGTGACGGCCTGGCGGTAAATGTCATCGGTGACATCGCCTGCCGCATAGACGCCGGGAATGGAGGTTGCGGTGGAATCGGCGGCTGTCCAAAGGTAGCCATTGTCCTTCATTTGCAATTTGTCTTTAAACAGCTCAACCGCTGGCGCATGGCCGATGGCAACAAAGATGCCGTCACTATCCATATCGGTGGTTTCGCCGGTTTTGACATTTTTAATGCGGGCGCCGGTCACGCTGGGCGGAAAGCCTTCCTTGCCCAAGACTTCGTCCAGAACGCTGTCCCAAATGACTTCGATTTTCGGGTTTTTCTTCAGGCGTTCGATCAAAATGCGCTCGGCGCGAAATTCATCGCGGCGATGAATGACAGTGACTTTGTCGGCATGATGGGTGAGATAGATTGCCTCTTCCACGGCGGTGTTGCCACCGCCAATGACCAGCACTTCTTTACCACGATAGAAAAAGCCGTCGCAGGTGGCGCAAGCGGATACACCAAAGCCTTTGAATTTTTCCTCTGATTCCAGCCCCAGCCAGCGGGCTTGTGCGCCTGTGGCAATGATGATGGAATCGGCGGTATAGTCGGTGCCGGAATCGCCTTTGGCTTTGAACGGACGAGAGGACAGATCGACATCAATAATATGGTCGGTGACCATTTTGGTGCCGACATTTTCTGCCTGTGCTTTCATTTGTTGCATCAGCCATGGACCCTGAATTTCTTCGGCAAAGCCGGGATAATTCTCGATCTCGGTGGTGATGGTCAGCTGGCCGCCTTCCTGCATTCCTGACACAAGGGTGGGGGCCAACATGGCGCGGGCGGCGTAGATGGCGGCGGTATAGCCTGCGGGGCCTGAGCCGATGATCAAAACTTTGCTATGCATTGTGCGTCTTTCTGGTTTGGTCCGCAGCTGATGGCTGAGATCTGAGCTTGGGATGAGCCAGTCTCAGCTTTTTTTCTCGATGATCAGGCGGCGTAATTCGTCTGCAATCAGTTCTGTTGAATCTATGGGGGCTCTGGTGCCAGTTTCAAGGGGGGAATCGAGCAGATGCACAAGAGGATGACGTAACAGCTGCGTGATCGTGTGTTTGAGTTTTGGCGGATAGGCGTCTGGCTCAAAGATATAGACCGGTGCGGGGGTTGCCAGCACATCTGAGAGCATGGAATGAGAATCGGCGGTGACGATGATGACATCGGCCAGCGCCAGCATCGACAGATAGGGATTGTCGCCTGTGCCATCCCATATCCAGTGTGGCCGGCCGCGCAGGGCTTTGGTCACCTGTTTGAGCAAATAAGCGGGTGTGCGGCGCGATGGGGTGACCATGACCGACATATTGGCGGGCAATTGATGCTCCAGATAATGGGCCAGACGCCGGGCTGCCCCCTGTCCAAAGGATTCTTTTTTGGTGTCCCCGCCCAAAATCAGCGCCACACGAGGGCCGGGCAAATGATGGATGGCTTGAGGGCCGGTTTTTTGGGCATGGGCCAGCACCTCTTTTGTAATGCGGTGAGGGCCGGTGAGGGTGACCAATATTGTGTTGCCGCGCCTTTTATCATGAAAGGGCACCCAGATGAGATCTGCGCCAGTGTTGTCGCAACGTGGGTCTTTTAAAAATAAGGTGGTTGTGGCAGGAGAGGCGGCTTTGAGACTGCGCAAATACGCCACGGTGCGACGGCCAGAGGCTATGGCAATGTCGGGATAAGGGCCATGAATGGGCGATTGGGGCTGGCTTGGATGTTCACAGGGTGCTATAGGCCCCCATGGCATAGCCCAGACCCAAGGACGGGTGGGAGCAACATGGCGAATTTCAATATCACCGCCCAGCCGCTCCGCCACGCCCAGACATTGATTTTCATCGCCGGGCTTGCCATCGCTCAGGATCCAGATTTTATGCTCAGTTTTGGTCATAAGACCAGCTCCTTGCTGTGGCGGTTTTACGAATCATGCTTTAAAGCCTACTTATTGTGATTGAAACATGGCAGAGGCTTTAATACCAACGAGTAGAAATCTTTGTGTTGAAGCGAGTTCTTGTCCGAAAAGTCCTTCAACTTTTCGGGAACACGCTTTAGAATGATAATCTGTTTCTCAAATACGAACAAAAATATGTCATATCTTTCTTTTTGTGTCTGCAAAGGAATGATGGTGGGACAGGATAGCTTGTTCTGCCGACTATAAACAAGAAATGAGGCTGCTTTGAAAGCGAGACTTGATCCGATAGACTGGAAAATCCTCAAAGAATTGCAGGATGATGGACGGATTACCAATGTAGAGCTGGCGAAACGTGTTGGCATTTCTGCGCCGCCATGCCTGCGTCGGGTTCGGGCGTTGGAAGAGGCTGGTATCATCAAGGGATACCGGGCGATTGTCGACGAAAAGCAGGTGGGTTTTGATGTGACTGCGATTGCGCTTGTTGGCTTGCATAGCCAAGCCGAGGCCGATCTGGTGGCGTTTGAAGCCTTGGTGCGCTCTTGGCCGCAAGTGCGCGAATGTTTCATGCTGTCCGGTGATATCGATTTTGTGCTGCGCTGTGTTGCCAGTGATTTGCAGGCTTTTCAGTCTTTTGTCATCAATGAATTGACCTCTGCCCCCAATGTGGACAGTGTGCGCACCTCTTTGACCATTCGCCAATCCAAAGATTATCCGAATGTTCCGATTGATATTTAAGAGTCTGATTTCGAAATCCTGAGCCATCCCTTTAGGCTCATTAAAAAAGCGCGTCTCCCGATGGGGCGCGCTTTTTTGTGTTGCTCGATCTGTGAGCCTGTCAGAGCCTGATTTAAAAGTCCTAAGCCATCCCTCTCCCCCTCCCAAACCACCCGTCATGGTACCCTCGTGGGCGGTTTGGGAGGGGGAGAGGGATGGATATGCGGCCTAAAAGTCTCAGACAGAGACTTTTAAATCGGGCACTCAGATATATTTGACGGACAGAATTTCGTAAGAGCGGGCGCCGCCGGGGGCGGTGACTTCGACGCTGTCTTCTTCTTCCTTGCCGATCAGGGCGCGGGCGATGGGCGAAGACAGGGAGATTTTGCCCTGTGCGATATCTGCTTCCATGTCGCCAACGATCTGATAGGTTTTTTCCTCGTCAGTGTCTTCGTCGACGATTGTGACGGTCGCGCCAAATTTGACCCTGGAGCCGGACATTTTGGCGACATCAATCACTTCGGCGCGTGAGAGCTTGTCTTCCAGCTCGGCAATGCGGCCTTCATTGAGGCTTTGTTGTTCCTTGGCGGCATGATATTCCGCATTTTCGGACAAGTCGCCATGGGCGCGGGCTTCCGCAATGGCTGCGATAATGCGTGGGCGCTCTTCAGCGCTTCTTTGTTTCAGTTCAGCTGCCAGAGCTTCATGCCCTGCCGGGGTCATTGGGATTTTTTCCATAGCCTCGGAGTGCCTCCTGAGTGAGAGCGGGCAAGGATATATGCCCTTAAAAAGTTTAGCGTTCCGCAGAGGTGCTCTCCGAAACGCATTCGAATAGGACCGCAAATA
This sequence comes from Cohaesibacter sp., assembly GCA_025800145.1. Lineage (GTDB taxonomy): Bacteria > Pseudomonadota > Alphaproteobacteria > Rhizobiales > Cohaesibacteraceae > Cohaesibacter. The sequence continues at coordinate 22,517 of JAOXSH010000109.1, forward strand.
GGCCGTGTTTATTTAGCAGGGAAATAATCTTGGAGTGGTCGCACTTCAATATTGCCCTTGCTATAGGCCTCGATGCCCTGTGCTGCTGCTTGTGCACCAGCGACAGTGGTGTAATAGGGCACTTTATTCAAAAGTGCGGCGCGGCGCAAATCGCGGCTGTCAGAGAGGGCTTTTGCCCCCTTTGTGGTGTTGAAAACCAGCTGCACTTCGCCATTTTTAATGGCGTCAACAATATGCGGGCGGCCTTCCAGCATCTTGTTGATTTTTTCGCATTCGATGCCATTCTCTGCCAGATAGCGCTGGGTGCCACCGGTTGCTATGATGCGGAATCCGGTCTTTTTCAGCAAGCGAACGGCGGTTAGCACGCGCGGCTTGTCATCATCCTTGACCGAGATAAAGGCGGTGCCTTTGGTTGGAACTTTCACACCGGCCCCAAGCTGGGATTTGGCAAAGGCGATGGGGAAGTCCTTGTCCAGCCCCATAACCTCACCGGTTGAGCGCATTTCCGGGCCAAGCAAGGTGTCAACGCCGGGGAAACGGGCAAATGGGAAGACCGCTTCCTTGACCGCAATATGATCGGGTTTGGCCTGATTGATTTCAAAGCCTGACAATTTTTCGCCGGTCATGACACGAGAGGCGATTTTTGCGATTGGCGAGCCAACGGTCTTGGCCACGAATGGCACGGTGCGCGAGGCGCGCGGATTGACTTCAATCACATAGATCTCATCATCCTTGACCGCATATTGCACATTCATCAGACCGCCAACATTGAGCGCCAGTGCCATGTCGCGGGTCTGGCGTGCCAGCTCTTGCTGAACATCGTCAGACAGGGAATAAGGGGGCAGGGAGCAGGCCGAATCGCCTGAGTGAATGCCCGCTTCCTCAATATGCTGCATGATGCCGCAAATAACGACCTCTTCGCCATCGCACAGACAATCGACATCAACCTCAATGGCCCCGGACAGATAGCTGTCAAAGAGCAGTGCATTTTGCGCCAAAACCGCATTGATCTGGCCTGTTTTGTCATTTGGATATTTCAGGCGAATATCGGGTGGCACCAGCTCGGCCAAAGTCAGCTGGATATATTTCTCAAAGGCTTCTGGCGTGCGCACAATTTCCATGGCGCGGCCACCCAGTACATAAGATGGGCGGACCACAACAGGAAAGCCGATTTGCTCGGCCACGATGCGCGCCTGTTCGATGGAATAGGCGATGCCATTGTTTGGCTGTTTCAGATCCAGCTTATAGAGCAATTTCTGGAAGCGGTCGCGATCCTCGGCCAGATCGATGGCATCGGGAGAGGTGCCAAGGATTGGAATATTGGCATTTTGCAACGCTTGGGCCAGTTTCAGCGGTGTTTGGCCACCAAATTGCACAATCACGCCTTCCAATGTGCCGTTGGTCTGCTCTTTTTGCAGAATTTCGATGACATCTTCTGCGGTCAATGGCTCGAAATAGAGGCGGTCAGAGGTGTCATAATCGGTTGAAACCGTTTCCGGGTTGCAGTTGATCATGATAGTCTCATAGCCAGCGTCGGCCATGGCAAAGCAGGCATGACAGCAGCAATAGTCAAATTCGATGCCCTGACCAATGCGGTTTGGACCGCCACCAAGGATGGCGACTTTTTTGCGGTCAGACACTTGGGCTTCACAGACCAGCTCGCCATTGAACGGCATTTCATAGCTGGAATACATATAAGCGGTTGGGGAGGCAAATTCCGCAGCACACGTATCAATGCGTTTGAAGACCGGGCGTATATCCAGTTTCTGGCGCAGGCGCACAACATCCATGGTTTTGACGCCTGCAAGCTCTGCCAGACGATCATCAGAGAAGCCCATGCTTTTGAGCTTGCGCAGATTGGCGGCGTCTTCTGGCAGGCCATGGGCGCGGACGCGCTCTTCCATATCGACAATGCCCTGAATTTGTTCAAGGAACCATGGGTCGAATTTGCAAGTGTCGAAAATCTGTTGATGGCTGACGCCCAGACGCATGGCCTGTGCAACTTTGAGCAGGCGATCAGGGGTGGCTTTGGCAAGGGCGGCGCGGATGGCATTTTTGTCATCGCCCTGACCAAGACCTTCAATTTCCAGCTCATTCATGCCGGTGAGGCCGGTTTCCAGACCGCGCAAGGCTTTTTGCATGGATTCCTGGAAGGTCCGGCCAATGGCCATCACTTCGCCGACCGATTTCATGGCGGTGGAGAGCAATGGCTCGGCACCGGGGAATTTTTCGAAGGCAAAGCGTGGAATTTTGGTGACCACATAATCGATGCTTGGCTCGAAGGAGGCCGGCGTTGCGCCACCAGTGATGTCATTTGCCAGCTCGTCCAGCGTATAGCCAACGGCAAGCTTGGCTGCGACCTTGGCAATGGGGAAGCCGGTTGCCTTGGAGGCGAGCGCAGAGGAGCGGGAGACGCGCGGGTTCATCTCAATGACGATCAGGCGGCCATTTTCCGGGTTAACGGAGAATTGAACATTGGAGCCGCCGGTTTCCACACCGATTTCGCGCAGCACGGCCAAGGAGGCATCGCGCATGATCTGATATTCTTTATCCGTCAGGGTCAGCGCCGGGGCAACGGTGATGGAATCGCCGGTATGCACGCCCATTGGGTCGAGATTTTCGATCGAGCAGATGATGATGCAATTGTCGTTGCGGTCGCGCACGACTTCCATCTCATATTCTTTCCAGCCGATGATGCTTTCTTCTACCAGCACTTCGGTGGTGGGAGAGGCATCAAGGCCGCGCTCGATGATTTCCAGATATTCCTCGCGGTTATAGGCCACACCGCCGCCGGTGCCGCCCATGGTGAAGGAGGGGCGGATGATGGCAGGCAGGCCGACCACATCCAGCGCGGCCAGCGCTTCGGGAATGTCGTGGGCCAGACGGGAGGTTGGGGTGTCCAGACCGATTTTGGTCATGGCTTCGCGGAACAATTCGCGGTCTTCTGCCTTATCGATGGCCTCTGCCGTGGCACCGATCATCTCGACATTGTATTTTTCCAGGGTGCCCATCTTTTTCAGCGACAGGGCGCAGTTCAGCGCGGTTTGGCCGCCCATGGTGGGCAAAAGCGCATCTGGGCGCTCTTTTTCGATGATCTTGGCAACAATTTCCGGGGTGATTGGCTCAACATAGGTTGCATCGGCCATGTCCGGGTCGGTCATGATGGTGGCCGGATTGGAATTGACCAGGATCACTCGGTATCCTTCTTCCTTTAAGGCCTTACAGGCCTGTGTGCCGGAATAGTCAAATTCGCAGGCCTGTCCAATAATAATAGGACCGGCACCGATGATGAGAATGGATTGGATATCGTTACGCTTAGGCATGGTGTCTCGCGCTCACGTCTAGGCACCGCGCTCCTTCTTCAAGGAGGCCTGTTGTTTTACAGGGCGGGTGTGCAGATGAGATTTGGATCGCTATACCGAAATATTGTCGGCAATGCCATAGGTTTGATGTATTTTTTTGCCGTCAAACCCCATATTTTGTTTTCAAAATGACAGATTGGATCAAATCCGCCCTTTATGGTGCCGATTTGTGACCGGTTGGCCAGCCGCGTGTGGATGGAATCCGGCGATAGGTGCGGCTGACTGGCAGGGTGGTTTCGTCGCTCAAATGCACAAACAGGCGGCCCTCGATTGTTCTGGTTGCGCAAACGGCTTTGTCGGCCACCCAATGGGAGCGGTGAATGCGCGCACCGGGATAATCGGCCAGCTCTTTTTCGGCATCAGACAGGCGCATCAAAATCATGTCTTTGCCTTTGGTTGTTTTGACATCCAGATAATGATCCTGACTGGAAATCCACAGCAGCTCTTGCCCCAAATGCTTGGGCAAGCGCTCAAAGAAAGGATTGGGTGGGGTTTGCTCTTTGCCTGATTGTGCCTGACCCTGTTCTTGCTGGGATGTTTGGGTATGATCGTGTGGGGACATGGGTTTTTGTTTGTGATGCCAAAGGGTATAGAGTACAGAGATGATGATGGTCAGTGGTGCAATATGGCCAAAAAGAGCCCAGAAATCGGGCAAGCCCGTGCCCTGTTGCGGATTGGTCGAATAGGGATAGGCCAGTGTATTGACCTTAATGACGATGAAGGTCAGCGGCAGGGCGCTGGACAGGCCCGCCAAAAAGGCCCCCAGCACTTCCATGCTTTTGCTCAAAGGCTGGCGTTTCTTCTTCAGCAGGCTTTCAATGCCAATGGCACAGGAGGCGGTCAAAATCCATGCAGCCAGATTGATCAGCCCCCAATAGAGCGTGCGGATGGCGGTGGGGAACAGATCAAAGGTGCTGAAAGGGCCAGTCCAGATCAAAAGGGCAGAGGTCAGGATATAGCCCATTGCCATTTGCGGCAGGCTTGTTTTTAAGGGGGCCTGTTTCAGACAGCCTTGCTGTTCGCCCTGTTGTTCGCGAAGCGCCAATGGCATTTGGGGCTTTTTTTCCGGTTCTGATGTGGTCATTGGCGGATTGATCTGCTGATTGGCGAAGAAGGATTTGAATCAGACCACCATTATGGGCATGGAGGGGCAGAGGTAAAGAATTTTGACGGGATCCTATGGCTTTTGTTTATGATCAGGCGCTGAGTGCCTGATCATAAACAAAAGCCATAGGATGCTTTGAAATGGTTTACTGAGAAGGTATCTTTCGATGGACAATGCTGGGGTATTTTCTTTTTTAATGCGAACCTTTTGCATTGACTTGTCAAGACAACTCAATGAGGCGCGCCCTAGTTTGATGCGAACCTTTTGCATTGACTTGTCAAGACAACTCAATGAGGCGCGCCCTAGTTTGATGCGAACCTTTTGCATTGACTTGTCAAGACAACTCAATGAGGCGCGCCCTAG
>JAOXSH010000124.1 GCA_025800145.1 Cohaesibacter sp.
ATGGGGCATTGAAGGCTTCTTTGCCAAGCTCAAACAATGGCGAAGAATTGCCACCAGATATGACAAGCTTGCCGCAAACTTCCTCGGCTTCGTAAAACTGGCAGCAATCATGTTGTGGCTCAAATAATTAAATTGTCACTAAAACCTAGAGCCTATTGCAATGAATTGCATTCATCGCACAGGCTCTCACTCTTTGCTGGTGCGAATCTTTTTCATTGGATTGTGAAACCAATTTAATAAGAAGCGGACTAATCCCACTTTGGTGCCCAGGGGACAAGATCTTCACCAACTATGCGAAAACCTGTATTGGTCAAATTGTCGATTTGCGCCATATCGATATTGGACAGTGTAAAATCCATCACATCGAAATTGGCTTGGATATTGGCCGTCTTTGTCGACATGGTGTTGATGCTTACACCTTTTTGCAAAATCCAGCGCAGCACCACTTGGGCAGCCGTTTTGCCGTAGCGCGCACCAATCTCCCCGAAGAGAGGAGATTTGAACACTTCACCTCTGGCGACGGAACAATAGGATGACAGCGGAATTCCGGTTTCTATCGCTGCATCGAGCAAGATATCCTGATTGAGAAGAGGATGGAATTCGACCTGATTGGTAACCAGGGCTGTGTCGATCAGAGAGGTCGCATCGCGCATCATTTGCGCCGTATAGTTGGAGACGCCAATATTACGCGTCAAACCTTCTTTCTGAGCTTTTTCCAGCAATCTCAGTGACAAGGCAATATCACCGCCAAGGGTTGGCCAGTGGAGCAGCAGGACATCCACATAGTCCAGCTGAAGTTTTTTCAAACTTTCCTCAACGGATGGCAGGAAAGCGGCCTCGCTGAAATTGTCCGGATGCACTTTTGTGGTGATGCACAAATCCTGGCGAGGGATGTCCAACGTGGCCAATGTTGCACCCACCTCGGCTTCATTCTGATACAATTGCGCCGTATCAATCGAGCGATAGCCAATGTCGATAGCAGTCTTCAGGGCCTTTGAAAGCTCTTCTCCCGTAAGGGGGAAGGTGCCAAAGGAGCGCTGAAAAGTTTTTTCGAAATAGATGCTCACATATTCCTCCCATGTGCTGATATGCAATTTTGATTTTCTGAAATAACCAAATGGTTACTTATTAGGGTAATATTTCACTTTATTCAAGCTGTTGCGGAGAAAAAATTCTTTTCGATCTTCATCTCATTTCATAACCATCTCTTGATTTTCGGCTTTATGCAAGCTATTAAATAACGAACTAGTTACTTAATTGATGCAAGGCGGGCCCTCAAATGACCAAAATAAAAACTGCTTCAGAAGCTGTGAGTCATATTCGTGATGGTGCTGTGATCGCAGTAAATTCTTCTTCAGGATTGTGTTGCCCCGATGCGGTTTTGCAAGCTTTGGGAGAGCGGTTTGACAATCAGGGAAGTCCGCGTGATTTGACCACCATTCACCCTATTGCGGCAGGAGATATGTTTGGCACAAAGGGCGTTGATCATCTCGCCAAGCCTGGCATGTTGTCGAGGGTTCTGGGGGGATCCTATCCTTCTGGTCCGTCTTCCGCCGAGCCTCCTTTGATCTGGGGTCGGATTATGGACAATGCGATCAAGGCATATAATGTGCCAAGCGGCATCCTGTTTGATATGCTGCGTGAGGCCGCAAGCAAGCGACCGGGCGTTTTGACCAAGGTGGGAATGGATACATTTGCAGATCCTGCGTTGGAGGGATGTGCGATGAATGATGCCGCGCGCACGGAAGCAATCGTCAAACAGGTGAATTTTGAGGGAGAAGACTGGTTGTTTTTCCCTACTGTGACCCCTGATGTGGCGATCATTCGAGGAAGTACGGCGGATGAGCGGGGCAATCTGACTTTTGAAAATGAGGGGGCCTATCTGGGAGCCATGGAAATGGCTCTGGCTGCGCACAATAATGACGGTATCGTCATCGCTCAGGCCAAGCGTATTGCTCAATCCGGCACCCTCAAGCCTCATGATGTGAGAGTGCCGGGAATTCTGGTGGATTATGTTGTCGAGGCGCCGGAGCAGCTTCAGACCACCGCTACCGCACATGACCCGGCCATTTCCGGGGAATTGTTCCGTCCGTTGGATAGCTTCCGTACCACTGGCTTTGATGTGGGTAAAGTGATCGCGCGCCGTGTGGCACAAGAGCTCAAAAAGGGCTGGGCGGTGAATATCGGTTTTGGTATTTCGGCAAATGTACCACGTATCTTCATTGAAGAAGGTTGTCATGGCGATGTGACATGGGTCATCGAGCAAGGTGCCGTGGGCGGCGTTCCGCTCCTGGATTTCAAATTTGGTTGTTCTTCCAATGCTGAAGCCTTTGTGGCCTCTCCTCATCAATTCAGTTATTTCCAAGCGGCAGGTTTTGATGCTTCGCTTCTCTCATTTTTGCAGATTGACCGCAATGGTTCGGTCAATGTCTCCAAGCTCTCTGCCCGTCCCCACGTGACGGCTGGGTCGGGTGGTTTTGTTGATATCACAGCCCGGGCTGAACGCATTATCTTCTCCGGATATTTCAGCGCCGGGGCCAAATTCGGACTCGAAGACGGCAAGTTGACCATCACCCAACAGGGTAAGGTGGCCAAGATCGTCGAAGAAGTGGAGCAGGTCTCCTTCTCAGGCACGCGGGCTCTCAGACAGGGGCAGCATGTCACCTATGTCACAGAACGATGCGTCATGGAGTTGCGCGAAGAGGGGCTTGTTGTCACCGAGATTGCCCCGGGTACCGATTTGCAGCATGATATCCTGGATCAGGCTGATATCGAGCTGACAGTTGCAAAAGATCTGAAGGTGATGGATGCGGCATTGTTCCATCCCGATCCTTTTGGCCTGACACTGGATGAAAGTGACAAGCGCGCATAGCGAGCAGGGAGCAGGATATGGCTCAGATCGAGTTGATCCTAAAGGACAATATTGCCCATCTGACACTCGAACGTCCCGATAAACTCAATGCGCTGTCCTGTCAGATGCTTGGGAAGCTGGAGGAATTTTGCCAGACCATTGATGAAGATCGCAGCATCGGTGTCGTCATTCTATCCGGTACAGGCAATGCTTTTTGTGCTGGTGGCGATATTGACGACTGGGGGCAATATAAAGCCCGCGATTTCGCCATGCGTTGGCTGCGTGACGGGAACAGGGCTTTCAATGCTCTGGCGCGATTACGTCAGCCCGTCATTGCGCTGTTGCGTGGACCGGTTCTTGGTGGTGGTCTGGAGCTGGCAGCCTGTGCGGATATTCGTATCGCGGAAGATGGTTGTCGCCTTGCTTTGCCTGAGACCGGCATTGGTATGATCCCCGGATGGTCCGGAACTCAACGCCTAGTACGACGGTTTGGAGCATCTGTGATACGGCGTATGGTTCTGTTTGGTGAAAGCTTTGATGCTGAGCAGGCGCGGCGCCTTGGTTTGGTCGATCATGTCGTCGCTGTTGGGGAGGGTGATGAACTTGCCCGTAATTGGGCCGAGTGTAGCTTGAGACGTGGACCTTTGGCTCTGGATTTATGCAAGATGATGATCAATGCTTCCGAAGGAGAGGAGCGCGAACATGGTATCGATGCCATGGCTGGTATGGCCATTGCTGCCAGTGAGGAATGTGCCGAAGGAGTGGCGGCCTTTCGGGAGAAAAGACGACCCGTTTTCAGGAGATCTACTTCCATCTCGGACACCTGAATTCTCACGCTGATATCGTAGAAAAGATTCATAATTTCATTACGCAGGGAGGAAAGCGTCATGATTAGGCATTTTGTTTTGTTGAAGTTTGATAGTGCGACCAGTGAAGAGGTCAAGCAAGCCCTGTTTGCCGATCTTGATGCATTGCGCGGACACTTGCCCGGTGTTTTGGATTTTCAGGTTCGCAAGAATGTTGCGGTTGAGGCCGACCTGATCCGTGGAAATCATGATGTTTTCTGGTTTGATTTTGATGATGAAAAATCTCGCGATATCTATCTGGAAGATCCTGCCCACCAAGCGGTTGGCGGGCGAATTATAGAGCATGTGACCGACGGGATAGACGGAGTAACCGTAATCGACATGGTTCTATAAGGGAACAAGCATATGATTGAACCCAGAGCGATCCTGAAAGGTATGTTTGAGGCAGCTGTTGAGGCAGCAGATCCGGCTCGTATCATCGATGGCTGGTTGCCACAGCGGCCGAAGGGGCGCGTGATTGTTGTCGGAGCGGGTAAGGGTGCTGCACAATTGGCTCGGGCTTTTGAGCGGGCATGGGATGGTCCGTTAGAGGGGTTGGTGGTTACCCGTTATGGTTATGAAGTGCCCTGTGAACACTTAGAGGTGATTCAGGCTGCCCATCCGGTGCCGGATGACAATGGATTGATGGCCTCCAAACGCCTTTTGCAGCTGGTGCAGGATCTGAGTGCTGATGACTTGGTCGTCGCGCTGATATGTGGTGGTGCCTCGTCTCTTTTGCCTTCTCCGCCGGATGGTATCAGCCTTGCTGATGAGCAGGCCATGAATGAAAGTCTGCTGGCGTCTGGTGCTCCAATTTCTGATATGAATGTGATCCGCAAACATGTCTCCAATATCAAGGGTGGCCGTTTGGCCAAAGCAGCTTACCCAGCGCAGGTTGTGAGCTTGATCGTCTCTGATATTCCCGGCGATATTGCCGCCTATGTCGGCTCTGGGCCTACAATTGCTGATGAGAGTAATAGGGAAAAGGCCCTGACCATCATTCGTCAGTATGGCATGGATTTGCCAGCCTCCATTATGGCGCATCTGGAAAGCTCAGCGGCAGATGCACCAAGACCGGATGAGGAATGTTTTGCCCGCAATGAGGTGCATGTGATTGCCTCAGCTGGACAATCGCTGAAAGCAGCGGCAGATTGGGCTGCGGATAAGGGTTATGATGCTCATATTCTTTCCGACTCCATCGAAGGGGAGAGTCGCCATATTGGTCAGATGCATGGAGCATTGGCCCGCGAAGTGGCTCTGAAGGATCAACCTTTTGCCAAACCAGCCATTTTGTTGTCGGGGGGTGAAACCACTGTGACCTTGAGCAATGCTGGATTGGGTTTGGGCAAGGGGGGGCGTAACAGTGAAGGCGCACTTGCGCTTGCGCTGGATATTGCCGGGCAGGGCAGCATTCATGCCTTGTTTGCTGATACGGATGGTATCGATGGTTCTGAGAATAATGCGGGAGCATTTGTCGATGGCAGCACGGTTGCGCGGCTTCGGGAAATATCTGAGGATGCGAGAGACTATCTGGACCGCAATGATGCTTGGTCAGCTTTTGAGGTCATCAATGATCTGTTTGTCACAGGTCCGACCGGTACCAATGTCAATGATTTTCGAGCAATCCTGATTGAAGATTAGTAATCACAGCTCTATCGCACCATCATCAGTTCGTTGGTACCGGTCTGAACGCAGACATCATGCTGGTTCCAGACCAGTCCTTCGAAGGTTACGATACCTCGGTCATCCTTGCCGGTAGAGCGTTTTTGCGAGACACGCAGCATGACTTGCAGGCTGTCTCCGGCAAAGACAGGCTTTTGAAAATGCCATGTCCAGCCAAGCGAAGCGATGGCATCCAGCCGGGCCTCGGCCTGATTTTTCAATCCATCCACCAATGAGAGAACGAGCAGGCCATGGGCGACCCGGTCAGGGAAGCCTTTGGCGTGGGCGGCCTTGCGATCCATATGGATCGCAAAGTAATCGCCGGTCAGTTCTGCAAAATTATCGATATGCTTGGTTGTGACAATCTGTTGGGCTGTGCGGATTACATCGTCAATATGCAAGTCGTCATAGCGATAAAGGGCCGGCGGAAGGATTCTTCCTTTGTGTAACATGAACTCTCCTTTCGGTCCTTTATTCTGTTTGAGATATTCGTTTTTGAACGTTATTCTGTGGGGGTCGGGGCTGCTTCCTGCAACAGGCCCTTTTGCTTCAATTCAGCCCAGAAATCACTTGGAATTGAATGGGTGAACCATTCAATGTTGCGATCAAGCTGTTCGACAGTGCGCACGCCTGCTGCAAAGGACGGAATGGCTGGATGAGCAACGACGAATTGCATGGCCGCAGCGGGAAGCGGCACATCGTATTTTTTGCAAACCTCTTCGATGCCTGCCACTTTCTTCATGATATGCTCCGGAGCAGGGGCGTAGTTATATTTGGCACCTTCTTTTGCACCGGTGGCCAGAATGCCTGAATTGAATGCACCACCAACGACCACCGCAGCATTGCGCTCTTCGCATAAAGGCAGGAATTCTTCCAGAGATTCCTGTTCCAGCAAAGTATAGCGACCTGCCAGCAGGAAGCAGTCAAAATCACGCTGTTTCAATGCTTCATGGCAGACTTGCCACTCATTGACACCCACGCCAATGGCTTTGACAGTGCCTTCATTGCGCAATTGCTCCAAAGCTTTCCAGGCGCCATTCATGGCCTGTTCGAACACTTCGGGCTGTTCGCTGCCGCGTGTGAAGACATCGATATCGTGAATGAAGCAAATATCCATGCGTTCCAGTCCCATGCGTTGCAGGGAATCTTCAAATGCGCGCATGGTGCCATCATAGGAATAGTCGAATTCCATCTTGTTGGGAGCTGCATCCACCCATGGGGTGAAATCTATGTCCGACCGTTTGGCTGGTTTGAGCACGCGGCCCACTTTGGAGGAGAGGACAAAGTCGTCGCGATTTTTCCAGCGCAGGGAATGACCCACACGCATTTCAGACAGGCCATGCCCATACATGGGTGCTGTGTCATAATAGCGAACGCCCGCCTCCCAGGAGCGTTGAATCATGGCATCCGAAGTTGCTTCGTCAATCGTTCTGAAGATATTGCCAATCGGTGCAGCCCCGAAAGCAAATGGCGTGACTTCCAGATCGACGCGACCAAATTTCTGCTTTTTGGTGATTTCCATTTCATTCCTCCACAAGTAACTAATTAGTTAAATAACTAGCGCTGCCTTGCGATCTTGGCAAGTCCTTTCCTTGCCATTGGGTCGTCAAAACAATGAAGCGTTGCCAAGCTATTGACGCAAATTGACGGAGCTGTTAATAAGTAACCAGATAGTTACAAATGGACGCGAGATATGTTTCTTACCGAGACCCATGAAGCCGTGCGCGAGATGACGCGCCAGTTTGCAGAAGATGTGATCCGCCCGGTCGCTGAAGAGCTGGACCGCGATGAGCGTTTCCCGGATGAAATCTACAGGCAGATGGGAGAGCTGGGCCTGTTTGGCATCGGTGTGCCAGAAGAGCTGGGTGGTCCGGGTTTTGATACATTGAGTTATTCCATCGTCATGGAAGAATTGTCGCGCGGCTATGCATCCATTGCCGATCAATGTGGTCTGGTGGAATTGATTTCGACGCTTCTTGTGCGCCATGGCAGCAAGGAACAGCAGAAAAAATGGCTGGTTTCGGCCATAAAATCAGAGATCAAGGTCGCTTATTGCATTACGGAACCTGAAGCGGGTACCGATGTTTCCGGTTTGCGAACCGTTGCAGACAAGACAGATGATGGCTGGTTGCTCAATGGCGGCAAGATCTGGATCCATAACGCTCCGGTCGCAGATGTGGGGTTCGTTCTGGCGCGTACCGACAAGGATGCCGGGCATCGCGGCATGAGCATTTTCATTGTCGATCTGAATGCAGAAGGGGTCGAGCGTGGTCCCAAAGAGCATAAGATGGGGCAGCGAGCCAGTCAGGTTGGAGCCTTGAATTTTGACAATGTGAAACTGCCAGAAGACGCGTTGCTTGGACGGGAGGGCCGTGGCTTTCATATGATGATGAGCGTGCTGGACAAAGGGCGCGTTGGTATTGCTTCTCTGGCGGTTGGTATCGGTCAGGCGGGACTTGAGGCAGCCCTTGATTATTCTCAGCAGCGCAAGCAGTTCGGTCAGCAGATTGCTGATTTTCAGGGTGTGCAATGGATGTTGGCTGATATGGCCAAGGATATCGAGGCTGCTCGCTTGCTCGTGCAGAAAGCTACTTTTGCCATCGATAACGGGTTGGAAGCCACCAAGGCTTGTTCAATGGCCAAGTGTTTTGCCGGTGATATGGCGGTTGCTCGCACGGCAGATGCAGTTCAGATTTTTGGTGGATCTGGCTATATTCGTGGTTTCGAAGTGGAACGTCTTTACCGGGATGCTAAAATCACGCAGATTTATGAGGGCACCAATCAGATCCAGCGTATGATTATAGCGCGTGAACTGATCAAACACGGAGCGCGATGATGATCAGTGACAAGGGCAACATACCTCAGGTGGCACTTGTAACCGGAGCCAGCCGGGGGATCGGTTTGGGTATAGCACACCATCTGGCACGGGCGGGGTTTTCGCTGGCGTTGAATGATCGTGAGGATGGTCCTGATTTGCAGTCAGCTCATGCCGAGATTGAAGCGCTTGGGGTTAAAGTGACCAGAGTGGTGGGAAATGTCTCGGATCTGGCTACCCATGAACATATGTTTGATCTGGCAGAAGCTGCGCTCGGACCGGTGACAACATTGGTCAATAATGCCGGAGTTTCGGTGCTCAGTCGCGGAGATATGCTGGATGTAAGCAAGGAGAGCTTCGATCGATGCATATCGGTGAATGCCAAGGCTCTGTTCTTTCTCAGTCAGACGTTTGCACGCCGCGTCCTCGCCAGACCCGAGCGTAGCGATGCCTTTCACGCTCTGATCAATGTCACCTCATCCAATGCCGTAGCTGCCAGCGTGTTGCGTTCTGAATATTGCGCCTCCAAGGCAGCAGCGGCAATGATTTCCAAATGCTTTGCGGTGCGCCTTGCGCATGAAAATATCGCTGTTTACGACATACAACCTGGTTTGATCGAAACCCCGATGACACGAGTGGTTCGCGATGTATATCAAAATCGGATTGATGAAGAAGGGCTGGTACCCCTGGCACGGCTGGGCCAACCGGACGATATGGGGGCAATTGTCGCCAGCCTTGCGACCGGTGCGTTGCCCTATACCACCGGGCAGGCGATTTCTGCCGATGGTGGCATGTTGATTTCAAGATTTTAAAGGTCTGTTTGCATGATGATCTCTCTTCCCAATGTCAATGGTACGCTTGAATCTTACGAGATGAAAGGTATGCCTGTTGTTGCGGCAAGTATGGCTGAGAATGCCTGCCGTGTGGTGTATTCTGCAGCCCATGTTGTGGCAGATCCATTCACGGATTCTGATCCGTCGGGTCCTGCCAGCGTCGATTGGGACGCCACCATGGCCTTTCGCCGTCGTCTGGCTGATCTGGGTCTTGGCATTGCAGAGGCCATGGATACGGCCCAGCGTGGTATGGGACTGGACTGGGCTGGTGCTCTGGAATTGATCCGTCGTACCAAGCAGGAAATTCCCAACGCCCGTGTTGCCTCCGGCGTTGGCACAGACCATCTCGATCCTTCTGTTGTTTGCTCGCTGGAAGATGTCAGGCGCGGTTATCTGGAACAACTTGAAGCGGTCCAGAAACTCGATAGCCAGGTGATCCTGATGGCAAGCAGAGCTCTGGCGAAAGTGGCCAAAAGCCCTGATGACTATCTGTCCGTTTATGGCGATGTCCTGTCGGAAGCAGAGCAGCCGGTGATCTTGCATTGGTTGGGCGAAATGTTCGACCCTGCGCTTGCTGGCTATTGGGGAGGGGGTGCTTTTGACGATGTACTGGCAACTGCTTTGCAGGTGATTGAACTCAATAAAAACAAAGTCGATGGCATCAAGATCTCCCTCCTGGATAAGGACAAGGAAATCCGCATGCGGCGTTTGCTGCCCGCTGGCGTAAAAATGTATACCGGAGATGATTTCAATTATCCTGATCTGATCGCTGGTGATGATCAAGGCTATTCCCATGCGCTTTTGGGGATATTTGATCCTTTGGCGCCGGCAGCAGCCCATGCTATCAATTGTCTGGATCGCAGAGATTTGAAAGGTTTTCACGCCACTCTTGATCCGACCGTGCCCATGGCCCGGCATATTTTCCGAACACCCACCCAATACTACAAAACTGGCGTCGTCTTTCTGGCGTGGCTAAATGGTTTTCAGGATCATTTCATCATGCTGAACGGTCACCATGCCATGCGCTCACTGCCCTATTTTGTCGATCTGTTCAAAATGGCTGATGGATGCGGACTTCTTTCCAAACCTGAGCTCGCAGTGGAGCGGATGAAAAAAATGCTGGCTGTTTATGGGTGTTGATGATGGGACCGGATGTTAAATTGCGAGATTTTTCTCAGGACCATCGAGCCCTGGCGCTTAATACCGCAACACTTGGGCATAACCTGGAGGGGCATGGTGCCGGATGGTCGCCCGAACAGGTGATCGATGCCTGTGCCGAGCGAGGGTTTGGTGCCATTGCCTGGTGGCGACGCGAAATTGGTGAGCGTGCGATTGAGATTGGTGAGCGGATGAGGTCGACCGGGTTGGAGGTGTGCGGACTGTGTCGTTCACCTTTTCTGGTCGGCCCGTTGGCCCCGGTCGAACGTCAGGTCATAATGGACGATTTCAAAGCCTCCATAGATATGGCGCAAGCGCTGGGCTCTTCCTGTTTGACGCTGGTTGTCGGCGGTGTAATTGAAAATAGCCATTCTCAGCGCGAGAGCCTGAATGAAGTGGCGCAAATTGTTGCCGAGATGGCGCCGTATTCGTACAAGGCTGGGGTCAAACTGGCGCTGGAGCCTCTAAACCCTGTTTATGGCGGCAATCGTTCTTGTCTGGTGACGGTCAGGGACGCGGTGGACTTATGCGATCAGATAGATCACCCCGCAGTTGCTATTGCCATCGACGTCTATCATGTTTGGTGGGATTTGCTTCTCGGTGAAAGCTTGTTGGAAGCCGGAGCAGATCGTATTGCTGGATATCACTTGTGTGATTGGCTAGCTGATACAACTGATGTCTTGCTTGATCGCGGCATGATGGGAGACGGGGTGGCGGATCTAAAACACTTGCGTGCGCAAGTGGAGGCGGCTGGTTATGACGGATATTGCGAAGTGGAGATTTTTTCGGCCAACAATTGGTGGAAACGAGATCCTGCCGAGGTGTTAGACATATGTGTCGAGCGCTTTCGGAGCGTTTGCTGATATATCCCGATTTTCAGTCGTGATACTACTTGTCCCGGTCCCGAGACGATAATCTATGGTAGGAAGTGGCTCGATGAAGATTCTGGTACCCGTAAAGCGGGTTGTTGACTATAACGTCAAGATCCGTGTTAAGGCCGATGGCAGTGGCGTTGAACTTGCGAACGTCAAGATGTCCATGAACCCGTTTGATGAGATCTCGGTTGAAGAGGCCATTCGTCTGAAAGAAGCTGGCAAGGCCTCCGAGATTGTTGTTGCCTCAGTTGGCCCACAGCAGGCACAGGAAACCCTGCGTATCGCTCTGGCTATGGGCGCAGACCGTGCGATCCTGATCAAAACCGACGAAACCGTTGAGCCACTGGCTGTTGCCAAACTGCTGAAAGGCGTTGTTGCTGAAGAAAATCCAGAACTGGTTGTTCTTGGCAAACAGGCTATCGATGATGACAGCAACCAGACCGGTCAGATGCTGGCAGCCCTGCTTGGCTGGCCTCAGGGCACTTTCGCTTCTGAAGTTGATCTCGGCGAAGGCAAAGTCACTGTCACCCGTGAGATCGATGGCGGCCTGCAGAAGGTTGAGCTGAACATGCCAGCCGTGATTACAACCGATCTGCGCCTCAATGAGCCACGCTACGCGTCTCTTCCAAACATCATGAAAGCCAAGAAGAAGCCTTTAGACACCAAAGACCCTTCTGATTATGGCGTTGATATCGCTCCACGTCTGGAAGTTCTCTCCACCGTTGAGCCTGCAGCCCGTCAGGCTGGCGTCAAGGTGACTGATGTCGCCGAGCTGGTCGACAAGCTGAAAAACGAAGCTGGCGTTCTGTAAGGCAGATTGAGGAGATAGAGATATGACGACCCTTTTGATTGCCGAACATAACAATGCGGCTTTGAATGATGCGACCTACAAGGCAATGACCGCAGCTGTTGAGCTGGGTGGTGATGTGCATGTGTTGGTGGCTGGTAAAGGCTGTGGCGCTGTTGCTGAGGAAGCTGCCAAACTGACTGGTGCTGCCAAAGTCATCACCGCAGAAAGCGATGAGCTGGACCATCAGCTGGCTGAGCCAATGGCTGCTCAGATTGTTGCCATGACTGGCGATTATGATGCGATTGTCGCGGCTTCTACTGCCAACGGCAAGAACTTCATGCCTCGCGTAGCGGCTCTTCTGGATGTGATGCAGCTGTCTGATATCACCAAAGTGGTATCCGCTGATACCTTTGAGCGTCCGATCTATGCTGGTAACGCCATGCAGACCGTGAAGTCTACTGACCCCAAGAAAGTCATCACTGTTCGGACCGCAACCTTTGCCTCTGCTGGCACTGATGGATCTGCTGCTGTCGAAGCTGCCACCATGGCAGAAGCACCAGGCATTTCTGCTTATGCTGGTGAAGAGCTGTCCCAGTCTGATCGCCCGGAATTGGCGTCTGCCAAGATCATCATCTCCGGTGGTCGTGCGATGGGCTCTGAAGAGAAGTTCAAGGAAGTTCTCACCCCTGTTGCTGACAAGCTGGGTGCTGCCATTGGTGCATCCCGTGCGGCAGTTGATGCGGGCTATGCGCCAAACGATCTGCAGGTTGGTCAGACCGGTAAGGTGGTTGCACCTGAGCTCTACATCGCTTGCGGCATTTCTGGCGCCATTCAGCATCTGGCTGGCATGAAAGACTCCAAGGTCATCGTTGCCATCAACAAGGACGAAGAAGCCCCGATCTTCCAGGTCGCAGATTACGGCCTCGTAGCGGATCTCTTCGATGTTCTGCCTGAGCTCGAAAAAGCACTGTAATACTTCGCTCCATATAGCCCGTCCCATAGCAGGGCGGGCTATATTCTTTCCATGGACCACCAACCCAACGACCGGGACCGGACCCTTTGATGACAGACGATAGCGCGCTTTCCGAACGCGAATATATGGAATTTGACGTTGTCATCGTCGGTGCCGGGCCTGCTGGTTTGTCAGCAGCGATCCGTATCATGCAGCTGGCGCAGGAAAAAGGTGAAGAGATTTCCGTGGTTGTTCTGGAAAAAGGCTCCGAGGTCGGTGCCCATATCCTTTCTGGCGCTGTGGTGGATCCATGTGGTCTCGATGAATTGCTGCCAGATTGGCGCGAAGACAGCTCCCATCCGTTCCAGACCGAGGTCAAGAAGGACGTGTTCCGGCTCCTAGGCCCTGCGGGTAGCATCACCTTACCAAACTTTGCCATGCCGCCATTGATGAACAATCATGGCAATTACATTGTCTCACTTGGCAATGTCTGTCGCTGGCTGGCAGAGAAGACAGAAGGCCTTGGCGTTGAAATCTATCCCGGCTTTGCTGCTGCAGAAGTGCTTTATGATGAAAATGGCGCGGTGCGCGGTGTAGCCACCGGCGACATGGGTGGGGGGCTTGATGGTCAGCCAAAAGACACTTTCATGCGCGGCAAATATACCCTGATCTCTGAAGGTGTGCGAGGGTCGCTCGCCAAGAAAATCATTGCCAACTACAAGCTCGACAAAGACAGCGATGTCGCCAAGTTCGGCATCGGCATCAAGGAGCTTTGGGAAATCGATCCCGAGAAGCATGACCAAGGTCTGGTCACTCACTCCTTCGGTTGGCCCTTGGACATGAAGGCCGGTGGTGGCTCCTTCCTCTATCATCTGGAGAATAATCAGGTCGTTGTCGGCTTTGTTCTTCATCTGAACTACAAGAACCCATATTTGTCCCCATTCGAAGAGTTCCAGCGTTTCAAGCAGCATCCATCCGTGCGTGACACCTTTGTTGGCGGCAAGCGTATATCTTATGGTGTCCGTGCCATTACTGAAGGTTGCTATCAGTCTGTTCCAAAGGTTTCCTTCCCGGGTGGTGCCATGATTGGCTGTTCCGCAGGTCTCGTCAATGTGCCTCGCATCAAAGGCACCCATAATGCCATGCATTCCGGTATGCTGGCCGCAGACACCGTGATTGAGGCCTTGGCCGAGGGACGCAGCAACGACGATTTGATCGCCTATGAAACCGCGTGGCGCTCAAGTGCTATTGGCAAGGATCTTTGCAAGGTTCGC
>JAOXSH010000116.1 GCA_025800145.1 Cohaesibacter sp.
GCTGCTGATCGCGCTGGGTGGTTGGGCATTGAGCCCGGACGTGACCGCGAATATCGCAGAGCCTATTCCGGCACTGGCTGAGAAATCGAACATCGAGGCAATCGGTGCGCTGCTCTACACGAAGTATATCTATTTCTTCCAGAGCGCGGCGATGATCCTTCTGGTGGCGATGATCGGTGCAATTGTGCTCACCCTGCATCATCGCAAGGATGTTCAGCGCCAGAATATCTCTCGTCAGGTTGGTCGTACCGTGGCCAATTCCATCGAAATCAAACAAGTGGAATCTGGCAAGGGCATTTAAGGCCCGTTGCCGGTTCCGCTGGAGTTTAACTCTAGAGGACCGAGAAGTCGGTAAGGCAGACCAAAAATGGAAATTGGACTTAGCCATTATCTGACCGTTGGAGCGATCCTGTTCGTGATCGGGATGTTTGGCATTTTTCTGAACCGGAAAAATGTGATCGTCATTCTGATGTCTGTTGAACTGATCTTGCTCGCAGTCAATATCAATTTCGTCGCCTTCTCGTCCTTTCTGGGCGATTTGGCCGGGCAGATTTTTGCTCTGCTCATTCTCACTGTTGCGGCGGCAGAAGCTGCAATTGGTCTGGCAATTCTGGTTGTCTTCTATCGCAATCGTGGCTCGATTGCTGTTGAAGATATCAATATGATGAAGGGCTGATAATCATGTACTCGGCCATCGTCTTTCTTCCGCTGATCGGCTTTTTGATTGCAGGCCTGTTTGGTCGTTCAATCGGTCATAAAGCCTCTGAATATGTCACATCCAGTTTGCTGGTCTTGGCAGCTCTTTTGTCTTGGGTTGCCTTTTTCTCCGTTGCTCTTGGCTCTGGTGAGACGCAAAAGGTGCAACTCTTGAGCTGGATTGCCTCTGGCTCCTTGGTCTTTGACTGGGCCATCCGGGTCGATACGCTCACCGCTGTAATGTTGGTCGTGGTCAATAGTGTCTCGGCGCTGGTGCATATCTATTCCATTGGCTATATGCATCATGATCCGCATCGCTCGCGCTTTTTTGCCTATCTTTCGCTCTTTACCTTTGCCATGCTGATGCTTGTCACCTCTGACAATCTGATGCAAATGTTCTTTGGCTGGGAAGGCGTGGGACTGGCCTCTTATTTGCTGATTGGTTTCTGGTTCCAAAAGCCATCCGCCAATGCCGCCAGTATGAAAGCTTTTGTGGTCAACCGGGTTGGCGACTTTGGCTTCCTGTTGGGCATTTTTGCTATCTATTACATTTTCGGCTCGACCGATTATGATGTGATTTTTGCCAAGGTTCCCGAGATCGTTGCCCAAATCAATGATCAAGAAAGTCCGCTTCGTTTGACATTTCTTTGGAGTGAATGGAACCCGCTAACCGTCATTTGCCTGCTTCTGTTTACCGGCGCGATGGGAAAATCTGCGCAATTTCTGCTCCATACCTGGCTGCCTGATGCCATGGAAGGGCCAACGCCTGTGTCTGCGCTCATTCATGCTGCGACGATGGTGACAGCAGGTGTCTTCATGGTGGCGCGTATGTCTCCTTTGTTTGAGGTAACGCCCGATGCGCTGGTTGTGGTAACCTTTGTTGGTGCGACCACAGCTTTCTTTGCCGCTACTGTTGGCCTTGTGCAAAATGATATCAAACGGGTGATTGCCTATTCCACCTGTTCCCAGCTGGGCTATATGTTTGTAGCACTAGGGATCGGGGCCTATGGCGCTGCTGTGTTTCATCTCTTCACACATGCTTTCTTCAAGGCTCTATTGTTTCTTGGTGCAGGCTCGGTCATCCATGCCGTCTCAGACGAGCAGGACATGCGCAAAATGGGTGGATTGGCCAAACATGTGAAAGTCACCTATTGGATGATGACCATCGGCACATTGGCGCTGACAGGGGTTGGTATTCCGGGGACGCTGATTGGCTTTGCCGGGTTTAACTCCAAGGATGCGATTATTGAAAGCGCTTTTGCAGCCCATAATCCGATGGCCATGTATGCCTTTGGCATGACTGTGATTGCAGCTCTCTTTACCAGTTTCTATTCTTGGCGGCTTGTGTTCATGACCTTTCATGGCAAGGAGCGCATGAGTGCCGACGTGAAAGCCCATATTCATGAAAGCCCATTGGTGATGACCGTACCGCTTATGATTTTGGCTGTGGGTGCTGTCTTTACTGGCATGGTCTTTTCCAGCTTCTTCTATGGTGCTCATTTCGATGCCTTCTGGAAAGGCGCGCTCTATGTCGGACCTGACAACAATCTGATTGAGGAATTTCATCATGTGCCATGGGCTGTCAAACTGGCACCTTTCGTGATGATGCTGACCGGTCTTGTGAGCGCTTGGTATATGTATATCAAACAGCCAACAATACCCAAGCAGCTCGCCAAGCGGCATCAATGGCTTTATCAGTTCCTGTTGAACAAATGGTATTTTGACGAGCTTTACAATTTCCTCTTTGTTCGTCCATCCATGAAGATTGGTGCCTTCCTTTGGAAAAAGGGCGATGAGCGTGTCATCGATTATTACGGCCCCAATGGCATTGCAGCACGGGTGATTGATATGACCAATCGCGTTGTGCGTCTTCAAACGGGTTACGTTTATCACTATGCCTTTGCCATGATGATTGGGGTTGCCGTTCTCATCACTTGGGCCATGTTTACCGGAGGGGCGCACTAATGAGTGATTGGCCACTTCTTTCTACCGTCGCTTTCTTGCCGCTGGTCGGCGCATTTCTGATCCTTTTGGTCAAGGGCGATGATGATATTTCCAGACGCAATATCAATAATGTTGCGTTATGGACAACCATTGTGACCTTCCTGATTTCGCTTTTGATCTGGAATCAGTTTGACCCAAGCACTGCCGGTTTTCAGATGCAGGAAGAGGCCGCATGGCTGTCCTCTTCTGTTAGCTATCGGATGGGGGTTGACGGCATCTCCATGCTGTTTGTCATTTTGACAACGGCCCTCATGCCCGCTGCAATCTATGCGGGCCGAGACTCTGTCACCAAGCGCGTTAAGGAATATATGATCGCCTTTCTCGTGCTGGAAACCATGATGATTGGGGTTTTCTGTGCGCTGGATCTTGTCCTGTTTTATCTGTTCTTTGAAGCCGGTCTCATTCCTATGTTCATCATAATCGGGGTTTGGGGTGGCCAAAACCGGGTTTATGCCAGTTTCAAATTCTTCCTCTATACCCTGATTGGCTCTGTGCTGATGCTGCTTGCAATCATGGCAATGTATTGGGAGGCAGGAACCACAGACATCGTCACACTTCTGTCCTATACGTTCCCGCCCGAGATGCAAACGTGGTTGTGGCTGGCTTTCTTTGCGTCTTTTGCCGTGAAAATGCCAATGTGGCCGGTTCATACATGGCTGCCAGATGCTCACGTGCAGGCCCCAACAGCCGGATCCGTTATTCTGGCCGGTATCCTGTTGAAAATGGGTGGCTATGGTTTCCTGCGCTTCTCTCTCCCCATGTTCCCGTTGGCGTCTGACTTTTTTGCGCCACTGGTTTATGCGATGAGCGTTGTCGCAATTGTCTATACCTCTCTTGTCGCTTTGATGCAGCAAGATATCAAAAAGCTGATTGCCTATTCTTCCGTTGCCCATATGGGCTATGTCACCCTTGGCATCTTTACCATGACCATGCAGGGCGTGCAGGGGGGCATCTTCCAGATGCTATCTCACGGTATTGTGTCCGGCGCGCTCTTCTTGTGCGTTGGCGTGGTCTATGACCGGATGCATACCCGCGAAATTTCGGCCTATGGTGGATTGGTCAATCGTATGCCATGGTTTGCCACGGTCTTTATGATTTTCACCATGGCCAATGTTGGCTTGCCGGGCACATCGGGCTTTGTGGGTGAATTTTTGACGCTTATGGGTGCGTTCCAGCAAAATACCTGGATTGCCTTCATCGCAACTTCGGGGGTCATCCTCTCTGCTGCCTATGCCTTGTGGCTCTATCGCCGTGTGGTCTTTGGCAAGCTGGAAAAGGAAAGCCTGAAATCCATTCTCGATATGAATATGCGTGAGAAAATTATTCTTGTGCCCTTGGTGGTTCTGACCATTTTGTTTGGTGTCTATCCGGCCCCAATCATGGATGTCACAGCCGTCTCTGTCGAGAATTTGATCAATAATTACGAAGCAGCTCTGGCTGCTGCGGACAAGGTTGCTCTCCTCACCAAGTGAGGGGAGTGAACCGCAACATGAAGAGAGAAAGTTATGGCAACTGAAATGGCTATGCTTCCAGATCTCATGCCGGCACTGCCGGAAATATTGTTGGCCGTGGGTGCTATGGTGCTGTTGATGCTGGGTGCCTTTGGTGGCCCCAAATACACCATGGCTGTGACGGGCCTGACCGTTGCCTTGCTCATCATTGCCGGTGTTATTTTGCTGCTGAACCCGGCAGAAAAAATTGTAACCTTCAATGATGCCTTCGTGCTGGATCCTTTCGCCAGAGTGATGAAGGTGATCATTCTGATCGGTGCAGGCTTTGCCATTGCTATGTCCGTTGGCTATGCACGGGCGGAGAAATTCGAGACATTTGAATATCCCATTCTAATCATGTTGGCGACGCTTGGCATGATGATGATGGTCTCTGCAAATGACATGATTGCTGTCTATATGGGCTTGGAGCTTCAATCGCTCTCTCTTTATGTGATTGCTTCGATTAAGCGCGATAGTGGACGAGCAACAGAGGCGGGCCTGAAATATTTCGTTCTGGGGGCCTTGTCTTCCGGTATGCTGCTCTATGGCATGTCGCTGATTTATGGGTTTACCGGTCATACCTCGCTGGCAGGCATCGCCGAAGCGCTGCATGCCAATGATGGCGGCATCGGGGCTATTTTTGGTCTGGTCTTCATTCTGGCGGGGCTTACCTTCAAGATTTCTGCTGTGCCGTTTCATATGTGGACGCCCGATGTCTATGAAGGCGCACCAACACCGGTAACGGCTTTCTTTGCAGCTGCCCCCAAAGTGGCGGCAATGGGTTTGATCATTCGCGTTGTGTTTGGCGCTTTTGAGCCATTGGAAGCCCAATGGCAGCAAATCATCGTTTTCGTCTCAATCCTGTCTATGGTGCTTGGTGCTTTTGCCGCCATTGGTCAGCGCAATATCAAACGCCTGATGGCCTATTCCTCCATCGGGCATATGGGCTATGCTTTGGTTGGCTTGGCAGCGGGCAGTCAGGCGGGAGTGGAAGGGGTTATCATTTATATGATCACTTATGTGATTATGACCCTTGGTGCCTTTGCCGCTATTTTGGCCATGCGCCGCAAAGATGGCATGGTGGAAACCATTGATGATTTGTCAGGTTTGTCAAAGACAAATCTGCCAATGGCTTTTTTGCTGGCCATGATCATGTTCTCACTGGCCGGTGTCCCTTGGCTGGGTGGCTTCTTTGCCAAATGGTTCGTTTTTTCCGCTGCGATTGAGGCTGGGTTGTATCCCTTGGCAATCATTGGCGTCTTGGCTTCGGTGGTTGGGGCTTATTATTATCTGCGCATTGTCAAAATCATGTTCTTTGACGACCCGGCTCCTGTCTTTGAAAAAATGACCGGTGAGCTGAGACTGGTACTTGGTGCGAGCGGCATCATTGTTCTGACCATGGTTTTCTATATCGGCTCCTTGCGCGAGATGGCAGAAGTTGCGGCCAAGAGTTTCTTTTAGGACGCAGGCACATCACATTTATCAGTTTACGTCCTAATCCTTGTCTTTTGTCATGAAACAGTATAAGGCCTGCCAGTTATAAGTCTGGCGGGCCTTTTTGGTTTTTTGTCGTTGTTTCGCACTCTATGCATCTATGTTTGAGGGTCTCTTGACTGTTTTTCCAAGCCATTATCGTCATCAATCTTATGACAGTGTTGTCTCAACCAATGCCCTTGCTTTGGAAGCAGGCCAGCGCGGCGAGATGGGCAATCTCTGGATCACGGCATGTGAGCAAACCGGCGGGCGTGGTCGACGGGGCCGGGCATGGATTTCCAAGACCGGCAATCTCCATGCCTCATTGTTGTTGATCAATCCTGCCTCAGCGGCCAAGATCTCGCAATTGCCGCTTGTGGTGGCAACGGCTGCCCATCGCGCGATTTGTGAGGCTTTGGCCCCCAATTTGCGCGCGCAAGTCTCCATCAAATGGCCCAATGATCTTTTGATGCAGGATCGCAAAATTTGCGGTATTTTGTTGGAAGGCTCCAATCGCAGCAATGGCGACCAGATTGTGGTGATCGGCATTGGGATCAATTGCCGGACCCATCCCAGCCAGACAGACGGGTTAGGGGCGGCGAATTTGTCGCAAGGCGGATTTGATATTGATCCTGACATTCTGTTTCCCTTGCTGGCGCAACAAGTGGACCGGCAAATTTCAAGCTGGCGGCAAGGCGCCGGGTTTGATGATATTCGCCGCGATTGGCTATTACGCGCGCGCGGTGTTGGCAAACCGATTGTGGTGCGGTTGCCAAATGAAGAGCTTCACGGCCATTTCGAGCATCTCGATGATGACGGGGCTTTGGTGCTTTTGATGGATAATGGGTCTCGCCGCAAGATCATGGCTGGCGATGTTTTCTGGCCGCAAACATAAACGATTGTCTCTGCGCGTGCGGCGTTGTTTTTCGGATTTGGGTAAAAGCGATTATGATATCTTCTGAACTGGTTTTCATGCCTCTTGGTGGCGTTGGTGAGATTGGCATGAATATGGCCCTTTATGGTGTTGGACCAGAAGGGGACAAAAGATGGATCATTGTCGATTTTGGTGTTGCCTTCGCCCATGAGGCGCATCCCGGAGCGGATTTGATTTTTGCCGATATGCGGTTTTTGGAAGAAGAAAAAGATCGGATTGAGGGCATCGTCATCACCCATGGGCATGAAGATCATTTCGGCGCTTTGCCCTATTTATGGGAAAGGCTGGATGTTCCGGTTTATGCCACCGGCTTTCTTGCCGATCTGATTGATGCCAAAATGGCCTCTGAGCCGGGCGCCCCGAAAATTCCGGTAAAGCGCGTAAAGCAAGGCGAACAGGTCAAGCTCGGGCCCTTTGACGTGGAATTTGTCGCCATGTCGCATTCGATACCAGAGGCCAATGGCTTGGCCATCCGCACAGAGCATGGCCTTGTGCTGCATACCGGGGACTGGAAGCTGGATGATCGACCCGGTATTGGCCGCGCAACCGATACACAGCGTTTGCAGGAGCTTGGAGACGAAGGGGTCTTGGCCTTGATTTGCGATTCCACCAATGCCATGAGCGAAGGTTCTTCTATTTCCGAAGCTGATGTTGAAGAGGAATTATATCATCAAATCAAAACGGCTCCCAAACGCGTGGCTATCACCACCTTTGCTTCCAATGTCGCACGGGTTCAGGCTGTGGCCCGGGCCGCAGCCAAAGCCGAGCGGCAGGTTGTTGTGGTTGGCAGGGCACTTTGGCGTTTTATCGAGGTTGCGCAAGAGCAGGGTTATCTGACAGATGTGCCGGACTTTCTTTCCGATGACGATTATGGCTATTTGCCGCGCGATAAGGTGGTGGCGATTTTAACCGGCTCGCAAGGTGAGAAGCGCGCAGCACTTGCCCGCATTGCCGGAGGCGAGCATCGCTCTGTGCAATTCTCTAAAGGGGATCGGGTGATCATGTCTTCCAAGGCTATTCCCGGCAATGAGCGGGCCATTGGCGAAGTGGTCAACAATCTGGCACAGCAAGGCGTGGAGGTGATCACGGACCGTGACGCACCTGTCCATGTATCCGGTCACCCGCGTCGTGATGATTTGCGCAAAATGTATCAATGGACACGTCCCAAAATCGCTATTCCGGTCCATGGTGAAGAGATGCATTTGCAGGCGCATGGCCTGTTGGCCAAGGATATGGGCGTGCATGAGATTTTGCATGTGCGCAATGGCTGGATGGCACGACTTGCGGGCGGGACAATCAAAAGCTGGGATGAATATCTGGGAGGCCGCCTTTACAAAGATGGCGATGTGATCGGTACATTCGAAGAGTGTGGCATTCAGCAACGGCGCAAATTGTCATTTGTCGGGCATATCAGTGTGGCTTTGACGGTCAATCGCAAAGGCGAAATTTTGGGACATCCACAAATGGCTCTGGCCGGTATCCCTGAGCGGGATAAGGAAGACAAGCTGTTTATCGAGATTATCGAGGCTGGTATTTTTGGGGCTTTGCGGGGGATGCCGGGCAAAAAACGCAAAGATGTCGAGATTTTGCGAGAGGCTGTCCGGCGTTCGGTTAGGAATGAAGTCTACCAACACTGGGCCAAAAAGCCCATTGTTGCAGTGATGGTGAACCTTGTATGACTGGGATGAGTATATTGTGTCTGGATATCCCATCCAGACAGCTTGATCTATAAGGACTATTATCATGATTGGTCGTCTCAACCATGTTGCCATTGCGGTTTCTGATTTAGAGGTTGGTGTTGCTACTTATGCCGGTGTCTTGGGAGCCAAGGTTTCTGAGCCACAAGAGGAGCTGGATCACGGTGTGCGCGTTGTCTTTGTCGAGCTGCCCAATACCAAGATTGAGCTTTTGGAGCCACTTGGCGAAAAGTCTCCCATTGCCAAATTTTTGGAAAAGAATCCATCCGGTGGCATTCATCATGTTTGTTATGAAGTGGAAGATATTCTGGCAGCCCGCGATAAGCTGAAAGCGGAAGGCGCGCGGGTTTTGGGCGATGGAGAACCCAAGATCGGTGCCCATGGAAAACCGGTTATCTTTTTGCACCCAAAAGATTTTTGCGGTACATTGACAGAGCTTGAACAGATCTAGATGCCGTTCAGTCGTGGTCTGGCATCTTAAAAGGAATGATGACATATGGGATTGGCCAGCGGGCTTGCAATCTATTTTATTTTCTGGTGGGTTTCTTTGTTCTTGGTGCTGCCCTTTGGGGTGCGTACGCAGGCCGAAGAGGACGATGTTCGTCTTGGCACCATTGCCAGTGCTCCGGCGCATAGCCGCATTGTCTGGCGCATGATGATCACCACTTTGTTGGCCACAACCTTTTTTGCCACCTATTATTGGGCTGTCGAGATCAAGGGGTTGGGCTTGGATGATTTGACATTTTTCCCTATGCCGGAGAGTTTGCGCTAGAACATATTTTTCGAAAAGTGTGTGCGGTTTTCGGACAAAAATATGCTTAGAAACAAAGGCTAGAGTATTTTGAATAAACACGTAGTTATTCAAATGCTCTAACGTTCTTCCTCTCAATGCGTTTCAAAGGCTCCATAGAGTGTCTATGGGGCCTTTTTATTTGATGCGACAGGGGGGTGAAAAATGGGGGCAAAAAAAAACAAGGCTTAAAGCCTTGTTTGAATAAGGGTACGCGATGATGGCCCCATAGCTCTACTGCTTTATGTTTTGCTAGATGTGAGCGGCAGCGAATGAACGCGCCGGAGACCTGTATCCTCCCAAGACATTTTACCGCGTAAGATATTGAGATATCAGTGGTGAGCGTATCTCTTATCATTATTGGGGCACATTACTTGCCCCTTATCCATTTGTCATCACTCTTTTTTCGTCAATGATCATTTTTTTTGATTTGGGTCAATTTTTGCAATTTGCGCCATTCTGACGCAGCTTATGTGCAGCCTGGCTATCAGATCTTTTGCGGGTTTTTGCGTAAAGAGGGCGCTTGCCTGTGTAAAAGCGGTGCTGTTTTGCGCATTTGAGCTTATTTGCTGCCTTTGGCGATTTCTCACGCTATAAAGTGCCAAACAAACTGATCTGCGATGGCCGGACCAGAGGACTTCCCTTTGCCTGCTGCGCGAAAGTGAAGGAAGAAGTGGCTATGCGTCTTTCCCGTTATTTTCTGCCCATTTTGAAAGAAAATCCCAAAGAGGCAGAAATTGTCTCTCATCGCTATATGCTGCGTGCAGGCATGATTCGCCAGCAGCAGGCAGGCATCTATTCCTGGTTGCCTTTGGGGCTGAAGGTTCTGCGCAAAATTGAACAGATTGTGCGTGAAGAGCAGAACAGAGCCGGGGCGGTTGAATTGCTGATGCCGACCATGCAGCCTGCTGACCTTTGGAAGGAAAGTGGCCGCTATGATGATTATGGCAAGGAAATGCTGCGCATTGTAGATCGCCATCAGCGCGATATGCTGTTCGGCCCAACTAATGAAGAGATGATAACGGATATTTTCCGTTCTTCCGTGAAATCCTATCGCGATTTGCCGCTCAATCTCTATCATATTCAATGGAAATTCCGCGATGAAATTCGCCCGCGTTTTGGTGTGATGCGTGGCCGCGAATTTTTGATGAAAGACGCCTATAGCTTTGACATGGACGAGGAGAGCGCCCGCAAGGCCTATCATCGGATGTTCGTTGCCTATTTGCGCACCTTTAAGCGCCTTGGCTTGACAGCCATTCCCATGAAGGCTGATACGGGACCGATTGGCGGCGATCTCAGCCATGAATTTATCATTCTGGCAGAGACCGGCGAGAGTGAGGTTTTCTGTCACAAGGATTATCTAACCAAGGATATTCCGGGCAATGATGTCGACTTCTCGCAAGATTTGTCAGGCATCGTTGAGGACTGGACCAAGGAATATGCTGCGACTGAAGAAATGCATGATGAAGTCGCTTTCAAAGCGGTATCAGAAGAAAACCGCATTGCTGCCCGCGGCATTGAGGTGGGCCATATTTTCTATTTTGGCACCAAATATTCCGATGCCATGAATGCCAAGGTAACAGGAGCGGATGGCAAGGATGTGCCCGTTCATATGGGATCCTACGGCGTTGGCGTGTCCCGTCTTTTGGGTGGCATTATCGAAGCTTGCCATGACGAAAATGGTATCATCTGGCCAAAATCCGTCTCTCCCTTTGATATTGGCCTGATCAATATGAAAGCGGGCAATGACGAGACCGATGGCGCATGTGAGCAGATTTATGAGCGCCTTGGAAATGCCGGATTTGACGTGCTTTATGATGATCGCTCCGGTCAGGCCGGTGCCAAATTTGCCGGGATGGATCTGATTGGTTTGCCTTGGCAAGTCATCGTTGGGCCACGTGGTCTGAAAAGCAGTGAAGTGGAAATCAAGGAGCGGGCCACAGGCAAGCGGGAAATGGTTTCCCTTGATGCTGTGGTTGAGCGTATGATTGCAGAGAAGTGATTCTGATCCGCAAGTGTGGCAACAGATTTTGGCTTCAGGCGATGCGGGTCGTCTGAAGCTTTTTGATATCAATTGGAGATGTGAATGTCCGCTGAAGAGGCCAAACAGCCGTTCGCATTGTTTGAATGGATCATGGCATTCCGCTATTTGCGCTCTCGCAGGCGAGAAGCCTTCATTTCCATTATCTCATGGTTATCCTTTTTCGGAATCATGCTGGGGGTTGCGACCCTGATCATTGTCATGGCGGTGATGAACGGCTTTCGCTCTGAATTGCTGGACAAAATTTTGGGTATCAATGGCCATATGGTCATTCAACCGGTTGATTCCGATCTCACAGATTTTGACGCCGTTGCCAAGCGCATAGAAGGAGTGGATGGGGTGACCTATGTCATTCCTTTTGTTGAAGGTCAGACGCTTGCTTCCGGCTCTGGCGGTGCGGTCGGAGCGCTGGTGCGCGGCATGAGCAAAGATAATCTGGATAAGCTCAAGCTCGTTTCCAGCAATATTTTGCAAGGCAGTCTGGATCAATTTGACGAGGAAGAGGGGGTCGCAATCGGCTCTCGTCTGGCCCGCTCTCTTGGTGTGGTGGCCGGTGATCGCATCACGCTCATCTCTCCCAAAGGGGCGGTAACCCCAATGGGTGTAGCCCCGCGTATCAAGGCTTATCCGGTCAAGGCTGTGTTTGAAATCGGCATGTCGGAATATGACGGCACCTTTGTCTTCATGCCCTTACAACATGCACAGGCCTATTTCAATCAGGATGGCAAGGTCTCGGCGATTGAGGTTTATGTGGAGGATCCTGATTTGGTTGGCGAAATGCGCCCGGCAGTGGAAGAAGCCTCAGGCCGTTCCATTTTCGTGACCGATTGGCGGTTTCGCAATGTCACATTCTTTTCCGCGCTCGAAGTTGAGAGAAATTTGATGTTCATCATTCTGACACTGATTATTCTGGTAGCGGCGCTGAACATCATTTCCGGTTTGATCATGCTGGTGAAAGACAAGGGGCATGATATCGCTATTTTGCGCACCATGGGGGCGACAAGAGCATCAATCATGCGGATTTTTGTCATTACCGGCGCTGCAATTGGCTTTGTAGGAACGATAGCAGGCTTTGTTTTGGGCTTGATTGTGTGCCTCAATATTGAAAGCATTCGCCAGTTCGTCTCCTATATAACGCGGACGGAATTGTTCAGCCCTGAATTATATTTCCTCTCTAAATTACCGGCCGATATGGATGTGGGGGAAACGGTGAGCGTTCTGATTATCGCGTTGGTTCTGTCATTCCTTGCTACCCTTTATCCGGCTTGGCGTGCTGCGACCCTCGACCCTGTGGAGGCGCTGCGCTATGAATGATGTACCAGTTGAAGAATTTCTCTCTGCTGCGGCTGGACCATCTGGGATGGAAGAACACGGCCTTGTTGCCAGTGATGAATTGCTGGTTCTGCGCGATGTTCAACGCCATTATGTGCAGGCGGATAATGAATTGCCTGTCTTGATTGGAGCAAACCTGACGGTCAAATCCGGCGAAATGGTTGCTTTGGTGGCGCCGTCCGGGGCTGGCAAATCAACGCTTTTGCATGTGGCGGGATTGCTGGAGCGCCCCAATGGCGGAGAGGTTTATATCGCAGGCAAACCACAAAGCAGTGCAGCGGATCGCGAACGCACAATGACGCGCCGCGATGAGATTGGATTTGTTTATCAATTCCATCATTTGCTGGCGGAATTTTCTGCTCTTGAAAATGTGGTTTTGCCGCAATTGATCCGAGGGGAAAATAAAGCGGAAGCCGAGAGCAGGGCGTTGGAATTGTTGAAATATATGCGCGTTGATCATCGTGCGCAGCATAGACCGGCGGAATTGTCGGGTGGCGAACAACAAAGGGTAGCAATTGCGCGCGCCATGGCCAATGGACCTCGCGTCTTGTTGGCAGATGAACCAACAGGCAATCTGGATTCCACGACGTCTGACTATGTTTTCAAGGCGCTCAATTCTCTGGTTAAGCAATCGGGCATTGCGGCTTTGGTCGCGACGCATAATCTGTTTCTTGCAGAACGCATGGACCGACAGATTACGCTTGTCGATGGCAAGGTGGTGGAAATTTGATCTGTTTCGCCTAAACTATTTGAATGCAAAGCCCTGTCATTTTGCTTGATGACGGGGCTTTTTGTTTTTATTTTGTTCTTATTTTATTGTTTTTATTATGGTTTATTTTTTCGCGAAAATAGCAATAAAAATGCTTGAAAATAGAACAAAATATATACATAATAAGATCAAACAAAGAACTTTTAGAGGTGTAAGTATGATTATTCGTGATGTTCTGGCTCTTGGTTCCCTGATAACATTTATGTCTATGCTTAGTCTTTGGACCGAGATTTTGACCCGATTGTCCAGTTAGGGGCATCTTTGTTTGCGCTGATGTGAATGTCTTTCACTATGTGTGAAAACAGGGGGCAATGAAGCGACTGGACTTGGCGTTTTCATGCAGGACTTTTAAACTGCATATTCGCTTAGGAAAGGGTGGCTTTATGGCTGAGTTGAACGCAGATCTGAAATTCATTCACTTGCATGTGCACTCGGCCTATTCCTTGTTAGAGGGGGCCTTGCCGGTTGGTAAATTGATCAAGCAGGCTGTCAAAGCCAATATGCCCGCAGTCGCCATGACCGATACCCGCAACTTGTTTGGGGCGCTGGAATTTTCGCAAAAAGCGGTTGGGGAAGGGTTGCAACCTATTCTTGGTTGTCAGGTGGATGTTGATTTTTGTGATGCAGCACAGGCTGAAACTGCAAATACAAAATTGCCATCCATGCTCTTCATCGGTATGAGCGATCAGGGATGGTCCAATCTGGTGCGCTTGGTCAGCCGTTCTTTTCTCACCTCTCACGATGATGCCGATCCGCATGTAACAATTGAAGATGTTCGGAACTATTCCGAAGGGGTGATCTGTCTGACCGGTGGCGGCAACGGGCCGATTGACGGACCGCTTGTGCATCATCATACTAATAATGCCGCACAGCGATTGTCGCTTTTGAAAGAAATGTTTGGGGACCGTCTCTATGTGGAGCTGATGCGCCATGGTTTGCCAGATGAACATATTGTAGAGCCACAATTGCTGGACTTGGCCTATAATATGGACATCCCGCTTGTTGCGACCAATGATGTCTATTTTCCTGAGCGAGAAGATTTTGAAGCCCATGATGCTTTGATAGCCATTGCCGAGGGCAAGGTTCTGGTCATGGATGATCGGCGGCGTTTGACACCAGAGCATTATTTCAAATCTCAGGATGAAATGGCCGAGCTTTTCTCTGATTTGCCAGAAGCACTGGAGAATAGCATCGAGATTGCCCGGCGCTGTCATGCAAGGGCGCGCACAATCAATCCTATTTTGCCGCGCTTTGCCGGGGCTGATGCAGACCCGCAAGAAGCCGAGCGTCATGAGGCGGCTGAATTGCGCAGACAGGCGGAAGAGGGATTGAGACACCGCATAGATATTCATGGCATAGCGCCAGATATGGTGGAACAGGATTATTGGGACCGATTGAAATTTGAGCTCGATATCATCGAGAATATGAAATTCCCCGGCTATTTTCTCATCGTTGCCGATTTTATCAAATGGGCCAAAGACCAGAATATTCCGGTCGGACCGGGCCGTGGCTCCGGTGCCGGGTCACTGGTGGCCTATTCCCTGACGATCACAGATTTGGATCCCTTGCGCTTTGCCCTTCTGTTTGAGCGTTTTTTGAATCCTGAGCGCGTTTCCATGCCGGATTTCGATATCGATTTTTGTCAGGATCGCCGCGAAGAAGTCATTCTCTATGTTCAGCAAAAATATGGTCGCGATAATGTTGGGCAGATTATCACATATGGAACATTGCAAGCCCGCGCTGTGCTGCGAGATGTTGGCCGCGTTTTGCAAATGCCATTTGGCCAGGTGGATAAACTTTGCAAAATGGTGCCCATGAAAGGGGCGGTTTCTGTTTCCCTGCCAGAAGCGCTGGAGCAAGAACCGCGTTTGATGGATGCGCGCAAAGAAGAGGAAATCGTCGATCGCCTCATCAATATGTCCTTGAAGTTGGAAGGGTTATATCGCCATGCTTCGACCCATGCCGCAGGTATTGTGATTGGGGATCGCTCGCTCGACAAGCTCGTGCCCATGTATCGCGATCCGCGCTCCGATATGCCGGTTACTCAATATAATATGAAATGGGTTGAGCAGGCAGGGCTGGTGAAATTCGACTTTTTGGGTCTGAAAACCCTGACCGTTCTGGATACAGCGGTTCGTTTTGTCAAACAACGTGATATCGATATCAATCTTGCTGAAATCCCGATTGATGACAAGCCTTCTTATGAAATTTTGGCCAAAGGTGAGACGGTCGGGGTCTTCCAGTTGGAATCCATGGGGATGCGCAAGGCGCTTCTAGATATGCAACCCGATCAGTTCGAAGATATCATCGCGATTGTGGCCCTCTATCGTCCGGGGCCAATGGCCAATATCCCGGTTTATTGCGCCCGAAAACGTGGGGACGAAAAGTCCGACTATATGCATGATTTGCTGGAGCCGATTTTGAAAGAAACCTATGGCATTATCATCTATCAGGAACAGGTGATGCAGATTGCCCAGATCCTGTCTGGTTATTCGCTC
This sequence comes from Cohaesibacter sp., assembly GCA_025800145.1. Classification (GTDB taxonomy): domain Bacteria; phylum Pseudomonadota; class Alphaproteobacteria; order Rhizobiales; family Cohaesibacteraceae; genus Cohaesibacter. Next base: position 15,725 of record JAOXSH010000116.1, read on the forward strand.
GGGGAAGCGGATATGCTGCGTCGTGCCATGGGTAAAAAAATCCGCGAGGAGATGGAAAAACAAAGGGTGCGCTTTTGTGATGGGGCAGAAGAGCGGGGCGTGAGCCGGGAGCAGGCATCAGAAATTTATGATCTTGTGGCCAAATTTGCCGATTATGGATTTAACAAATCCCACGCGGCAGCCTATGCGCTTGTGGCTTATCAAACGGCTTATATGAAAGCCAATTATCCGGTGGAATTTCTGGCCGCGATTATGACGCTGGATATGAATAATACGGATAAATTGTCAGAATTTCGCCGCGATGCCATCCGTCTGGGGATTGAGGTGCGTCCGCCATCCATTAATGAATCCGGTGTCGAATTTGTGGTCAAGGATGGGGCTATCATTTATTCCATGGCGGCCATCAAAGGCGTTGGGCAACCGGCTGCCGAGCATGTTATGGAGGTGCGTGGCGAAAAACCTTTCAAGGATTTGGCCGATTTTGCCAAGCGGATCAGCCCGCGTGTCCTGAATAAGCGCACCATCGAAAATCTGGCGGCGGCTGGTACATTCGATTGCCTCAATCCAAACCGGGCGCAGGTGGTTGCATCCATTGATGTGATTATGGGCGAAGCCTCGCGCGCCAGTCAAAATGCGTCTTCGGGGCAGGGCGATATTTTCGGCACTGCCGATATTGAAGTTGCCCCTCTGATTCTCCCGGATATGCGCCCTTGGACCAATGAAGAGAAATTGCAGCGCGAATATAGCGCCGTTGGCTTCTATCTGTCCGCGCATCCGCTGGATGATTATATCGCCGTTTTGGAAGAAAAACGTATTCAGCTTTGGCAGTCCTTTGAAAATGCGGTCAAGCAAGGGGCCAGCGCAGGTCGCTTGGCGGGCACCATCACAGGCCGTCAGGAGCGCAAAACCAAAACCGGCAATCGTATGGGGATTATCAATATTTCTGATCCAACCGGTCAATATGAGGCGGTGTTGTTTTCTGAGGCTTTGCATCGTTTCAGGGATATGCTGGAACCGGGGAAAACCGTTATTTTGGAAGTGGGCGCCGATGAAAGACCAGAAGGTGTTTCTGTGCGCATCAACAATGTGCGCCCGCTTGATGGCGGGGGCTTGCAAAAGAATATGCGTGTTTTTGTGCGTGACGAACAACCTCTCGCATCCCTGCGCAAGCAATTGGATGAGCGGGGCGATGGGGATGTTTCTGTCATCGTGATGATTGATGAGGGGGAATGCGAAGTTGAAATGCGCCTTAAAGGCACCTTCTATGTCTCCAATGAAGTGGGGCGTGCTTTGAAAGCCATTCCCGGTATTGTCGATGTTCAGGTGGGGAGTTTTTAGGTTTCTTGCTGATTTTCTGTGCGAATGTCGATCAAATCAATGATTAAGGCTCGTCTTGCCTGTCTGCTGTTTTATTCTCACTTGCATTGCGACGGAAAGCTGGTATAAAGCGCCTCGAATCCACATGCGGGATCGGGTAGTTGCTGGAGAAATGGCCTCTATCCATCCGGTGCCCAATTTGGCCACTTCCCGCAGAGGTTAAACCGGTAAAAGGATAAAAGACATGGCTCTTCCTGAAGTTTCCATGCGTTCCCTGCTTGAAGCAGGTGTGCATTTTGGTCACCAGACCCACCGTTGGAACCCGAAAATGGGTAAATATATCTTCGGTGCTCGCAACAACATTCATATCATTGATCTGTCCCAGACTGTTCCTTTGATGAATGAAGCGCTGAAAGCTGTCTCTGATACGGTTGCTCGTGGTGGCCGTGTTCTGATCGTTGGCACCAAGCGTCAGGCGTCTGCTCCTGTTGCTGAAGCTGCAAAATCTTGTGCGCAATATTATGTGAATTCCCGCTGGTTGGGCGGTATGCTCACCAACTGGAAAACCATCACACAGTCCATCCAGCGTTTGCGTAAACTGGACGAAATTCTTGAAAATGAAGGCAAAGGGTTCACCAAAAAAGAAACCCTGACCCTGACCCGTGAGCGTGATAAGCTTGAGCGTGCTCTTGGTGGTATCAAGGATATGGGCGGTGTTCCTGATCTGATTTTTGTCATTGATACCAACAAGGAAACCATCGCGATCAATGAAGCGCGCCGCCTGAATATTCCTGTGGCTGCGATTGTTGATACCAATAGTGACCCAGATGGTATTGATTTCCCTGTTCCTGGCAACGACGATGCGTCTCGCGCTCTGTCTCTCTATTGCGATCTGATCGTTGGCGCTGCCATTGATGGCATCTCTCGTGCCGAGGGTGATGCTGGTGTTGATCTTGGCGAATCTGAAGAAGGTTTGCTGGAGCCTGCACTGGATGATGCCGGTGAAGGCGAAGAAGCTGCTGCTGAAGAAGCTTCTGCTGAATAAGACAAAAAAGGGTGAAATTTTGCCCTGTTATGACAATGGCCGCCCTGCAATTGTGTCGGGCGGCTTCTGGCTTGTTTGAAAAGGACGTGAGGCTGCAATGGCGATTACAGCATCAATGGTAAAAGAACTGCGTGAGACTTCTGGCGCAGGTATGATGGACTGCAAGAAGGCTCTTGCTGAAAATGATGGCAACATGGAAGCAGCAATCGATTGGTTGCGCACCAAAGGTTTGTCCAAGGCTGCTAAAAAGTCTGGCCGCGTTGCTGCTGAAGGTCTGATTGCTCTGTCTGGCGCTGGTAACAAAGCGGCCATGGTAGAAGTCAATGCAGAAACCGATTTCGTTTCCCGTAACGAACAATTCCAGGATCTGGCGCGCAACATTGCTGGCGTTGCTATTTCTGCCGGTTCTGACGTCGATGCTATTCTGGCCGCTGACTATCCGGGCGGTGCGTCTGTTGCAGAGACCATCACCAATGCTGTTGCAACCATTGGCGAGAATATGAATTTGCGTCGTGGTGTTGTGCTAGGCGTAGAAAAAGGCGCTGTTGCCTCTTACGTTCATAACGCAACTGCCGCTGGCCTTGGTCGTCTTGGTGTTCTGGTTGCTCTGGAATCTGAAGGCGATGCCGCAGCTCTTGAAGCATTGGGTAAGCAAATTGCCATGCATGTTGCAGCAACCAACCCACTGGTAGCAACTGTTGATGAGATTGATGCAGCGACGCTTGAGCGCGAAAAAGCTGTTTTCTCCAAGCAATCACGCGAATCTGGCAAGCCTGACAACATCATTGAAAAGATGCTTGAAAATCGTTTGCGCAAATTCTACGAAGAAGTCGTGCTTCTGAAGCAGACTTTTGTTATCGATGGTAAAAATACCGTTGAGCAGGCCATCAAAAATGCTGAAGGCTCTGTTGGCGCACCAATCAAACGTGTTAGTTTTGCCCGCTTTGCGCTGGGTGAAGGTATCGAGAAAAAAGAAGAAGATTTTGCAGCTGAAGTTGCAGCCGCCAGTGGTCAGGCTTAAGGCTTGTCTGCTCACCCCTTTGATATGGGGTTGAAATCTTGAAAAACCAAGGGCGTTGGGGATGACGAACCGACGCCCTTCGTGTATGCAAGAGCAACTCTTCATCCTTTGGGCATTCTAAAAATCGGCAAGGATTGCGAAATGGGGCAACTGAAATATAAACGTGTTCTGGTTAAGGTTTCCGGCGAGGCCCTAATGGGCGATCAGGACTTTGGCATTGATCAGGCGGTTGTTAATCGGGTTGCTGGCGAACTTCGCGATGCGCGGGCCATGGGTGCGGAAATTTGTGTCGTGATTGGCGGCGGCAATATCTTTCGCGGTGTTTCCATTGCGGCCAAAGGCGGCGACCGGGTGCGTGGTGATCATATGGGTATGTTGGCTACCGTGATGAACTGCCTTGCCATGACCAACGCTCTGGAAGAGTTGGGCGTACCGGCTGTTCCAATGTCTGCCATTGCTATGGATGAGATTTGCGAGGGTTTTACACAGCGCGGCGCAAAGGCCCATCTGTCCGAAGGCCGCGTGGTTCTGTTTGCCGCGGGCACGGGAAATCCATATTTTACAACAGATTCCGGAGCCGCCTTGCGGGCTGCTGAAATGGGCTGTGACGCTCTTTTAAAAGGCACGCAGGTTGACGGGGTCTATTCTGCCGATCCGAAAAAAGATCCCGATGCCGTGCGTTTTGAGCAGATTTCTCATAGAGAAGTTTTGGCAAAAGGCCTCAAGGTTATGGATGCGGCAGCGATTGCTCTTGCTCAAGAAGGCAATATTCCGATAATTGTATTCTCAATTCACGAATCTGACGCACTTGTCGATGTGCTGCAAGGCAATGGCCGTGCGACCATTGTGTCGGATTAAGGCGGGGTTTCAGACCTGCAACATATTGAAAAATCAGAAAGAGGCTTATCATGTCTGCCGAAGAATTGGACCTTGATGATCTGCAACGCCGTATGAACGGTGCGCTGTCTGTGTTAAAAACCGAGTTGTCCGGCCTGAGAACTGGACGGGCCTCTATTGCCTTGGTTGAGCCAATCACGGTGGAAGCTTATGGTCAGTCTATGCCGCTCAATCAGGTTGGCACTGTGTCTGTTCCAGAACCGCGGATGCTCTCTATTCAGGTTTGGGACAAGGGCATGGTCAGCGCGGTCGAAAAATCCATCCGCGAATCCAATCTTGGCATTAATCCGGTTGTTGATGGACAATTGTTGCGTCTGCCTATTCCTGAAATGAATCAGGAGCGTCGTCAAGAAATGGTCAAAGTTGCCCATTCTTATGCAGAAGGGGCCAAGGTGGCTATTCGTCATGTGCGTCGCGATGGCATGGATATGTGCAAAAAGGCCGAAAAAGACGGCATGAGCGAAGATGAAGCGCGCATCTATCACGATGAAATCCAGGAGCTGACCGATAAGGCGGTGAAGGATGTTGATGAGATGTTGGCAGCAAAAGAGCAAGATATTATGCAGGTGTGATCCTGTACTGGCGGGTGTTCTGATACCCGCTTTTCTTGTTTCGTGCGACGGAATGCGAGGGGTTTTCCTATAGATGAATGGTCAGGGCACAATCGCAGATCTTCCACAATCAGGGGAACGGATGGCCATTCCTTGTCATCTTGCTGTCATCATGGATGGAAATGGCCGCTGGGCCAAGGCCCGTGGGCTGTCTCGCACACAAGGCCATCGTCAGGGTGTGTCTGCTGTTCGTGAGATCGTTAAAAATGCAGCTGAGCTTGGCATTGAATATCTAACCCTTTTCAGTTTCAGTTCCGAAAATTGGTCGCGCCCCGAAAGCGAGGTGCGCGATTTGATGGGCTTGCTCAAATTGTTCATTCGCAATGATTTGGCCAAGTTGAAAAAGCAAAATGTCAAGGTGGTCGTGATTGGCTGTCGCAAGACATTAACCCCCGATATCGCCCAGCTTTTATGCGAGGCAGAAGAAAAAACCATTGATAATAATGGCTTGAAGCTTGTCATTGCCTTTAATTACGGCGCGCGTCAGGAAATTACCCAAGCGGTCCGCTCGCTGGCTGAACGTGTAGCGCAAGGTCTGTTGTCGCCTGAGGCGATTGATGAGGCTGCCATTGCCAATGCGCTGTATTCGCGCACCATTCCAGACCCTGATCTGATTTTACGCACCTCTGGAGAGCAGCGCCTGAGTAATTTTTTGCTATGGCAGGCCGCTTATGCTGAATTTGTGTTTGTTGATTGCTATTGGCCAGATTTCGGGCGGCAGGATCTGGAAGAGGCCTTGATTGAGTTTGCCGGTCGTGATCGCCGGTTTGGGGGCGTGGTGTCGAAAACAAATGCAGCAGGGAGTGCAGGATGAGCGGGCAAGAAAAGCTGGAAGGCACGGCTAAAAAATCCCTGTGGTCTGATTTGGCTCCGCGTTTTGTGTCTGCTCTCGTCTTGGCGATAGCCGCTTTCGCCGTTACCTATTGGGGCGGTGCCGCCTTTGCGCTGTTTTTTTGTCTTGTTGTTCTTCTTGTTTATCATGAATGGGTCCTGATGGTCGGAGAGAGCCGGACGGGCCTTCCCGCGCTGATTGGTCATGGCTGCATCATTGCCAGCCTTCTTGCTCTGTTTTTTGGCTTCTGGCAGGCCGCGCTGATTATCCCGCTGATTGGGAGTGGCTTTTTATGGCTTGCACGTTGTTCTCATGCTCGGGCGCGCTGGTGCGGCTGGGGACTTTTATATGCCAGCGCTTTTGGGCTGGCGATCTTGTCGCTAAGAGCAGATGAAGCCTACGGTTTTGCAGCAATCATTTTGCTGTTTGCTCTTGTCTGGGGAACGGATGTCGCCGCCTATTTCAGTGGCCGCCTGATTGGCGGGCCAAAATTATGGCCGCGTGTTTCGCCCAAAAAAACATGGTCGGGATCTGTTGGTGGGCTTGTTGTCGGCACGGCGCTGGCTTTGGGCGCTGCCTCTGTTTTCGGCATAGAGGTGAGTGTGAAGCTGACCCTGTTATTGGCCGCCTTGTCCATTTTGTCCCAATTGGGTGATTTGGCGGAATCGCATATGAAACGTTTGTTTGATGTGAAGGATTCCAGCAATCTGATACCCGGCCATGGCGGGGTTATGGATCGGGTGGATGGCCTGTTGGTTGCCGTTGTTTTTGCCGCACTTTTTGGTCTGGCATTTGGAGAAGGGAACGCTTTGGCCAGCGGATTTTTGATCTGGTAGCGTCTGGGCGTTTCAAAGAAGGACTATTCTTTCATGCAGTCTGCTAAGACAGATCCCAAGATGGTATCCATTTTGGGGGCAACAGGGTCGGTTGGTCAATCCAGTCTGGATATGATTGCAGCAGCCCCAGAGCGTTATCAGATACATGCTTTGACAGCCCATAGCAATGTCAAGGCTTTGGCTCAAGCGGCGCTTGCCCATGACGCGAAATTTGTCGCCATTGGTGATGAAACTCTCTATGCTGAATTGAAAGACCTCTTATCCGGCCATGCGATTGAACTGGCCGCCGGAGAGCAAGGTTTGCTGGAGGCTGCGTCTCGGCAGACAGATATTGTGATTGGTGCCATTGTGGGGGCTGCAGGCATTCGCCCCACAATGGCTGCCTTGCAAGCTGGCAATCAGGTTGCTTTGGCCAATAAGGAAGCGCTTGTTTGTGCAGGTGATGTGATCATGGCAGAAGCAAAGCGCCAGGATTTGCGGATTTTGCCAGTGGATTCTGAGCATAACGCTATTTTCCAGATTTTTGAGGAAGCCAACATTGATGAGATTGATGAGGTCATCATCACCGCCTCTGGCGGGCCTTTTCGTCAATGGTCACTGGATGCGATTGAAAGAGCCACGGCTGAACAGGCTTTGAAACATCCCAATTGGGATATGGGCGCAAAGGTTACCATCGATTCCGCCTCTATGATGAATAAGGGCCTTGAGGTGATTGAAGCACATCACCTTTATAAGATCTCTCAAGATAAATTCAGTGTGGTGGTGCATCCTCAATCTGCCATTCATGGATTGGTGCGCTATAGCGACGGATCCCTTTTGGCCCATATGGGGGCGCCTGATATGTGCATACCGATTGCGCATTGCCTCGCTTGGCCAGAGCGAGCCAGTGCACCCACCAAAAGGCTGGATTTGGTAACATTGGGGCAGATGACGTTCGAAGCGCCGGATTTGGTTCGGTTCCCATGCTTGCGCCTTGCTTTGGAGGCCATGAAGCATGGCGGTAATCTGCCCAACATTATGAATGCTGCCAATGAGGTCGCCGTTGCTGCTTTTCTGGCTGGTAACATCACATTTGGCGGGATTCCTCGGCTGGTGGAGGCGGTGATGGACAAGATGGCAGAGCAGGGGTGTTTGCCTGTTTCCGATCTGGATCTGGTTTTGGAAGTAGATAGAGAGGCACGGGGCTATGCGCGCGATCATTTGCCCCATTTGTGTCACTGAAACGGGAGATTGGGGTTTGGCAAGTCTGTGATCGTCATGATTTGAGCGTTGAATTTCTTATTTTCACCCAATTTACGCCTTCTTTATAGACTGTGCACTAGAGTATGCCCAATTATGGAGTTTGGGAATGGAATTTCTACAAGGCCTGTTTTCTGCGGGGGGTGGTTTGTTCGGCTATCTTATCCCGGCTTTGTTTGTCTTGACAATCGTTGTCTTCTTTCATGAGCTGGGCCACTTTCTGGTGGGGCGTTGGTGCGGTGTCACCATCAAGGCTTTCTCTGTCGGTTTTGGGCCGGAGTTGTTTGGCTTTTATGACAAGCACGGTACGCGCTGGAAGTTCAGCGCCATTCCGCTTGGGGGCTATGTCAAGTTTCTGGGCGATGAAAATGCCGCAAGCGTGCCGGATCAAAATGCCATTGACCAAATGAGCGATGAAGACCGCGCCGGGGCTTTGCATACCAAGCCGTTATGGGCGCGCGCTGCCATTGTCGCAGCTGGCCCAATGGCCAATTTCTTGCTTTCCATCGTTATTTTTGCCGGTCTTTTGATGGTCTATGGTAAGGCCGTTACGCCCGCTCGTGTGGACAGTGTGGTGCCCAATAGCGCAGCAGAGGCTGCCGGTTTTGAAGTGGGCGATATCATGATTGAGATTGATGGAAGCCCCATCATCTCCTTTTCTGATATTCAGCGCGTTGTGGCTTTAAGCTCTGAAAGTACTCTGAACATCACCGTTGAACGTGCAGGTGAACTGGTAACATTAGCCACCACACCGCGCCGTCAGGAAATTACGGATCAGTTTGGAAACAAACAGAAAATTGGTGTTTTGGGAATCCGTCATGAAGCACGGCCAGAAGATGTCCGCCGGGTGACATATGGCCCGGTTGATGCGCTGGCCGGTGGGGTGAGTGAGACCTATTTCATCATTGAGCGAACGCTTGGTTATATCGGGCGGATCTTTATTGGCAAGGAAGATGCAGATCAATTGGGTGGGCCTATTCGCGTGGCGCAAGTCTCAGGACAGGTGGCAACCTTGGGCTTGGCAGCTTTGGTCAATCTGGCTGGTATGCTGTCTGTCAGCATCGGATTGATCAATCTGTTTCCGGTGCCTATGCTGGATGGGGGGCATTTGATGTTCTTTGCCATTGAGGCAATTCGTGGCAAGCCCTTGTCGGAGAAAAATCAGGAATTGGGCTTTAAAATCGGTCTTGCTCTGGTGCTCAGTCTGATGGTCTTTGCCACCTTTAATGACATTTCCTATGTCTTTTTCAGCGGGTGAGGATTGTGACTTGATAGAGGAAATGAGTGTTTATTTGTGTCCTAATAGCCACTAAAGGGCCAGAAACCTGCCCATAATCGTCATAAGGGGTTGAACCATTTTCATTTCCCGGTAAAACCCTTGTAGAGAAATAGAATCTATATTCGCAGGATCTTTGTGTTCTGATCGGATTGATACCACCAAAAAGAGTGTTCGGGCTGATGAAAAATTTAAAGACCATCGCTTGGGGAGCCGCTATTGCCACTGTCATGACTGCTGTTATGCCCTTGGCTCCAGTTGATATTTTAGCGGCCAACCCGGCATTTGCTCAAACAGTGAACCGCATCGTGGTTCGCGGAAATGAGCGAGTAGCCGCCGATACAATCGAATCTTATGTTGCTGTGAAACCCGGCCAGCGGGCTTCTGCTTTCGCAATTGATGAATCGTTGAAAAATCTTTATCAGACTGGCCTCTTCAAAGATGTGTCCATCAAGCGCTCCGGCTCCAGCCTCGTGGTGGAAGTCGTTGAGAATGCTGTGATCAATCGCATTGCCTTTGAAGGAAATAAACGCCTCAAGGATGAGATGCTGCAAAATATTGTAACATCAAAAAGCCGTGGCATTCTTTCCGAGAGCCGTGTCCAGACAGATATTCAGCGCGTTCTGGAAGCCTATCGTCGTGTTGGTCGTTTTGGTGCTGTGGTGGAGCCCAAAATTATCGATCTGGGCCGCAATCGTGCTGATCTTGTATTTGAGATCAGTGAAGGCGGCAAAACCGCTGTATCGCGCATTTCTATCATTGGAAACCAGAAATTCAGCGATGGCCGGTTGCGCAAGGTTATGACAACCAAGGAAACCGGCTGGTTGAGCTTCCTGTCTTCCAAAGATGTTTATGATTCTGATCGTCTCGCCGCGGATGAAGAGCGCCTGCGCAAATTCTATCTCAACGAAGGCTATGCCGATTTCCGCGTTGTCTCTGCTGTGGCCGATCTGGACCGCGAGCGCAACGTATTCTTCGTCACCATCACAGTGGACGAAGGCGAACGCTACAATGTTGGCGAGGTTGAAGTCGATAGCGCTATTCCAGATGTGGATGCAGAAGCGCTGCGCGCGCTTGTCAGACTCGATAGTGGCGATGTTTACAGCGCCGAAGAGGTGGAGAAGAGCCTTGAGGATATCACAATCGAGATTGCAAAATCCGGTTATGCCTTTGCGCGTGTTTCCCCTCGTGGTGACCGTGATTATGAGAACAAGACCATCAATCTGGTGTTTCAGGTTGATGAAGGAGCGCGGGCTTATATTGAACGCATCAATATTCGCGGCAACGACCGGACCCGTGACTATGTGATCCGTCGTGAATTTGACATGGCCGAAGGCGATGCTTTCAACCGTGTTCTGATGGACCGCGCCAAGCGTCGTTTGAATGCTCTAGGTTTCTTCAAAACTGTCAATATTACCACACAGCCCGGCTCAACCCCTGATCGTGTTGTGCTCAATGTTGAAGTGGAAGAAAAAGGCACAGGTGCTGTAGCTGTTGGCGGCGGTTATTCGACCACAGATGGCTTCATTGCCGATATCTCGCTGACGGAAAGCAACTTTATGGGCCGTGGGCAATATCTCAAGATTGCCGGTGCTGCTGGTAGCAGCAAACGCTCCTATGAATTTTCTTTCACCGAGCCATATTTCCTTGGTCATCGCATGTCTGCCGGCTTTGATGTCTATAAAAAAGACCTCAAGGACAACAAGAGCAACCGTGAATATGATTCGCGCAGCTTTGGCGGTAAAATCCGCTTTGGTCTGCCGATCGCCAATGATCTGAGCTTTAATCCGTTTTATGCTGTTGAGCAGAAACAGATTTCCAATTATAAGCTTTACGGCAAATCCAATGCGTCTCAGGCGATTACACAGGCTGTTGATGAAGGCAAAACTCTGAAATCAGCTGTTGGCTACACTCTTGTCTATAATACCATTGACAATATGAGTGATCCAAGTGATGGCTTCTTCATAAAGTTTGGTCAAGAATTTGCAGGCCTTGGTGGCGATGTGAAATTCATCCAGTCCAGTTTGGATGCACGCTATTATCGCGAAATTTATCCTGCTTGGGGCCTGGTTGGTATCCTTAAAGTCGGTGCTGGTCATATTCAGGGCCTTTCTGGCGATAAGGTTCGCTTGCTGGATGCCTTCTTTAAAGGCGGCGAAACCATTCGTGGCTTTGATTCCGGTGGTTATGGTCCACGCGATAAGACATCAGGCGCTTCTTTGGGCGGCAAGACCTTCTTCAATGTCACTGCCGAAGCACAATTCCCTATTCCTGGCTTGGATGAATTGGGCTTTAAAGGTGCTGTCTTTGCAGATGCCGGTACGCTGTTCGATTCCGATGCGGTTAAAGGAACATTCCATAATTCCAAGAAGATCCGCTCTTCTGTTGGGGCTGGTGTGATCTGGAACAGCCCGTTTGGTCTGATCCGCGCCGACTATGCTTATGCTCTTAGCAAAGACGTGAATGATAAAACCCAAGCATTCCGCTTTGGGGCTGAATCTCAATTCTAATCTTTGCTTGAACCAAAAATTCAGAGCCGCTGCTCATTCGGGCGGCGGCTTTTTTTATGAAGGATGTCATGACAGAGCTTCATTTCTTCGAAAAAAACGCCCCGATTTTATTGTCTGAAATTGTCGAAACACTGGGTGCCCATTGTGCAGAAGGTGCTGTCAATGATCAGATGATTTCAGACATTGCGCCAATCTCAGAGGCCCAAAGCGGACAGATCACATTTTTGGATAATCCGAAATATGTGGAGGATCTGGCTCAAACTAGCGCAACGGCTGTTTTGTGCTCCAAGCGCTACGTCACCAAGGTGCCCGAAGGGGTGATTGCTCTGGAAGTGAAAAACCCCTATCAGGCTTTCGCTCAGCTCTCCAGCCTCTTCTATCCGCAAGCCATGGCACCGCTTCCCTTCTTTGGAGACGAGGGAGGCATTTCGCAGGCCGCCCATATCCATCCAACTGCGTGCATTGAAGAGGGCGTCACCATTGAGCCCGGTGCTAGCATCGGGGCAGGCGTTGAAATTGGATCTGGCAGTGTTATTGGCGTCAATGCCGTGATTGGGCAGGGCGTGCGGGTTGGTCGATCTTGCCATATTGGGGCAAATGTTGTCTTGCAGCACAGTCTGGTCGGCGATTATGTCATCCTACATCCCGGTGTCTGTTCTGGGCAAGACGGTTTTGGATTTGCCATGAGCCCGATGGGGCACAGCAAGGTTCCACAAATTGGACGGGTGATCATTCAGGATCATGTTGAAATTGGTGCCAACACCACCATTGATCGTGGGGCCAATAAAGATACCGTGATCGGGGAAGGAACCAAGATTGATAATCAGGTACAGATTGGCCACAATGTAGAAATTGGCCGTCATTGCGTGATTGTCTCTCAGGTTGGGATTTCTGGCTCGTCTGTTTTGGAAGACTTTGTGGCCATTGGTGGCCAGGCCGGTGTTGCAGGACATATTCGCATTGGCATGGGCGCGCAGATTGCAGCGGTGTCTGTTGCCAAGGATGATTTGCCAGCCGGTGGCCGTTATGGTGGGGTGCCTGCCAAGCCGGTGCGCCAATGGTTCCGGGAAATGGCAGCGCTGAAAAAGCTGACCGAAAAAGAGTGATAGGGATTTGCCAATTTGATTTGGCCAACAACAAGGTAAAGAAGTATGAGCGAAAAGGCGAGCCTTGATAGTGCTGACATCATGCGAGTGATGGAGCTTTTGCCCCACCGCTACCCATTGTTGATGATTGACAGGATCATCGAAATGGATGGAGATGATTCATGCATCGGCATTAAAAATGTCACCATCAATGAACCACATTTTACCGGCCATTTCCCACAGCAGCCTGTCATGCCCGGTGTTCTGATCATTGAAGCAATGGCCCAGACAGCGGGTGCTTTGTGCGTCAATAGCCGCAAAGAGCTGGGGCAGCCAAAAGTGGTTTATTTCATGACCATTGATCGCGCAAAATTCCGCAAACCTGTTGTGCCTGGCGATGTGGTGCATATTCACGTCAAGAAAGTCAAAAACCGCGCCAATATCTGGAAATTTGCCTGCGAAGCAAAAGTTGATGGCGCGAAAGTGGCAGAGGCCGAAGTCAGTGCCATGTTGATTGGAGAAGATCAGGAATAATGGCGATCATTCATCCCACAGCTATTGTAGCAGATGGGGCTCAATTGGCGGATGATGTCGAAATTGGGCCTTATTCTATTATCGGTGCGAATGTCTCCATTGCTGAAGGGGGAAAGATCCATTCTCATGTCGTGGTTGATGGCAAAACCAAGATTGGTAAGAATGTCGAGATTTTCCCTTTTGCGGCTGTCGGTCTGGTGCCGCAGGATCTGAAATTTGACGGGGAAGATGTCGGCACCGAGATTGGCGACAATTGCAATATTCGCGAATATGTCACCATCAATCCCGGTACAAAGGGCGGCGGCTCCATTACTCGTATTGGCAATCATGTTCATATGATGGTCGGTGCGCATATTGCCCATGATTGTGTGGTCGGCGATCATGTTATTCTGGTCAATCATGCCACATTGGCGGGGCATTGTGTGATTGGTGAACATGCCATCATTGCCGGTATGTCGGCTGTTATTCAGTTCGCGCGTGTTGGCGAACATGCCTTTGTTGGCGGTATGTCCGGCATTGAAAATGATGTCATCCCATTTGGCTCTGCTCTTGGCAATCGCGCCCATCTGGGCGGGCTGAATATTGTTGGCCTCAAACGCCGCGGCTTTAGTCGCGATCAAATTCACAATTTGCGTCGTGCTTACCGGATGCTCTTTTCTGATGAAGGCACAATGGTCGAACGCGTGGATGATGTGGCGGACATGTTTGCCGATGATGAGAATGTGATGAAAATTGTCAATTTCATACGAGCAGATACCAAAAAAGCCCTATGTGCACCACGCAGCAATAAGGACTAGGATCAGGACCAGTTCATTTGGCCCATTCTGCGAGAGCAGTTTTGCGCAAGGACGAGGAGGAAAATCGCGACAATGTGGGTCATTTTCAAGATTTTACGACGCAATTTATTGCGTAGAAATACCTCGCCCTTTGGGTTTGTCTTGAAGTATCCATCTATTGAACCAAGACCTTTATGCCGGGAATCACCCTTATTTTGCTCTTGGTTCTTCTATCTCAAACCTTCAAGACAAACAGAATAGGCGAAATGAATGAGTCCTGAGCCTAAAGCGATGATTGCTCGTCTGGATGGGCCTGTTGGCATCATCGCCGGTGGGCAATCTTTGCCTTTGGAAATTGCGCAAAAACTGCGTCACCAAGACAAAGACTATATTTTATTCGGTCTGGCTGGTGAGGCAGACAGGGCGATTGAAGTCCATCCCCATTATTGGCTGAAATGGGGCGAAATAGGCCGCATGTTCAAGCTGTTCGAACAGCATGGCATTCGCCATCTCCTGTGCATCGGCTCTGTCACCAAACGCCCTGACTTTAAATCCATTCGCCTTGATTTGGGAGCTGTCAAAGCCCTGCCTGAAATTTTGCGCATCATGTCCAGCGGTGGAGACGAAGGGGTGCTGGGTGGTGTTGCCTCTTTCATGGAAAAACGCGGAATCACATTGCTTAGTGTACCAGACGTGACCCCTGAACTGGTGATTGGGGATCAGTTTTCGCTCAATCCATCACTTGCCGAAAAATTGGCTGGTGATATCGATCTTGCCGCAAAAGCTGCGCTGATGGTGGGGCAGTTGGATGCCGGGCAAGGCGCTGTTGTAGCCGCCGGGCGTATTCTTGCCTTGGAAGGCCCAGAAGGAACCGATCAAATGTTGGCACGGGTTTGTGAGATCCGCGCACAAAAGCGGGCACGCTGGGCCTTTGGCACGCAAGGGGTGTTATTGAAACGCGCGCGCCCTGGTCAGGATTTGCGCTTCGATATGCCAACCATTGGCCCCAAAACCCTGCAAAGCGTAAAGGCAGCAGGCTTGGCCGGGCTGGTTTGTGCCCAAGGTGAAGTGTTATGCGCCGAGCATGAGAAAGTGCAAAAGATTGCTGAGCGTGAAGGGCTGTTTGTCATTGCCAAATCACTGACGCACTCTTTGGAAGGGAAAAGATGAGCGAGATCAAGCCCAAGCCGCTGATTTATATTGTGATTGGTGAGGAATCCGGGGATCAGCTTGGCGCGCGCCTTGTTCAAGCCATCAATAAGACCCTTGATGGCAATGTCGAGTTCTGCGGATTGGCAGGAGAGCGGATGCAGGCGCTCGGCCTGTCCAGCCTCTTTCCCTTGCAGGATATTGCAGTGATGGGCATCGTCAATATCATTCGCCATTATCCCTTTTTGCGTCGCCGGGGCCTGGAAGTTGTTGCCGATGTTCTGGAAAAAAAGCCGGATCTTCTGGTGATCATCGATAGCCCGGAATTTACCCATGCTGTAGCAAAGCGGGTGCGCAAACAAAGACCTGATCTTCGCGTTGTCAATTATGTCTCGCCCTCTGTCTGGGCATGGCGTCCGGGGCGGGCCAAAAAGATGGCGCGCTATGTGGATCATGTTCTGGCCTTGTTGCCGTTCGAGCCGCGGGCGCATAAGGAATTACAGGGGCCGGACTGCACATATGTTGGCCATCCGATGATTGAACGTTTGGATATTTTACGACCCACGGAAGGGAAAAAGGCACCAATTGATGAGCCGGTTTTGCTGGTTTTGCCGGGCAGTCGCCGCAGCGAGGTAAGCCGTTTGATGGCAGAATTTGGCGCTGTTGTGGCCAAAGCAAAAGAAAAACATCCGGATTTGCGGGTGGTCTTGCCTGCTGTCTCTCACTTACGGCCCTTGATTGAAGAAGCCTTGCAAGACTGGTCGATACAGCCTGACATCGTTGAAGGGGAAGAGGCGAAATTTGCCGTTTTCCGTCAGGCCCATGCGGCTTTGGCAGCATCTGGAACCGTGACCTTGGAGTTGGGGCTGGCCGGTGTTCCTATGGTTGTGGCCTATAAAGTGGATTGGCTGTCAACGCAATTGAGATTTTTGATCAAAGTACCATCGATTGTTTTGACCAATCTGATTTTGGGACGCAATGCCATCCCCGAATTTATCAATGAAGATGCCAATGCCGATCAGCTGTGGCAGGCGTTAGAGCCTTTGCTGGAAGAGAGCGATAAACGCCAAAAACAAGTTGAGGCATTTCGTAATCTCGATGCGATGATGCATTTGCCCAAAGGCACGCCAAGCGAGAAAGCGGCTAGCATTTGTTTGCGCTATTTGCCCTGTGAATGACTGATACCAACGGCATAAAAGATTGACCCATAGGATGCTTTGAAATGGCTCACTGAGCTGCGTTGTCTGTCTAGGAAAATGCCCCGGCATTGTCCGTCGAAAGACGCCTTTCCAGTAAACCATTTCAAAGCATCCTATGGGTCAATCTTTTATGCCGTTGGTATGAACTGTTATAGGCCAACAAAAAAGGCTCCCATCTGGGAGCCTTTTCTATGAGGTAAGCAGCGTTTAGCGCTTGGCGATATCGATATAATCGCGCTGGGTTGCACCGGTATAAAGCTGACGTGGGCGACCAATACGCTGGGATGGATCTTCCACCATCTCTTTCCACTGTGCAATCCAGCCAACAGTACGGGCCAGAGCAAACAGCACGGTGAACATTTCCGCCGGGAAGCCAAGAGCGCGCAAAGTGATGCCAGAATAGAAATCGATATTTGGATACAGCTTCTTCTCAACGAAATATTCGTCAGAGAGAGCAATTTTTTCCAATTCAATCGCAACATCCAGTGCAGGATCGTCCTTGATGCCCAGCTCGTTCAGCACTTCATGACAGGTAGTCTGCATGATGCGGGCGCGTGGGTCATAGTTCTTGTAAACACGGTGGCCAAAGCCCATCAGGCGGAAAGGATCATTCTTGTCTTTGGCTTTGGCAACATATTTATCGACACTGTCGAGATTGCCAATTTCGTGCAACATGTTGAGTGCAGCTTCATTGGCACCCCCATGAGCAGGGCCCCACAGGCAAGCAATACCAGCGGCAATACAGGCAAATGGATTGGCCCCGGAAGAGCCTGCCAGACGCACGGTAGAGGTCGATGCATTTTGCTCGTGATCAGCATGGAGAATGAAAATGCGATCCATGGCACGGGCCAATACCGGATTGACTTCATATTGTTCGGCCGGAACAGAGAAGCACATATTCAGGAAATTGGCGGAATAATCCAATGAATTGTTTGGATAAACAAAAGGTTGACCAATGGAATATTTGTAAGCCATGGCAGCGATGGTTGGCATTTTTGCAATCATGCGCAGGGAAGCAACCATGCGCTGGTGCGGATCGGCAATATCGGTGCTGTCATGATAGAAGGCGGCCAAAGCCCCAACGACACCGACCATGATGGCCATAGGGTGGGCATCACGGCGAAAGCCGGAGAAGAAGCGCGTCATTTGCTCATGCAGCATAGTGTGGCGTGTGACGCGGGTGTCAAAGTCTGTCTTTTGAGCTGTTGATGGCAGTTCACCATAAAGCAGCAAATAGCAGGTTTCCAGAAAATCCCCATGCTCTGCCAGTTGCTCAATAGGATAACCACGATAGAGCAGGGTGCCTTCATCACCATCAATATAGGTGATTTTGGATTCGCAAGACGCGGTGGAGGTAAAACCGGGGTCGTAAGTGAAAGCGCCAGTATTTTTATAGAGTGGCGCGATGTCGATGACATCAGGACCAATGGTTCCGTTTTTGACGGGGAAATCCCATTTTTTGTCTCCGAGTGTCAAGGTTGCATTCTGATCGCTCATTCGGCCAACTCCCATATCATGAAAACATACGACTGCCTGGCCGGATCTCGATTGGACCCTGTTTGAAAACCGGTATGCACTACCGGTTATGCCAGTGCAGAATTTTGGACTGCGCCTTGGGTATCTGATTTTTCGCTGCACTGCAACCTCTTCCATCTTTCAAGATTAAAAGAAGGCTATGTTTTTGAAGTGAAAATTGAATTTCGCCCCTACAAAAGTATGACGGATTTTTGTTCAAATCAGTCCTTCTATACTCAGTGAGAGAGTGCCGTTGGAGAAGTGATTCTCTGCTTATCGGCAGGATCGTTCGAAATATGCAGAATTTATTGATCAGGTGAGCTGGTCATCAGAGGCCGTTTGTTTTTCACGGGCGACTGCGACACCCTGTATATTGTGCAGATGTAAAAAGGCCCGGCATGAGCCGGGCCTTTCAAACGATCAGCATTTTATGTGCATTGGTCTTTGAGCCGGGCAATGCTTTCTTCTTTGCCCAGAACAATCAGCACATCAAAAATACCAGGTGAGGTAGCACGACCGGTCAGAGCGGCGCGCAGAGGCTGCGCAACTTTGCCCAGTTTCAGCTCCTTGTCTTCAGCAAACGCACGAACTGCCGCATCTGTGCTTTCCATCGTCCACTCGTTTAAGCCTTCAAAAACAGGAATGATGTCGGCCAGCAAAGCACGGGCCTCTTCTGTCAGAAGCTTTGCGGCTTTTTCTTCCAGCGCAAGGGGGCGTGTATCAAAGACGAAGGCAAGGCCAGCTTTTAAATCCAGCAGGGTTTTGGCGCGTTCCTTGACCCCTGGCATGGCCAGCATGATCTGCTGTTTTTTGCCATCATCAATGTGCGCCAACATGTCGGTGTCATCTTCCAGATGCGGCAGAAGATCGACAAGAGCCGTATAGAGAGCGTCATCATCTGTCGCGCGCATATGCTGGCCATTGAGATTTTCCAGCTTTTTGAAGTCAAAGCGAGCGGCTGCCTTGCCAATGCCGGATAGATCAAACCATTCGATCATTTGCTTGGTAGAGAAAAATTCATCATCCCCATGGCTCCAGCCAAGGCGGACCAGATAATTGCGCATGGCTTCTGGCAAATAGCCCATGTCGCGATAAGCTTCCACCCCAAGAGCGCCATGCCGTTTGGACAATTTTGCGCCATCAGGACCGTGAATGAGTGGAATATGCGCCATGACAGGTATATCCCAACCCATCGCCTGATAGACCAGTGTCTGGCGGGCTGCGTTGGTCAGATGATCATCTCCGCGCACAATATGGGTGATATCCATATCATGGTCATCAACAACAACCGCCAGATTATAGGTTGGATTGCCGTCTGAGCGCATGATGATCATATCGTCCAGATCCTTGTTAGGGATCACGACCTTGCCCTGCACCTGATCATGGATTGTGGTCTCCCCATCCAATGGGGCCTTGATGCGGATGGCAGGCTGGATACCATCCGGGGCCTCAGACGGATCACGCTCGCGCCAGCGTCCATCATAGCGTGGGGGCTGTTTGTTGGCGCGGGCGGTTTCGCGCATCTCGGTCAGCTCTTCTGGTGTACAATAGCAGCGATAAGCCTTGCCTTGCGCCAGCAAGTGCTCAACCACTTCGCGGTGGCGTTCTACGCGGGAATATTGGGAAACGGCCTGGCCATCATAATCCAGCCCCATCCATGTCATGCCAGCCAAGATTGCATCAATGGCGGCATCGGTTGAGCGTTCGCGGTCTGTATCTTCAATTCGCAAGACCATCTTGCCGCCATTGGCTTTGGCATAAAGCCAGTTGAACAAAGCGGTCCGGGCTCCACCAATATGTAGAAAGCCAGTTGGGGAGGGGGCAAAGCGTGTAACAACCTGTGCGCACATAATGCTATCAGAAACCTGTCTTTATGGGATAGGGTAGGCAGTGGCGATATTTCTCTGGCAGATGTGTGTCTGTC
The DNA here is from genome assembly GCA_025800145.1 of Cohaesibacter sp. Lineage (GTDB taxonomy): Bacteria > Pseudomonadota > Alphaproteobacteria > Rhizobiales > Cohaesibacteraceae > Cohaesibacter. The sequence continues at coordinate 35,491 of JAOXSH010000116.1, forward strand.
AGGAACCATTGCTGTGATTTGATAATGCATCTAGCACAGCTTTACAGGCAGGTGAAAGGCCTCATGCCCGATCAAGCAACGGAAAAAGGTGAAAAAGCGACAGAAAAATTTTCCGCTCTGTCAGGAAGGGCCAAAGAAGCGCTTTATGCTGGCCATGCGTATGAGCTAAAACCTAGTATTCTACGGCGCTGTCAGTTCTGGCTTGAGCGACAATGGCATCATGGTCAGGATCAGTGGCGCCATGATTGTGAATTTAACAGCGCGCTCTTACTCTGGTCTGCCTTTTTATTGGCATTGGGGGCTGCGGCTTACAGCATAGTTCCTGATGAGCCGGTTTGGTGGCTCTTGCTGTCTGTCACATTTGCTCTTGGCGTAGGGAGTGTTCGAAAAGCGCAACAAGGTGGACATTTTTCGTCTCTGCTTTTTCTCTTTTGTTTCTTTTGTGGCATAAATATTGCCAGTTTGCATGGTCAATTTGCAGGAACACCGCTTCTAACTAGTGAGCGCTCTGCCAAGGTGGTTGGCTATTTGGAGGCGATTGAATATCGCCCCAAAGATCAAAGATGGACCATTGCTGTGGAGACGATTGATGGTCTCAGCCAGCAAACAACGCCGAAAAAGCTGTTGCTTATTCGTCGAGCCAAAGGCGCGCGCTTTGACGTTGGGGATCGGATTGAAGCATGGGCACGGCTTATTCCTTTGCAACGGCAGGCCTTTCCCGGTGCGTTTGACTATGCGCGTTATCTGTGGGCACGGCAGATAGGCGGGCAGGGTTATTTGGGCAAAAATATCCAAACATTACCTGAGCGAGAGCAAGAGGGGCTGTTTTCGCTTTGGCGGCAGGCTTGGGCAAAGATTGAGATGATCCGACTTGAAAGTGCCTCTTATCTTCTCGATCACATGGACAGGGAAGCCGGGGCACTTGCCGCAGCTTTAATGGTTGGCAAACGGGATCATTTAAGAAATGCCACAAAGGATGCTTTACGGCTGTCAGGCCTTGCGCATATTCTTGCCATTTCCGGGCTTCATATGGCGCTGGTGACGCTGACTGTTTTTGGTGGTGTCAGATTTGTGGCCAGCTTTTTTGAACGTCTGGCTTTGCACTTTGATATTAAAAAATTAGCGGCAGCTGCGGCCCTTGTTGTTGCCACATGCTATTTGTTTGTTTCTGGTTTTGGAGTCGCGACCATCAGAGCTTTTGTGATGATGGCAATCTTTTTGGGCGCAATTTTGGCAGGACGTCCGGCTTTAAGCTTGCATAATGTTGCCTTGGCTCTGATCCTATTGGTCATCATGCAGCCATTCTCGGTTGTTGAACCGGGACTGCAAATGTCTTTTGCGGCTACAATCATTCTGATTGCTGGCTATCGATATTTAGATAAAAGTGCCGCGTGGCATGATTTCATGGGAAAGACATATGAAACAGGACATGAGCAACCATCAAAAAGGCATGGGGGGAACAAAGTCTTTAAAAGCGCCAGAATAATGGCGGCATCCGTGTTTCGCTGGTTTTTGGGCATTGGGCTGACAGCTCTCTTGGCTGGATTGGCGACATTGCCTTTTTCCATCGCTTTTTTCAACCAAATGGCTCCCATGGGATTGCCCGTCAATATGCTTGCGATGCCTGTTCTTAGCCTTGCGGTTATGCCATTCGCTCTTGCGGCAATTCTGCTTATCCCCTTTGGCTTGCAACAATGGCCATTCCTTGTCATGGAATGGGGTCTTAATCAGATCATTCAGATAGCCCGTTGGGGCGTTGATCTCTCACCTCAGGATGTCTTATTGGCATCTGCGCCCGCGGGCTTTGCCTTGGTTTGTGCACTTGGATTGGCTTTCCTTGCGTTTCATCCCAATAGATTGGCCTTCTGTGCGCTGTGTGTGCTTGGCATTGGCTATGGTCTCTTTTCCTTTTTCCAAATCCCGGCCAATATCTGGATTGCTGAAAATGGACGCGCCTTTGCAGTAAGAGACCAAGAAGGGCGTTGGGTTTTTGCGGGTATAAAAGAAAACAGTTTTCTTGCTCAGGTCTTATTAAAACGAGAAGCAGATCAACGCGCTTTGCCTGATATGGCGGTCGATTCCACCTTAAAACATCCCCTGCTTCATGACGCCTATCAAAAAGAAGCCATTCAATGTGATCAGGATTCCTGTTCCGTCACGCTTTTCTCAAAGAGTGGGAAGGGCCGTGATTTTCATGCGGAGCGCAATGGCTTTTCTATTATATTGGTCAAAAAAGTGAGAGCCTTTGCTATGGCTTGTGCCCGTGCGGATATTTTGGTGACCGCACTTGTCAAGCCGTCCTCTTGTCTTGGGCCCCTCTTTGTTGCGGACCGCTTTTTGCTGAAACAACAAGGCAGCCATTTTATCTGGTTAGAGGCAGATCAAGAGAAAGAGCAAGCACAACAAGATCTTTTTGAGAAGAGCAAGACAAGGTCATTGTCTGTGTCCGCCACCAATTCCAGCCCCCACAAGGCGATAGATCTGATGCTGAATATAGCGCCATGTCCATCGGACAAAGAGGCCAATATAGATTGCTATTTGGGGATGTCTCTCTATTCGTCTGCTCTGGATCCTGTTTCGGGTTGGCTTGATTGGCAGCATCAAGATGATCGCAATCTGAGACATTCAAAAGAGATCAAGGCGATTGGAATTTCGAAGATCAAAAGCGCACACCCGCATTCGGATAGAATGTGGCAAAAGTAGCCTACGTTATGAACGAGCCATATATATTCTATCAGATCTCTATTTTCCAATTGAGTTTATAAGAGCCTGATTTAAAATTAGTTGAACGATATCAAAAGATTAAGACCTCTATTAACCGGCTTTATGGCTGTATATGACCGGATTTTATTGGCTTTCTGGACTGCGTCGATCTTGCTTTATGGTCAACCAGACCATCACAGCAAAAGCTTCTTACCAGAAAGCCAATAAAATCCGGTGTTATAACTGGGCGATATCGGGATCTCGGCAGTTTGAGGCCTGGAATTTAAGGCGACGATTAAAGGGCTCTGATTATGAGCCAGACATAATAGAGGCAGCGGAAGCGGCCGCCAAAGCAGGAAAGAGCTATGAGGGTATTTTAGCGAAAGCTGATAAAGAGAAGAAAAATAAAGCGCAACAAGCAAGCTGCCATGCGCAAGAACCCTCCCAAGGCATTTGGATCGGCGCGGTAGGCAACGCTGGATGAAGTGCAAGACGCCCGTCTCATTGGAAATGAACCATCAGAGGCGTTGCAGTTTGGAAGTTTTGAAGAAGGTGATGAGGCGCTTGTTTGGGCCGGAGAAAGCCATCTGCTAACCGTTGCGCCAACGCGGACGGGGAAGGGCACTACGCAGATCATCCCGAACCTGCTGAGCTATAAAGGGAGCTGTATCATCCTTGATCCCAAGGGTGAGCTTTATGACGCGACGGCGGATTGGCGACGTAAGAATGTTGGGCCTGTCCATGTACTCAATCCGTTTGAGCTCGATGCAGTTGGAACGCATACGAATGCACTTAATCCATTAGACCTTATCGAAACCGATCATGATGTGACCAAGCTAGCGGAAATGATTTATCCGCGCACATCGGATGATCGGCAGAAGTTTTTTGATAATGAGGCAATTGGGTTTTTGAGTGCGGTGCTGTTATTTTCAGCGAAGTATGCCCCGCCGTCACATCGCAATCTTGGCACTATCCGCGATACCATTTCGTCACTCAATAAGGATTTCTATGGGCTAACCAAGGCCATGGCTTCCGACGGTATGCCTAATGCGATCCGCAATGCTGCGGCCAATGTGTTGAGCAAAACCCGAGATGTTGGACTGCCAAGGCTGATTGATAGCCTCGGTCAACATATGCGGATATGGGATACGGAAGGCCTGCGCAAAGCAACCAGCCAATCCGATTTTGATTTTAAGAGCCTCAAAGATAAGCCCAGCTACCATATATCTGGCGCTGCCGTTTGAGGAGCTTCGAACCTACTCCACCTATGTGCAGATTATCCTTGCTGCGGCGCTGGATGCCATGCAGCAGAACCCGACAGTGCCCAAGCTTCCGGTGCTGTTTGTACTGGATGAATTCTTAGCATTGGACATCTGAGCGGTTTGTTGATGCCTTGCGCACGCATGCGTCCTT
>JAOXSH010000127.1 GCA_025800145.1 Cohaesibacter sp.
AATGGCTCACTGAGCTGCGTTGTCTTTCTAGGAAAATGCCCCGGCATTGTCCGATCGAGCCGACGCCTTGCCAGTAAACCATTTCAAAGCATCCTATGGGTCAATCTTTTATGCCGTTGGTATGAGTGTTTGGCCCTAAAATGGTTTTGCAATGGTTTTGCAATGGTTCTGAATGGCTCTGAAGTGAATTGGGATTTGCTCGACTATCATCCCTATTTTGGAAAATTTTGATTGCCAAGAATAAAAATAGAAAATATATTCCATTTTAAGGTTTGGCCGCTTTTTTCGAGTCTGATTTTGCCTGTGTGATGCTCTGGAGGGCAGCTGGTGAGTGGGGCGGATGAAAGTGCGGCTGTAGGAGGGATGGAACTATGCTTGATGTGATCACGATTGGTCGATCATCTGTTGATCTGTATGGTGCGCAGGTTGGTGGTCGTTTGGAGGATATGGCATCTTTCAATAAATATATTGGGGGCTCTCCTACCAATATGGCAGCGGGAACAGCGCGTCTTGGCCTCAAGTCTGCCTTAATCACCCGTGTTGGTGATGAGCATATGGGCCGGTTCATTCGCGAGCAATTGGCCGCAGAAGGGGTGGATGTGCGCGGGGTTAAGACTGACCCGGAGCGCCTGACTGCCCTTGTTCTATTAGGGATCCGCGATCAAGAGCAATTTCCGTTGATTTTCTATCGTGAAAATTGCGCCGATATGGCTTTGTGTGAAGAGGATATCGATCCCGCCTTCATTGCACAGGCGCGGTGCGTGGTGGCAACAGGGACGCATTTGTCCAATCCCTTGACAGAAGCGGCCGTCTTGAAAGCCTTGAAACTGGCACGAAGCAATGGCGCACGAACGGCGCTTGATATTGATTTTCGTCCCAATCTATGGGGCTTGTCGGGTCATGATGATGGAGAAAATCGTTTCATCGCTTCTGATGCGGTGACCGCCAAATTGCAATCGACTTTGCCTCTGTTTGATCTGATTGTTGGCACCGAAGAAGAATTTCATATTGCTGGTGGCACCACAGACACGATTGCCGCTTTGCGGGCCGTGCGTGAAAAGAGCGATGCCATTTTGGTTTGCAAGCGGGGGCCTATGGGGGCTGCGGCCTTTGATGGGGCCATTCCTGATGATTTGGATGAGGGGCTGTCCGGGCCGGGTTTTCCCATTGAAGTGTTCAATGTTTTGGGCGCTGGGGATGGCTTTATGTCCGGTCTTTTGACGGGCTGGCTTAGAGATGAAGATTGGCCGACCTCTCTGACTTATGCCAATGCCTGTGGGGCTTTTGCGGTCTCTCGCCATGGCTGCGCACCGGCCTATCCTAGCTGGGAAGAGTTGCAGTTTTTTCTTGAAAATGGCTCGGAAAGCAAAGCTTTGCGTAAAAATGAGGCGCTGGAGCAAGTGCATTGGTCGACCAATCGCAAAGGTGAGTGGCCGGTTATGCGGGTCTTTGCCTTTGATCATCGTATGCAATTGGAAGAGATGGCCAAAGAGGCTGGCATTTCTGCTGCGCATATTGATCCGTTCAAACAGCTTTGCCTGAAAGCGGCCTTGGAAGTTTCGGATGGGCGTGAGGGTTATGGCATTTTGTGCGATTCGCGGCTTGGTCAGCAGGCTTTGTTTGATGCGGTTGGCAAAGGGTTATGGATTGGTCGTCCGGTCGAAGATCCCGGTTCGCGCCCCTTAACGTTGGAAATTGGTCCTGATTTGGGATCTGCTTTAAAAGAATGGCCACTTGAGCATGTGGTCAAGGTTTTGTGTTTCTATCATCCTGATGATAGCGAGGACATGAAAGCCGAGCAGGAAAAGATGGTTCTGCGTCTTGCTGATGCGGCGCGCAGCAATGGGTTGGAATTGTTGCTGGAAGTTATTCCGTCCAAGGCTGGGCCTGTGACAGAAGAGACGACTGCCAAAATCATTCATCGCTTTTATGATCTGGGTGTCTATCCTGATTGGTGGAAATTGGAGCCAATGATCTCTGACAACGCCTGGCGCAAGACCTGTGAAGCGATTGAGGCGCATGATCCTTATTGTCGTGGCATTGTTGTTTTGGGGCTGGATGCGCCCATTGATGAGCTGAAAGCAAGTTTTGCCAGTGCTGCTCGCTATGAATTGGTGAAAGGCTTTGCCATTGGCCGGACTATCTTTGGTCAGACTGCCAAAAACTGGATGGCTGGCAATCTGGATAATGACAGTGCTGTTGCGCAAATGCGCGATCGATTTGCCTGCTTGTGTCAAGCCTGGGATGACGCAAGGGGTCTTTCTTCTCAGCCTTGATTATGAGTTACTCTGATCAAAGCTTTGCTGTTTTATTGATGCCCAAATGGGCAAAGTTTGAGGGAGGCAAAGATGCTTCTTTATGGTACCAATCCGATTGCATGGTCCAATGATGATGATCAGACGCTGGGGGCTGATATTTCGCTGGAGCAATGTTTGTCCGAAGCGGGCAAAATTGGCTTTGATGGCATAGAAAAAGGCCACAAAATGCCAACACAGGCAGATGCCTTATCTGCTGCTTTGCAGCCGCATGGCTTGCGATTTGTGTCTGGCTGGCATTCTTTGAATTTGTTGGCCCATAGCGTGGATGACGAGAAAAAGGCCATTCAGCCGCATTTGGATTTGCTGAAAAGCATGGGTTGCAAGATTTGCATTGTTTGTGAAACATCGAATGCAATACATGGCAATGATGCTATGCCTTTGTCCCAAAGTCCGGTTTTGCCTGCGGATCAATGGGCGCGATTTGGCGCCGATGTCGAAGAGATTGCTGCCTATTGTGCGCAACAGGGCATTGCGCTTGTTTATCATCATCACATGGGCACGATTGTTGAATCGGAAGCTGAGATTGATGCCTTTATGGCTCATACTGGCCCCAAAACCCGCTTGTTGCTGGATACTGGTCATGCGTTATTTGGTGGCTCTGATCCGGTGAGCTTGGCTGAGAAATATATGGATCGCGTTTCCCATCTTCATGCCAAGAATATCAGGCCTGATATCAAAGCGCAGGTTGAAGCGGATGGATTGAGTTTTCTTGAAGGTGTGCGCCGAGGTGTCTTTACCGTGCCGGGAGATGACGAGGGATGTGTGGATTTTGAGCCAGTTTTGAAACTTGCAGCTGACCATGGTTATGAGGGATGGGTGGTGATTGAAGCGGAGCAGGATCCAGCTGTGCGCAATCCCTACCAGTATCAATCTCTTGGCTTGTCGGCGCTGAAAGATATGGCAAAATCGGCTGGTTTGGATCAATCCTGAGGGGGGAATAGGATGGCGGATCTTTTACGTAAACAGACTGCAAGCTCTGGCAAAGTGCATGATATTACGCCTGAAAGTGCCAATTGGGGCTATGTCGGCTTTGGGTTGTATCATCTACAGACTAGCGAGAGTGCCGGTGAGGCAACCGGGGATCGCGAAGTGATCCTGGTTTTGGTAGAAGGCAAGGCCGAGATCACAGTTGGTGGGGTCAATTTTGGTGAGCAGGGCGAGCGCATGGATGTGTTTGAGCGCAAAAAGCCACATTGCGTTTATGTGCCCAATGGCTCTGACTGGTCGGCCAAAGCCACCACCAAATGCGTGTTGGCGGTCTGTACAGCGCCGGGTGCAGGTGGCCATAAAGCGCAAGTGCTTGACCCCAATGAGATTGAACAGGAAGAGCGCGGCAAAGGCGCCAATACCCGTTATATTCATGCCATTGCCATGGAAGATCGCGATGTTGCGGACAGTTTGTTGGTGACAGAGGTTTTTACCCCGCAAGGCAATTGGTCCAGCTATCCCCCCCATCGCCATGATGAAGACAATTATCCTGATATGACTTATCTGGAAGAGACCTATTATCATCGTCTCAATCCAAGCCAAGGCTATGGCATTCAGCGTGTTTTCACCGAAGATGGGGAATTGGACGAGACCATGGCGGTGCATGACGGGGATGTGGTTCTGGTGCCAAAGGGGCATCATCCCTGTGGTTCACCCTATGGATATGAGATGTATTATCTCAATGTCATGGCTGGTCCTTTGCGCAAATGGCGCTTTAAAAATCATCCCGATCACGATTGGATCGCCCAGCGCGACGCCAAGCAATAGATTTTCATTGCAGGTCTGGTTTTAAGGGCCTGACAGGAGTAAGAGAATGATCAGAATTGGTCTTTTGGGAGCAGGTCGCATTGGCCAAACACATGCCCGTGCCGTTGCGGCGCTGGATAATGTTGAAATTACGGCTGTTTTTGACCCGGTTGATGAGGCGGCGGCTTTTGTCACGGCTTTGACGGGGGCACGTCAGGCCAGTGTTTCGGACATTATGCATGATGAGCAGATTGATGCGGTGATCATTGCCACGCCTACAGATTTGCACGCAGAACAGATTGAACAGGCAGCACAAGCTGGCAAGGCCATTTTTTGCGAAAAGCCGGTGGATCTGAATGCCGATCGGGTTCGGGCTTGTCTGAAAACTGCTGACACAGCAGGCGTTACCTTGATGATCGGCTTCAATCGCCGGTTTGATCAGAATTTTTCCAAAGTGCGGGCTGCAATTGATGCTGGCAAAGTGGGGGATGTCGAGCTGGTTCAAATCACGTCGCGCGACCCTTCTGCCCCTGCGGTTGATTATATCAAGCGCTCTGGTGGCCTCTTTCGGGATATGATGATCCATGATTTTGACATGGCGCGTTTTCTGCTCGGTGAAGAGGTTGTGCAAGTGTCTGCAACGGGGTCGGTGTTGACTGATCCGGCCATTGGGCAAGCAGGCGATGTTGATACGGCAACCGCGACCTTGCGCACATTATCTGGCAAGATTGCGGTGATCACCAATAGCCGCCGTGCGAGCTATGGCTATGATCAGCGTGTGGAAGTGCATGGCTCCAAAGGCATGGCAAGTGCAGAGAATATGCGCCCGACCACCGTGGTGATTGCCAATGAAGCGGGCTATCAACAGGATCCGCTTTTAGACTTTTTCATGGAGCGTTATGCAGACGCTTACAAATCCGAGCTTCAGACTTTTTGCGCCATTCTGGCTGGAGAGGAAAAACCCTATCCGGGCGGTCTTGATGGCCTGAAAGCTCTGGAACTGGCCGATGCTGCTGTTCAATCCCTTGAGACCGGCAAATCTGTAACACTCTGACAACCCCTTGAGGCGTTTTTGGCCAATCCGGTTGGGCGACCAGTCATTATTTCTGCTCGTTGGTATTATCCTGACTTGCCTCGATCCTTTGGGTCGGGGCTTTTTTGTTTTGTTTTACAAATAGGGTGGGGTGCAGGCAGAGATCACTTCTGCGGGGCGGTCTGAGATGTTGCGAAAACGGTGGGGTTGTTTGCTGTCGAATAAAAAGCTGTCGCCTGCTTTTAAAATTCGGATTTGGTCGCCTACGGTCAATTCAATTTCGCCTGAAATCACAATGCCGCCTTCATTGGCCTCATGTTCGAGATGGGTTTTGCCGGTATCTGCGCCCGGCTCATAGTGTTCTTGCAGAATTTGCAGATTATGGGCTTTGGCATTGCCAACCTGTTTTAGGGTTATGCGGGCTTGGTCCGGCTGGCTCTCTTTGTAAAGCTGGCTTGTTAGATCAATCAGATCATTGGGTGTGAAAAATATGTCCTGATTGAGCGGTTTGTCCGGTGCAAAGAAATCTGACATGGTGATGGACATTCCGCCTAGAATTTTGCGCAAAGATGCCACAGAAGGGCTGGAGCGGCCTGTTTCGATCATGGAAATCTGACCATGGGGGACGGAAGCCAAATCGGCGAGCTGTCGTTGAGAGAGGCCAGCGGATTGGCGCAATTCTTTTAAGCGATTTCCGACGTTAAATTGCTCAAAATCCTGCATCTTTCCGCTCCTTAATCTGGAGGTTTTCGTCTTGTGCGCCCTGATTGGATCTGCTCAAGGGTTTGATGGTCTGCATTATAAAATATCAAGCCCGTTGGAAATGTCAAAAGCGAAGAGAAATGAATTGCGCAAAATATTGAGCATTGATATGGTTTTATCATGTTGATTTTTGAGCATTGGAGGAAAATACATGACACAAACAGCCGCTTTGAAAGACCGGCGCACAGCTGCGATTGCGCAAGGGGTTGCCACGCGTGGCATTTATGCCGAACGGGCTGAGAATGCTGAATTGTGGGATGTGGATGGGCGTCGTTTCATTGATTTTGCTGCCGGGATTGCGGTGAATAATACCGGGCATCGCCATCCCAAGGTTATGGCGGCTGTTGCCAAGCAAGCAGATGCTTTTACCCATACCTGTTTCCATGTCGCCCCTTATGAAAGCTATGTTGTTTTGGCGGAGCGCTTGAATGCTGCGACGCCGGGGGATTTTGCCAAAAAAACCATGCTGGTTACGACGGGCGCAGAGGCGGTTGAAAATGCTGTGAAAATGGCACGGGCCTATACGGGTCGCTCTGGTGTGATTGCTTTTTCCGGGGCTTTTCATGGGCGTACCTTGATGGGCATGGCCTTGTGCGGCAAGGTCAATCCTTACAAGAAGAGCTTTGGGGCTATGCCGCCAGAAGTGATGCATGCGCCTTTTCCCAACACTTATTATGGTATCAGTGCTGATCATGCCATGGGTGAGTTAAACCGGATGTTGGCCTCTTCTGTTGATCCTGAGCGTATTGCTGCTTTTATTATTGAGCCTGTTCAAGGTGAGGGCGGCTTTAATATTGCGCAGAGTGAATTTTTGCAAGATTTGCGCAAGTTGGCAGATCAACATGGTATTTTGCTGATTGCAGATGAAGTGCAGGCCGGTATGGCCCGCACGGGCAAATTGTTTGCCTTTGAGCATTCCGGTGTTGTGCCTGATTTGGTGGTGATGGCCAAAGGGCTTGCGGGTGGCTTTCCGCTTTCTGCTGTCACAGGGCGCTCTGAGGTGGTTGATTCAGCACCGGTTGGTGGTGTTGGCGGCACGTATGCGGGCAATCCTTTGGCGGTGGCTGCTGCCAATGCGGTTTTGGATGTCATTGAAGAGGAAAAGCTGTGTGCGCGTGCCGATGAGATTGGTGAGACAATACAATCGCGCCTGAAAGCCTTATCCCAACGCCAAGGTATGGAAGTGATTGGTGATGTGCGCGGCCTTGGTGCCATGGTTGCCTTTGAGCTGGTTAAGGGGGGAGATGTCAATCAACCCGATGCTGCTTTGACAGGGGCGATTGTTGCCGAGGCTGAAGAGCGCGGTCTGATCATTTTGCCATGTGGGACACGGGGGAATGCCATCCGCTTGCTACCTCCTTTGACCACTCCGATGGAACAGGTTGATGAGGCTTTGGATGTGATTGAAGCCTCCGTTGAAGCGGCCATTGCCAAAATGGCGGCTGCATAATACCAACGGCATAAAAGATTGGCCCATAGGATGCTTTGATTGTTTTGACTGAGCTGTGCGTGTGGGTGAGATCGTCTTTGCAGCATTTGGTCAAAAAGAAGCCCATCACGCAGATGCGGATGGGCTTTTAAGTGATCGGGAACAGAGACCTTCGTTCCCGATAAGGAAGATCGATCGTGACGATTAGAGCATATTTTTCGAAAAGTGTGTGCGGTTTTCGGACAAAAATATGCTCTAGGCCAGAGCGCGGGCATCCTCACTGGCAAAGGTTGCAAGAATTTTGTGACCGGGCGTCAGGTCAGCATTGAGATTGCCTGCTCGCACAAGGGCTTTCAATTGTTCTCCGCTTGATAAGGCCAGCACCACTTTTGCAAAAGCGCCATGATAAATGGTCTCGACCACTGTGGTATGAAGGCCATTTTCCTCATCGCCATGATCGTCTTTCAGCTGAATGCGTTCCGGGCGAATGCACAGGGTGGTTGGATCGCCATTTTCGTGCGGGTCAACGGCGGTTGATAGAATGGTCGAGCCGCAGGCCAATGTGACCTCTGCCTTGCCATCGCTTTGTTTGTTGATGGAACCTTTGAGCATGTTGGTTTCGCCAAGGAAGCTGGCCACAAAGGTATTGGATGGTTTTTCATATAATTGAGATGGGGTGTCATATTGCTGGATGATGCCATCATTAAAGACTGCGACTTTGTCTGACATGGTTAAGGCCTCGTCCTGATCGTGGGTCACAAAGACAATGGTGACGCCAAGATTTTCGTGAATATGCTTGATCTCGATTTGCATCTCTTCACGTAACTTACGATCCAGAGCGCCCAATGGTTCATCCATAAGCACCAGGGCGGGATCAAAAACCAGAGAGCGGGCGACAGCGATGCGTTGCTGTTGGCCACCGGAAAGCTGGGTTGGGCGCCTATCCCCGAAGGCACCTAGTCTTACCATATCCAGCGCTTTTTGCGCCCGCTCTCTGGCCTCTGCTTTACCAACCTTGCGGACGGTGAGCGGAAAGGCGATATTTTCCAGCACGGTCATATGCGGAAAAAGGGCATAATTTTGAAAGACGATGCCGATATTTCGTTGATAGGGGGGGACGGAATTGAGCGGATTTCCGTCCAGATAGATTGTGCCTGCGGTTGGTTGCTCAAAGCCTGCCAGAAGCATCAAAGAGGTGGATTTGCCTGACCCGGATGGACCAAGAAGCGTCACAAATTCGCCTTTGGCGATGTCCAGATTGAGGGTCTTGATGACCAGTGTTTCCCCGTCATAGGTTTTCTGGATATTTTCGAAACGAACAAAGCTTTTATTGTCTTGCATTGGTCACTCTCTCTTATGTCTTGCCTGCTTTTAGCTTCTCGCTGCGGGCTGTTACCCATTGAATGCCCAAAAGCAGAATAAGCGAGATCAGGATCATAACGCTGGCAACGGCGGCAATTGTGGGGTCGATATTTTCACGAATGCCGGCAAACATTTGTCGGGGCAGGGTGAATTGCTCTGTGCCTGCCATGAAGAGGGCAACAATGACCTCATCAAAAGAGGTGACAAAGGCAAAGAGGCCGCCGGAAATGATACCTGGCTGAATTTGTGGCACGACGATTTTGAAGAAGGTCGGGATGGGCTTGCAGCCAAGGCTGTAGGCTGCGCGCACTTGATTGCTATCAAAGCCGAGCAAGGTTGCTGTGACGGTGATGACAACAAACGGGGTGCCAAGCAAAGCGTGCGCCAAAATCATGCCAAGATAGCTGTTGGTCAGGCCAAGCTTTGCATAGAAAAAGTAAGAGGCCACGGCTGTGATGATGATGGGCACAATCATTGGGGTCAGTAGCAATCCCATCACAGCCCCTTTGAACGGGAAATTGGGACTGGTGAGACCAACAGAGGCCACGGTGCCCAAAATCATGGCCAGAATGGTGGCAAAGAAGGCAATGTATAGAGAGTTCCATAAAGCACGCATCCACATGTCCGAGCCAAACAGGACTTCATACCAGCGCAAGCTCCAATCGGGGATGGGATAGGACAGCAGGCTGTCTGAGGTGAAAGACAGGGGGACGATGGTGATGATGGGGGCCATCAGAAACAGGATGACCAGCAGGGCGGCAATCCATGTGGCAATGACGCTGATGCGCTCACTTTTAGAAAGAGAAGGGTCAAGTCTGATCATGTCCTATACTCCCATACCTGCCTTGCCGCCTGTTACACGCTGGTAAAGCGCATAAAAGACGAGGGTGACGACCAAAAGGATGAAAGCAAGGGCAGAGGCCAAGCCCCAATTGATGGTGTTGTTGGTATAGAAAGCGATGAAATAGGAAATCATCTGGTCTTTGGGTCCCCCCACAAGAGCGGGGGTGATGTAATAGCCAATGGAGAGAATGAAAACCAAAATGGCCCCAGCTGAAAGGCCCGGCAGGCTTTGGGGCAAATAGACCCGAATGAAGGCAATCCATGGCTTGGCACCAAGGCTTTTTGCGGCGCGCATATAGTCATTGGGGATGGCTTTCATCACCGAATAGAGGGGCAGCACCAAAAAGGGCAGCAGAATATGGGTGAGAGCGACATAGACGCCGAAGCGGTTAAAGACCAATTGTAGTGGCTCATCAATGATATGCAGGCTTTGCAACATAGAATTGATTGGGCCTTCTTTTTGCAAAACAATGATCCATGCGGCGGTTCGTACCAGCAAGGATGTCCAGAAGGGGAAAAGAACGCCTATCAGCAGGATATTGCGCATAGTGTCGGTGGTATGGGCCAGCACCCAAGCGACAGGATAGCCAAGAATAACGCAGATCAGGGTCACGCCGAGGCTAATTTCCATTGTGCGAATAAGGATATCGACAAAGAGGGCTTTCTCATCTTCTACCGCTATGATGCTGCCGCCATCGCTGCGTTGCAGATCCAGAGCTGTCAGCATGTAGAAATCTGTCCAGGCGCTGGAGGCGCGCTTCATGGCGTGAAGATAGGTCGGATTGCCCCAATTTTCATTCTGGGACAGGAACCATGCTTTTGCATCAGCGGGTCTTTGTTTTTCCTTTTTGATTTTGCGGGCGGTTTTTTTGAACAGAGAAATGAAGCCGGTCACGTCCTGATTTAAGCGTCTGCCAACGGGGCCGAAGCTGCGCTCTTTTGCAGCGATCTGCAATTCTTCAAACAGGGTGCCATAAAAAGCCTGTTCATCAAGGGTTTTGAGATTGTCTGATTTGTGCAGAATGGCAGCGGATTGCGGGAAGATGGTGACAAATTCTGGGCTGTTGACGGAGCGCTCCAGCAATGAGCCGATGGGAAAGAGAAAAAAGACCAGCACGAATAAAAACAGAGGGGCAACAAGGGCAAGGGCGCGCAGGGTCTTGCGGCGCTCAGCTGTGCGCACTTGTGCTTTCAGTTTTTTGGGGTCGAAGCCCACATGTGGCTGGCTGCTATCGGTCAGTGGGGCTGTTTGAGAGCTTGCGGCCATTGAGGCGATCCTGATCAGGTGAGGTGTAACTAATAGGGCTTTTCCGGGCGATCAAGAGAAAAGGGCGCTCAGAATTTAAAGCAGTGCTGTTGATAAGCAGATCGATGATGAACTGGTTTCAAGCCAGAGATCAGGAAAGGCCAAGGGAGGTCGGTCTTTCCTGATTGCAGAGCCGCTGCATTGCTGCTTGGTCTGCTGGCTTGTTGTCTGCCTGCCTCGAAGGAAGGGGGAAGGCAGGCAGACAGACATACATACATATAGACAGACAGTCTCTTACTGGGATGCCCAATTGTTGAAGCGTTGATTGAGATCTTCCACATTTTCCACCCAGAAGTCGGTGCTGGAGGCGAGGGCGCCTTTCAGATAATCGGGGTTGGAAGGCAGGCGCTTTTGAGTTTTTTCATCTGCTGCGGCAACGGCATCTTTATGGGTTGGACCATAGGGGATCTTTGCAGAAAGCTGGGCCTGTGCCTGTGGTTGGGTGGCTGACTTGATGAAGTCATAGGCCTTGTCGGCATTGTCGCTGCCTTTGACAATTGCCCAGCCATCCAAAGCATAAATCTGGCCATTCCAGGATGTGTTGAATTTGCGTCCTTCGTCATTGGCTTTGGAAATGCGGCCATTATAGGCGGTGGTCATGACCACATCACCAGATGCCAGCCATTGTGGTGGTTGGGCGCCGGATTCCCACCATTGAATATGCTCTTTGATTTCATCGAGCTTTTTAAAGGCGCGGTCGACCCCTTCTTTGGTGGCCAGGGTTTCATAGACCTTGTCAGCGGCTACGCCATCGGCCATCAGGGCAATTTCAAGGGTGAATTTGGCGGTTTTGCGCAAAGCGCGCTTGCCGGGCCATTTTTCGACATTCCACATATCCGCCCAGCTTTTTGGACCCTCTTGGCCCAACTTTTCGGAATCATAGGCAAGAATGACAGACCAAAGGATCGTGCCAACACCGCATTCGCCAATAATGGCAGGATCGATCACGGTGTCTTTGCCGCCCAGCTTTTCCCAATTGATGACTTCGAGCAGGCCCTCATCGCAGGAATTTTCCAGCTCTGGGGCTTCCATCTGGACCACGTCCCACGTCACATTGTTGGTTTCGACCATGGCTTTGATTTTGGCCGTTTCGCCATTATAGGCTTCGTCCAGAATTTTGTTGCCGGAGGCTTTGGCAAAGGGAGCAAAATAGGCTTCGCGCTGGGCGTCCTGATAAGCGCCACCCCAGCTCACAATGGTCAGATCGCGTGCGTGTGTCGCTATGGTAAAGGCGGACAATGCCAGAAGAGCCGTGCCTGCTGCAAGGAAAGATTTACGCATAGGATAGTTCCCGTTTGGTTATTGCTTTTGGCCGCGCTCCCCGGTGATTGGGAGGGGCCGTTTGATTTGTTTTTTTGTTGGGCTAACCGTTGATAGGACCAACGATATGGCCGCTTTCAAAAGGCAATGTGGTGGTGACAGTGTCGCTTCTGAAAGTGGGGCTATCCTGCCTTTTCTTTTGATATCTGTCGTTCATGAAAATATGGATTTTGGTTCAATAATAGCTGAACCAATTGGATGGCTGTGTTAGGTGTAAAAAACCGAAAAACTAGGGTTATCCTTGTAAATTAGGGACAAATGGTGGTTTTTTATAGACTAAAGAATAAGGGTTCATTGCTTTTGGTTCAGGTTATCTGGTCTTAAAGCTGGTTGTTCAGGATATCGGGAGTGAGGATGCCAAGTCTGAAGCTGTTTCGCGGCAATATTGCCGATGCTGATCTGCGTTTGTTGCGGGTGTTTGTGGCCATTGTCAAGGCAGGCGGGGTCACTCCTGCACAAGTGGCTTTGAACAAAAGCAAATCTGCGGTCAGTATGGATTTATCTGCCTTGGAAGAGCGTCTTGGCATGACGTTGTGCAAGAGAGGACGTTCTGGCTTTTCGCTGACGGCCCAAGGGGAAATGGTCTATCACGCGACCTTGCAATTGTTTGGAGATTTGGAACGCTATCGCAATCACATCAATCTTGCCATGGGCAATTTGACCGGTGATCTGGTGTTTTATGTCGATGATAATTTTGTTTTTGATTTGCAAGATGAAATGAGCGAGGCCATCCGGCTTTTCAGTGATTTGCACCCGGATATTTTCCTCAATATGACGTCCGCCTCGCCCGATGTGATTGAGCAGGCGGTGTTGGATGGAACGGCTCATATGGGGATGACGGCCTTGTTTCGGCCCATGCCGACCTTATCGATGGATCTTTTGTTCAAGGAAGTGATGCAGCTTTATTGTGGCAAGGATCACCCTTTATTTGACATTGCTGATGCAGATTTGACGCTTGATTTGCTGCGTCAACAGCGTTTTGTTGATGTGAATGTGCGCCATGATCCTATCTTTTCGCGGTTTTTTGAGGAAATGGAGATCCATGCCCAAGCGCCAACCATTTCTTCGCGTTTGGCGTTGGTGCAATCGGGGGCGTATCTGGGCTTTTTGCCAGAACGCAGTGCGGCGCGTCTGGTGCGCAAAGGGAAAATGCGGGTGCTGGCGGTCGAAAATGGCCGTACCGAGAATGCCATTTATGCCATTCATAAAAAAGAACAATCGACCGGTTTGGTGGTGCGGGCTTTTCAGTCTGTTTTGAAAGATGTTTTTGATCGTGCGATTGCAAGGGGCGCTTTGCTGGTATCCTGAATCTAAGAGACCGATTTAAAAGTTGTTGAGCGATATCAACAAGTTGTGATTCAATCGTCTTTGTCTGAAAGATGGAGGATCACATGCCTTGGGATGATATCGCTCGGGTTCAATAGAACCGCGACA
>JAOXSH010000128.1 GCA_025800145.1 Cohaesibacter sp.
TTGAAATGGCTCACTGATCTGCGTTGTCTTTCTAGTGCGCACCTCATTGAATTGTTTTGACAATTCAATGAGGTGCGCATCAAAAAAGAAAATGCCCCAGCATTGTCCGATCGAGCCGACGCCTTGCCAGTCAACCATTTAAAGGCATCCTATGGGTTATTATTTCCACTCGTTGGTATAAGCCCTATCCTTAATCAATGCCCGTATGAAGCGGGCATTTTTCATCAAGACTGAAAAATCGCCCGCTATCTGTCTTGCACATAAATGTTACTTCAGGCGATTTTCTCGTTCTGTAAGGCTGGCAAGGATGCAGGCTCTTTTTCCTGCTCTTGCAGATCTGTTTCTTCAGGCAATTTGATTGCCTCCAACGGGATCACTTTTCCGATTTCGCTGGACATTTTGCGCAAGGCATCAAAATCATTCAGTTCGGCCCCACCATTTGGAAAGGTTTCGAGCATTTGCGCGGTGAGAGTGATGAAAAATTCATCCAGCTTCTCGCACTTATCCAGATCCCTTAACAGCTGAATGGCATCGGCCATGGATTGGCAGCTTGTATAGCAAGGCTCGCCCGATGTGCCACACCAAAGCATTTTTAAAAGCGCACCATAACGCGGACCACTGACATCCCCATTGTCAATTCTATCCTGCGCATAAGCGGCTATGTCATTGAATAAATCTTTTAAAATATGAATCTCAACCAGCATATTTTACGTCCCCCATATGCCAGTTATATAAGGACTTTATGCTTACCAAATTCTAAATATGGTGGCTGGAAACACAGACTTTTTCTGATCGTGCCCAAGCCTTTGGTCGCATAGGGCATAGGCTCAGGGTTGATCAAGCTGGTCCGCAAAATCTACATAATCAGGCAAGCTGATTGATAGGCTCTGTCCTTGCTCACTTTGCACAGACTGATTGTTGGAAAAGGCGGCGCTGAGACGATCCAGCCTGACCTGAGCCAGCGCCTGATTGCCCTGTGCAAGGCCAATTTGGCCTATAGTTTTGTTGTCAACAACAATGGCTGATTGTGAGAGCAGAGGACCGTCAGCGCTGACTTTGACCATGCGTTTGCGGGCTGTGCCCCGATGATGCATACGCGAGACGACTTCCTGCCCCACATAACAGCCTTTCTCATAGTCAATGCCGCCCAATTGATCGAGATGGGCATCATGGGGAAACAAAGTGCCATAGACAAAATCCCCTTGCCCCTCTTCAACGCTCCCCTGAGGCACCCCGGCTTCAATATGGGCGCGCACAAGGCTTTGACGATCCTCTTGCAGATCGACCTCATGGTCTTTGGGAAGATAGCAACGCCAGCCCAAAAGCGTATGGCGCGGATCTTTCACCATAAGAGCGGTTTGCCCAGCTTCTTCGCTCTGTAACTGGTTCAGCGATACAGCGACAATGCGGCTGTCTTTTTCAAGACTGACGTCAGAGCGCATTTTATACAGAGTCATTTTCTTGATAAAGGCATCAACCAGTTGGCTATGCATATCAAACAGGAACCCTGTTTCTTGCCGGATGACAAGAAAATCCATCAAAATTTTGCCCTGAGGCGCCAGCAAAGCCCCGAAGCCGGCCTGTCCTTTCTGCACTTTATCCAAATTGGTCGTGATCAGGCGTTGCAGCAGACCTTCACAGTCAGCTCCGTTCATTGAAACCAGTGCACGGGTTGGACAGGCAATTAAGGGCATGGGGCTTTTCCTGGCAGACTTCTGCATTGCTGAATGAATTGTCAGCCATATGAGAAAATGGAGATAGAGAGTCTAGCGCTCTCAGCTTAAAGCTAGGTACTTCCCCCAATTTCTGCAAGGGCATGGCAGACCCTTGCACAGAAATTGCCCCTTACAATCTGGAAAGGTTTGCATGGTGCCTCTAACGCCAACCTACCAGGAAAGGCGCGGCATGAAGCCAACGGCCTGCACATCCTCATGATCCAGGCGATGCAGCACCCGCTCTGCATCTGGGTCATCTGACGGGCCGAAATCGGCGGCATGAATGCCTGCTGTGATGAAGAGTGCATCCAGTTTTTGATGATGCGCGCCGCGCATATCGGTTGGCAGACTGTCGCCAATGAGCAGAATTTTGTCACGCTCAACCTCGCCGCCATTGGCTTTGGTCAGTTCGGCCAAAGAGGCATCATAGATGGGGCCACATGGTTTGCCAACCATGATTGGCTCGCCGCCATAGGCTTCGAACCGTTCGGCCAAGGCCCCGGCACAATAAATCAAGGTGCCGCCTTTTTCGACAACACGATCAGGATTGGCGCAAATGAATTGAAGCCCGCGCTTGGCAAAATCCTTGAGCATAGCATCATAATCATCCGGGGTTTCCACCGCATCATCCAACAAGCCAGTGCAACAGACAAGCTCGGCGGCTTTTTCATCAACCAACTCAACATTCAGGCCTTCATAGAGCGGCAAATCACGGTCTGGCCCCAGATGATAAAGTTTGGTTTTGCCGGTTTGCAAAATGGCATCCCGGCTGACATCGCCAGAGGTGACCACCGCGTCATAACAGTCTTTTGGGACACCCAGCAAATCCAGCTGCTTCAAAATCGGACCATTGGGGCGCGGGGCATTGGTGATCAGAATAACCGGGCCATGTTGTTTTCGGAAATTGGCAAGGGCTTCCACCGTTTCCTTGTTATGGGCAACACCATTATGGATCACTCCCCAAATATCAGACAACAGCCCTTGATAGTTGGAAGCAATGACGGACAGGCCGGGCAGACGCGAAGACATGGACTTTCCCTTATGGTTTTCAAAACGGCATATAGCAGGGAAAAAATTATAGAATAAACCCTGCTCTTTCTTTGTCACGTCTGATAGCAGTCAGGTCAAGAACAAGCTTGGTTTATCGCCCGATATTTTGTCTTGATCGCCAGAGCGCTGTAGGGCAATCAGCGGATCAAACGCTGGATCGTTGGGCGCGCGTCCGGTGTGCGTGTTTGTGATGATTGTTGCCCTTTATTGGATCCGGGCGTTTGGGGCTGCATCAGGCCTGCCGCTTCTGCCAAGACATTGCGAAAATGATCTCTCGTTGAATTTTCGCCACCATCTTGGGCAGACATGGCTTTCAGCGCTTGGGCAACGCGCGGATTTTGGCCCAATGTGCGACTATTGCCTGCCTGTCCATTGGGTAATGGTGCATTGGTGCGGCCAGCGGTGCCGTGGACCATTGGGGCCGGGATGGTTGGCGCATTGGCTTGATAGGCAACATTTTGGCCACCAGCTCCCGGATTGCCATTTCTGTGTCTGTCCTGCTGGCCTTGACCCATCTGTTGCGCCGTGCCTTCTGGGCGGGTATTTGTCTCGTCCGGCCGCAAGGGTTTTGCCGGGGCGAAATGGTTGCCTTGCGCCAATTTGATATTGTAATCCAACAGATTGACCAAGACACTTTCTGTCTCGACATGGGTGACAATCAAATCCAGCCCCTTACGGGAGAGAACGCGGGAAAAGTCTGCCGGATGAATATCGAGGCCGCGCCCCGCATCGCGGTGGGTCAGAATGGGAGCTGCGACCTTGGCAAAGCGAATGCCAGAGCGCACCATATGGTCAAAATCCGCTTTCAATGTGGTGAGTTGATCGACCGAGAAGCGAAAGCCCATGCTTTGCAGCAATTGCAGGGTTTCCTGCTCCATGACCCCAAATTTATTGAAGCTGGAGAGGCTGAATTCGAGAATGATATTTTCGACCAGATCGGCATTTTGCTCATAAAGATCGCGAATATGGGCAAAGAAATCCGGGTCGGACATGCTCTCTAGCGAAATGTTGCAAAAGCAGGGCATACCATGGCTGCGATCGGCCAGACTGCGCTGCATCTTAAAGGCCTTATTGATGGCAAGGCGATCCAGCAATGGCAGGAAATTCAGCTCTTTGCAGACCGGCAGAAAAATATCAGGCGTGATGACCTTGCCCTGTTCATCAAGAAGGCGGGCCAGCATTTCATAAAAAGCAGGTTTGCGCATTGGCAAGGTCACAACGGGCTGGAGATGCAATTCCATCTTGCCCATGGCCAAAGCGCGGCGGACCGCCTGTTTTTCATCGTCGGAAATGCTCTGTTTTTCCTGTCCGTGATGCAGCTCGGCAATGGCCTGCAAATTTTTGGCCGCTTCTTGGGCTTTTGAGCGGGCATCTGCCAAACGGGAGCCACTTTCGTTGCCAGATGAGGGCTCGTCTTGCTGCTGATCACCATCTGAGAAGGACGAGACTAGCATATCACTGACAGGCGCTGCTGGCTCTGGACCTCTTTCCTCATTATCCTGATGCTGTTTTTTTTTGCCGGAGATGTTGGTTTTTTCGCGCCCGGCCAAAGCCCCAGAGGTCAGGCTTTGCTGAATTTTGACCATGGTTTGAGTTGCCAGATCCATCTTGTTTTTTAAAGCCTGCGCTCGCTCATCATTGAGATCCACCCGCTCATCCAGCTCGGCGCAGCTCTCAGCCAATTGCTTGACCAATGTTCCCATCACATCCAGCTCAGCAAGGATAGGATCCATTTCCGAACGCATGCGCGAAGCAACCGTTTGTTCCAGCTGCTCGGCCAGCTCGCGCACATCCTGCACATCTTTGGTCAGGGACAATTTCAGGCGTGTCAAATCATCCATTTGTTCGTCAATGATCAGGCGATCGCGCACGCGGCTGATTTGATAATGGATGAGCATAAGGGTCAGCAACAAGCCAACAGCAAAGGGAGCAGCTTCCAATATGGTCAACCCGAATTTGATATTCAGGATTGCTCCCACTGAGGCAGATATTACCACCATACAAATGGCAATAAAGAGTGCACCCAGACGCTGCATATTAGTCTCCGCCCTTCATGTGATGAAAGATATAGCCATTTCCTTTGCAGCTATGTCTTGGGCACCTATATTCTGGGCACCTAGACGCATTGCGCTGGATCGGGCTGTGCTTTCATCTTTGCCGCCTTGGCCTTAATTCGTCTTAGTCTCTCGTGGCCATGAGCAAATATCGGGACGAATCAAAGCCTTTAATCATTCATTAACCCTAGAGCATTTCGAACAAACAGGTAAACATTCAAAATGCTCTCGCTCTGGTTTTTCAGCCTGTTCTTTCTTTAATTTTTGATCCGCATTTCAGGAAATGGCGGTTATATAGCTTTTTGTGCAATAAAAAGTTGCCCTGATCCGGCGGCAACCAGATCAGGGCAGAGTTGAGGCGTCTTGGATGACCAGCTCTCTCAATCGGGCTCTCAGGCGCACAAAAAGGGTGATTTTTCTGTAGGCGGCACTGCCCTTAAAACAGACTCAGTTGCCGCTCTTGTGGTTGCGGGGCGATGAAATGGTCACTGTTCAATTTTGTTTTCCTCCCCGTAAAGCCCAACCGGCGCACGGCCACATCCAGACGCTTTCGCATCATGTCAGCATAAGGCCCCTGCCCTTTCATGCGTTTGCCGGGGGTGGAATCATAGAGTTTGCCGCCATGCATGGAGCGCAAGACATTGGTGACATGGCGGTAGCGGTCCGGGAAATGGTGCAACAACCATTCCTGAAACAAATCTGCGACTTCCCTTGGCAGGCGTAACAAAATGGAATAAGCCTCGCACGCGCCCGCCTCAAAGGCGGCGTCCAAAATGGCTTCCAGCTCGATGTCATTGAGAGCTGGAATGATGGGGGCAATCAGAACTCCGGTTGGAATGCCGGCCTCCGCCAACTCCTTAATGACTTGTAGGCGCTTTTGAGGGGCAGCGGCTCTTGGCTCCATTGTGGCGCATAAATGACGGTCGAGGGATGTCACAGAGATAGAGACCTTGATCAAGTCATGCTTTGCCAATTGCGACAACACATCCAGATCGCGCAAAATCAGAGCTGATTTGGTGACGATGGAGACAGGATGGCGGGTTTCGAGCAAGACTTCCAGAATGCCGCGCATGATGCGATAGGTGCGCTCGATGGGTTGATAGGGGTCTGTATTGGTGCCAATTGCAATGGCACGGGGGCGATAGCCGGGGGATGCCAATTCCCGCTTTAGCTGCTCCACCGCATCGGGTTTGGCAAATAATTTGGTTTCAAAATCCAGCCCGGCTGACAAGCCCATATAGGCGTGGCTGGGGCGGGCAAAGCAATAGGTGCAACCATGCTCGCACCCCCGATAGGGATTGATTGAGCGCTCAAATGGCAGATCCGGGCTTTCATTGCGTGTGATGATGGTGCGGCATTTTTCTTCCTGCACCTGTGTTTTGAGGGGTGGAAGCGGCTCGTCCTCTTGCCAGCCATCGTCAATTGCCTGCGTTGCATGGGTTTCGAAACGCCCTGCCTTATTGGTCAGGGTGCCGCGCCCTCTGGCACGACCATTGAGACTGCGCGCCAGAAGCAGATCCTGCTTTGTTGCAGATTTTTGCATGGCCGGTCTTGATACTGGATGTATCTTTGCATTTTGCTGCTGGTTTGCTGCCATCATCCCCTCTCCGATTTTGTTGACCGCCTCATACAAGTATGATTTGTTTTTTCTTTGTTCTCATTCTAAAATGCCACATAAAAAGAACATTTCAAGAACAAAAAGATAAAAATGAGAAGCTGGGGATGATGCGTGGACAAGTTATGACTGGAGAGAAGCAAAGTCTCTGATTTTATTTCTTTTCTTCAAAAGAGCCCGTATCGGGATCCATTTCCAAATCAATGATATTGGCTTCTTTTTTTTGTTGCTCGGCAGCTTCTCTGCGGTCTTCACGCACTTGTGCGGCCTGCAATTTTGTTGACTGGACCTTCAGCTTTTTGCCCAATTTGAAAAAGGCCCAGATGATTGCCAGACTTGCAGCCAGCACCAGCAATTTCGTTATCATATTTCGAGCCTTTCTCGATGGGATTTTGCGCATTTTATGCCATGAAACGGATCGACAGAAAAGGGCTATGATGCCAGTTTGCGCAAAAGCCTTTCCAGTGGTCCTGAGCCAAAATACCGCTTCCAGAGGAAGGAATAGAGGATGCAGCAAAGAATGAAAAGAGCAGCATAGGCAAAGACAAGACCAAGATCGGGGCCAATCACGGGTGAGCCTGTCGCGCTGATCCAGCCCATTTCTTCCATTACCCCCATGCCAATCAGGATATGGGCGATATAAAGGGTCAGGGCCTGTTGCCCGGTTGCGGATATGGGTTGCATCCAGATTTTTTTTCCAAACCAGTCCCCCAGCCACAAACAGATGACCACCATGATCAGGGCAGAGCCAGAGGCTGAGAGCATATAAATGGGGGATGGCGGCATGGGGCTGGTACTGGTCAGCACCGCAATCAATTCCAGCAAATCCGCCTCTTTGGCCAGTTCCGGCAAGGCTGCAATCTGCTGGCTCATTTGGCCAAATATGTAGCCTGCCATCATCAGAATGCCCCCGGCTGCTGCAATGCGTATACGCTTTGCTGTACTGGTCAGTTCCATCTGGGCCAGAGCCATACCAAGCAGCAAAAATGCAATCCAGGGCAAAATGGGGTGAAAGCCGTTATAAAGTGTATGGCGGATAAAACCGGTCACAGACCACATATCCTGATAATGCAAATTGTCCCAATCCCATCCGGTTTCATAATTCCAGATCAGCATCAGAACAGGTGAGAGCAGGATGATGGCAAAGGCCAGTGAGAGCAATGCGCGCCGCCCCATGCCGATGATCAGGCAAGCACAGAGGAAATAAAGGCCGTAATAATGCAGGATGTCGGCTTCAAAGATGATCAGATTGAGCAGTCCAAAGACAAACAGCACAAACCCGCGTTTGGCTTGGCGGAGGCGCAAGTCGGATTTTACTTTGCCTTTTGCCAGAGCATTTTTGAGGCCTATGCCGATGCCAAGCCCTGCCAAAATGACAAAGAGCGCTGCGGCGCGCCCTTCTAACAAATTGGAGAGACTGACCAAGATTTGAGGGCTTGCCTCGCTGATGCTGGCATTGGCGGCCAATTTGAAATTGACCAAGACCATGCCAACAAAAGCGAGAAAACGCGCCATATCCAACCCCGGCAATCGCATTTTGTGCGGGGATTGGGTCGATATCGGGTGTGTTACAGCTTCTAAAGACCCAGACGAGACCATAGAGCTCGCTCCTCAAGACTGGCAAGAATGGAGTCGGCCGATAATCCTGTTGCGATGCGTTCGAGCGGATCTATGGTTTGTGTCATCAAACCCATGCCCGGCATCCGCAAGCGCGAGAAGAATCCGCCGCTGCTGGAAATGAGCTTGAGCTTTGTATCTTCGCCATATTTTTGTTTCAGATAGCCGTTCATATCGCCCAAATCATCAACAAGGCCAAAGTCCTTGCCTTTTTTTCCGGTCCAAAAGGCGCCGGTAAACAGCTCATCCTCATCTTTGGTCAATTTATCACCCCGACGGCTGCGCACCAAATCCTTGAAAGTTTCGAACAAATCTTCCAACAAGGCATTGAGATGGGCCAGATGCTCGGGATTTTCCGGTTTGAACGGATCAAGCATGGCTTTTTGGGTGCCAGCGGTATAGACGCGGCGCTCCACGCCCAGTTTTTCTATGGCATCCACAAAGCCAAACCCACCGGACACCACACCGATGGAGCCGACAATCGAGCTTGGATCGGCAACAATTTCATCGCCTGCAATGGCAATCATATAGCCACCGGATGCGGCAGCATCTTCGCAAAATGTGATGACTTTTTTGTCTTTTTCTTGCGCCAATTGGCGAATGCGCTGATAAATCAGGCGACTTTGGACGGGGGAGCCGCCGGGACTGTTAATCGCGATGGCAACCGCCGGAGCGTCCTTGATCGAAAAAGCCTTATGCAATTGACCCGCGACGGATGCCATGGATAGACCCGGACGCATTTGACTGCCGACCATGATTGGCCCGCTCATGCGCACCACGGGAATGATGGTTGGCTCTTTTCGATATTTTTCCGGCAAAAACTGTTTCAGCTTTTTTTTCAGGCTCACGATCTTGTCCTATGCAATGGCAATATAATAGCTACACCCTGTTTTGGCGGCAGCTTGTCTTTTCTCTATCTAGGATAGCCTTTTGGTAAATTCCAGAGGGCGGGCGCTTTTGGCTTGCAATCATGGCAAACACAGCACAGAAAAGAGCTCTTGTCCTTTATTTTGCCCGTTTTCCTCTTAGTCTGTGGAAAGACCTGCCCTTATGCTCACCAATGCTCAACTTTGTGATCTGATTGCCTTTCGCCAACGCTTACATCGCTATCCCGATTTATCTGGTGAGGAAATTCAGACCGCTGAGACTGTTGAAGCCATGTTATGCCCCCTGCAGCCTAACGAACTGGTCTCCGGCCTTGGTGTTTGGCAGGAGCCTGATGGCAAAATGATGGGGGGAACCGGTCTTGTTGCCAGTTTTGACAGCGGCCTTGAAGGGCCAAGCCTTTTGTTTCGCTGTGAGCTGGATGCCCTTCCCATTGATGAAATTGGCGATCTTGATTATCGCTCGGCGATTGAGACAAAAGCCCATCTTTGTGGTCATGATGGACATATGGCCATTCTTACCGGCCTTGCCATGCGGCTGGCCGCTCGGCGCCCCAAACGGGGCCGGGTGATTTTGCTCTACCAACCAGCCGAAGAAACAGGCAAAGGGGCCAAGGCGATTTTGACAGATAAGCGTTTTGCCCCTTTCATGCCTGATTATGCCTTTGCCTTGCATAATCTTCCTGGCCTGCGGCTGGGAGAGGTTTTGCTAAAATCCGGCTCTATGTGTTGTGCATCGCGCGGTGTGCGCATTCGCTTTGAGGGCAAGACTTCTCATGCTTCCATGCCCCAAGATGGCCTCTCACCTGATGAGGCCCTATGTGCCAGTATGAGCGGGTTGAAAGCGCTTGCCAATGGGCTGGATCCTGATCAGGCTCTGGATGCACATTTCAAACTGGTGACCCTTACCCATTGCCAGATGGGTGAACCTGCTTTTGGTGTGTCGCCTGCGGTTGGCGAAATCTGGGCGACCTTGCGCACCGTTAGTGATGAGGCAATGGGGGAGCTGGTTGAACAGGCGGAGCATTTGGTAAAAGCGCAGGCCGCCCAATATGGCCTGACACTGAGCATTGAGTATGATGATATATTTGCCGCTTGTACCAATGCCCATAAAACCACAGAGATGGTAGCACAAGCCTTATCCTCTTTGGCTTTTCCCTGTCATGATCAGGGCGAGCCTATGCGCTTTTCAGAAGATTTTGGCCTTTTTGGTCATCATTGCCCCTCAACGCTGTTTCTCTTGGGATCTGGCGAGCACCAGCCCCAATTGCATAACCCGGATTTTGATTTTCCTGATTCCCTGATCGGATGCGGTGTTGAGATTTTCGAGAAGATTATTCGGCAAACATTGGGGTAGAAGGCATTCGATTGAAAACCTAATTTTGCAAATTAATGGCGGTGCCATGGCGGTGGATAGCTTCGACTTTTTGGCCCGGTTTGTCGCTGCCTGCATCATGCAGGGCGATTGTGGATAGCAGGCGAAAGGGGGCGCGGGATTGTTTTTTGCCCTGAATAACCACTCGATGCGCCTCCTCTCCCTCTCGAGCAGAGAAGGGTTGTACGGTGATGCCGCCAAAGCGCCCTTGCATCAATCGCAGCAATTCTGGCAATTCATCGGCTCGTTGAACAATGGTGAACGTGCCGCCTTTTTTCAGAATTGAGACAGCGGTCCGAAACCATGGCTCCATGCCCTCTTCTGTCAACATATGGGCAACAGCGCGGGCCTGATTGGGAGAGGTTTGAAATTTTTCCGGGCGATAATAGGGGGGATTGGCAATCACATGATGGGCCATATTTTCTTTTAGGCCGGCTTGCTGTCTTGCCTCACCGCGCAAGGCAATATCGCAATTGAGAACGGAGGCGCGATTGAGAAAAGGGCGACAATCGGGGCGATGCATATTTTTGTGAGCAAGCGCTGCGACCTCTGGCTCCAATTCCACCGCCAACAGATCAATCTTCTCAACACGGGCTGCCACACACAAACCGGCAGCGCCAACGCCTGATCCAAGGTCAACAACCAGATCGCCTTGTTTGGCCGGGACGCAAGCCGCCAGCAGCACAGCATCTGTGCCAGAGCGGTGATGGCCTTTTTGGGGCTGATAGAGGCTGAATTTGCCACCCAGAAACTGATCTTGTGACAGGGCAAGATCGCTCGGCACATCTTTGTAGGATGCCAGATATTTGCTGGTTTCGATCAAAGCTTGAAGGCTGGTTTCGCTCATTTTATTGGTTCAGGCCTATCTGGATTTTGAAGTCGGGCTGGTTTCATGATCCAATCCAGCGTCTTTCATCAATTGACGCGCCCGCATTTCATGGTCTTCATCAACCAGAATACGGCGTGGCAAAATTCCCAAAGATCCTTCCAATGTGCTCATATTCAGATCCAGCGCCTGAAAAGGAATGTTGGAATCGCGCAACAGCGCCTCGACATAGGAAAGTGTTACAGCATTGTTTGTTTTGATCAGCTCTTTCAAGCGCCTCTTCCCTTTCATGACAGGCATTGCGTATTTTGCAAAGCAAGGCTCAGGACCCATTCATTGAGCCTAATCAGCTTTTGACAGCACGGCAAGGGCAATAGAGCGATCATTCACGCTCTGGCACGTTCTTATTTCTCTGAAAGAGGGTTGCGATTTAGGCCATAAAGACGGTCCGCACTTAACCAAACGCATAATTTACCTTAATTTAGCCACAAAAGAGGCTACCGGCTCTTGCTGTTGTTGCGTTGCGCCCCTATTCTCGCGCCGAGTTGATGGATGGAACCAATAATTGGAGCCTAGCTTGTGGGCGTTGCGATCTCTATGGACCAAAAGAAAAAATCTCAAGCCAGCATTCAGCCGCTGATTGATCTGGTTCGTCCGGACATGGAACGCGTTAATGCGTTGATTCTGGAAAAGGCCGGGTCAGATGTTCAGATGATCCCGGAAGTGGCCAACCATCTGATTGATTCCGGTGGCAAGCGTTTGCGTCCGATGCTGACATTGGCCGCGGCGCAAATGTGTGGCTATGATGTGGACCAGCAGGGGCTGGACGGGCATGTCAAACTGGCCATGTCTGTTGAGTTTATGCATACAGCCACCTTGCTGCATGACGATGTGGTAGATGAAAGTGACATGCGTCGCGGCAAACAGGCAGCACGTATGCTTTGGGGCAATCAAGCCAGTGTTTTGGTTGGCGATTTTTTGCTGGGCCAAGCCTTCCACGTCATGGTTGATGTTGGATCGCTGCAAGCGCTGGATGTGCTCTCCACTGCCGCTTGTGTGATTGCAGAAGGTGAGGTTTTGCAGCTTTCTGTTGCGCAAAATATGAAGACAACACGCGCCGATTATATGGAGGTTATTCGCTCCAAAACCGCAGCCCTTTTTGCTGCTGCCTCTGAAGTTGGCCCCATTCTGGCCAATCGACCAGAGACAGAGATTTCTGCCTTGCGCAGCTATGGCATGGAATTGGGCAATGCCTTTCAGCTGATTGATGATGCTCTGGATTATGGTGGCTCAGCGGCTGATCTGGGCAAGAATGTAGGCGATGATTTCCGCGAAGGCAAAATCACGCTTCCTGTCATTCTGGCCAATGAGCGCGGCTCTGATGAAGACAAAGCCTTTTGGAAGCGCGTAATGGAAGCCCGCAAGTTTGACGACAATGACCTTGCCCATGCGATCACATTGCTCAATGACAGCAATGCCTTGGCAGATACGCTGCAACAGGCACGCCAGTCAGGTGCCAATGCGATTGCAGCTCTGGATGTCTTCCCCGATAGCGCCCATAAATCGGCTTTGATTGATGCCGTTGATTTTTGCATCAGTCGCGCGCATTAAAATATAACGATCATGCAATGACAGAAGGCGCGCTTTTGACAAAAGCGCCTTTTCTTTTAATCCAAGCGACCATAAAAGGTTTTTCGGGCATTTTCTGACAGGGCGATACCAGGCTCGGAATTATAGGCCAGCACGACCAGCATACGGGTTTGCTCGCCTTCATTGGGCGCGACCCGGTGGATAGAATTTCGCCCTCGAAACAAGCTTAACGTACCCGGTGCTGCGCTGAGGGTTTCGACTGGTTCCAGACCGTCTAACACACGTCCAACTTTGGCAAAATTCATCTCGCCCTTATCTGCATCGCGCACATCGGCCACATATTCAAAAGCACCACCGGCTTCTGTTTCCTGAATCATCAAGGTGATGGCAAAGGACGAATTGTCGAAATGCCAGCCCAATTCCTGCCCCGTTCTGGCATAGTGCAGATTGATGGAGGAGACGGTATCGGCATAGGCATAGAGGGCGCTTTCTTCAAAGATTTCACACAGGAAGCTTTTAAAGACATCTGAATCATACAATGTGCGCAGCGGTGACGCTGGCTCGATCACATCATCCGGGATGCAGCCCTTTGTCGAAATGACCTGACGATTGCGCGGATGATCCATAGGATAGGCATCATCTGAAGGGGTTAAATAGACATTATGCTGTTGCTTGCAAAAATAGGCCTGATCTTCTTTGGCCATGCCTTCCTTGCGGATTGCTTCAATAGCGGGAGCGGTGAGAAAGCCATCCAGCATCAACGCGCCGGTTTCATCAATCTGTTTTTTGCATTTAGCACGATAGGATGCCTCATTGATCGGGTGTTTGTTCAGATTGATGATAGAAGATAACTGCATTGGGCTGTCTCTAAAAATTAATGAATGTTTCTTTGGCATACAGACCTTTACGCCTTATGAAAGACGGGTGGGGCGACTGTCATATCATTTTATGCTCTTCCGCACCATCCCCCCTATTTTTATGAGTTTACGTCCTAGACCAAGATAACCCGATTGTGATCGGGATCTTAAAAAAAACGGCCTGCCTGTGGGTCCGAAGCGGTTGGCGCTTGCTCCTTTGCCCTAAAAAAGCCATGCTGGATTCTTAGCAGATATATTCTAAGGCGTTTGCTTGCGTATCCTTTGGTACAAGACATGCAGGGCTTGTTGAAGATCTGTTTATCGGTGATTGACTTTAGGGGCATGGCTCTTTGGCCGTTTAAAGAGCCTATGCTGTTGGCCTGATCGTGTTTGAGTCTAGATTTGGGGTTGTATTCGTCCATGACGCATATTCATATCTTTCGTCGCTTTCTTTTGTCTGGCGCTGCATCCCTGCTGCTTGTCACCTCTTCTGTTGCAGCGGATGAGAGCAATGCGCTGATTGAAAGAGATAGCCAGATCATTGAAAAACTGGAAGACTTTCCCAAAAATCTGACCGCCAGTTATTTGTCCGCACGACTTGCCCAACAAGAGGAAGACCTTAATCTGGCGGCGCATTTTTATGCTCAGGCCCTTGTTCTGGAGCCGGATAATCCACTTTTATTGGAGCGTAATTTTGCGCTGACCTTGGCGGTTGGCAATCATGACCGGGCCTTTGAGCTGGCCGATCGCATGGCCGAGATGATGGCCAAGGCAAAAGCCGAAGCGCAAGAGCAGGCAAGGCAGGATGCGCTCAAGCAAGAGCAGCGAACGACAAAAGCCAAAGCAGGGGATGAAGCCCTGACGCCAGCGGAAAAAGCCAAGGCAAAGAAAGAGGCCACTCAGCAAAGTGTGTTGCCACGCAACAAGCCGACGCAAGCCAACAAACCGGCTCCTTTGGCGCAAAAGGTGGCTTCTGATGTTGAAAAGGCCGTTGCTTCTTCGCCTTCTGCGCTGGACAGAAAAATCGAGCCGATGGTGCATTTGGCCCTTGGTGTCAAAGCTCTGAAAACCAAGGCTTATGGCAGTGCCAGCAAGAGTTTTGAAGAAGGTATAGACGGGCTTGTCACCCGCCCCGTCGATCTGTTGGGCCTGTCAGGCTCTCATCGTGGGGGAATGAATAATCCGCGCCTGCTGTCAGCCTCCGCTCAATATGGCCCTTTTGCCCAGATCACGCATACCATTTTGCAGTCCTGGTCACTGATTGCACAAGGCAAGGACAATCTGCCCCAAGCCCTGCAATTGCTCTCAGATATTGATCGTTCGGAAGTGGATCAGTTTTTCTTCAATCTGCATTCGGGGCTGATTGCGGCTTATGCAAAGGATTATGACAAGGCAATTTCCTTTTTGCAGGCCAGTTTCAATGCTGACAGCAACAGCCTGCCAACGGCTCAGGCTTTGATCAGTACGCTTTTGAAAGCCGATCGCAAAAAGCAGGCCAAAGAGGCTTTGGAGAAATTTCTAGCCGGGGCTGCCAGCCTTGACGAGAAAACATGGCTGAAGCTGACCTATGGCGGGGTGGATCAGGCGCCCAGCTTCATTCGCACGCCACAAGATGGGGCGGCGGAATTGTTCAGCACTCTTGGCGATGCTCTGACGCAAGAACAGGCTTTGGAAGGGGGCGCGCTTTATTTGCAATTTGCCGATTATTTGCGCCCCAATCATGCCAGAACGCAATTTGCCCTTGCACGCCTTAATGAGCGTATGGAGCAAGATGACAAGGCTCTTGCTCATTATGATGCCATTGAACCGACCAGCCCGCTTTATCGTGATGCGCAGCGTCAATCCGGTCTGACCCTGTCACGTTTGAAGCGTGGAAGTGAGGCAGTCGAGCGCCTCGAAAATCTGCTGGATAGTGAACCGGGCGATCTGGAATGCGTCTCTATTCTTGCGCGGGTTTTGCAGGCAGAAGATGATTTTGAAGGCTCCATTGCCGTTTTGACCAAGGGCCTTGCCTCGATTGAAAAAGAGCAGACCATTCACTGGTCGCTTTATTTCCTGCGGGGCTCGGCCTATGATCAAATCAAGCAATGGCCCAATACCGAGGCGGATATGAAACGGGCGCTGGAATTGTTCCCCAATCAGCCTACGGTTCTCAATTATCTTGGCTATAGCTGGGTGGAT
This sequence comes from Cohaesibacter sp., assembly GCA_025800145.1. GTDB lineage: Bacteria > Pseudomonadota > Alphaproteobacteria > Rhizobiales > Cohaesibacteraceae > Cohaesibacter. The sequence goes on from JAOXSH010000128.1 coordinate 15,765, forward strand.
CGGGGTCTGCATCTGGACAAAGCGCTGGAAATGATCCGCCAAGCGGTTGCTTTGCGTCCTTATGATGGCTTTTTTGTCGACAGTCTGGGCTGGGCGCATTATCGCCTCAAGCAATTTGAGGATGCTGTGGTCTTTTTGGAACGGGCCGTTGAATTGCGCCCTGAAGATCCCACCATTACGGACCATCTGGGAGATGCCTATTGGCAAGTCGGGCGGAAAAATGAGGCCCACTATCAATGGGAGCGGGTGAAAACCCTCAATCCAAAGCCGGATCTGCTGGAAAAGATAGAACGCAAATTGGCAGAAGGCTTTATTGAAGAAAAATTACAAGGGCATGGCACTGATACTGGCTCTGAGGACGGAAAGACGAACTGATCTTTTCTGACAACTCGGGTCAAATCTTGTTACGGGGGGAATGGAACAAGTATGACGATCCACACTATGCAGGATGAAGCGGTTTTGCGCATACCGGCTCCGGCCAAGGTGAATCTGGCACTGCATATTACCGGGCAGCGCGATGATGGCTATCATATGATTGATAGTCTTGTTGTGTTTGGCGGGGCGTCGGATGTCATTGAGTTTCGCTCGTCTGATCGCTTGCATTTATCGGTGAGCGGTCCATTTAGCGAAGGCTTGCGCCATGAACCGGACAATCTGATGGTACGGGCTGCACGTCTTTTGGCCGATGAATTTGGGCTGGAAGCCAAAGCCGATTTGATGCTTGAGAAAAATCTGCCAATTGCAGCGGGCATTGGAGGTGGCTCGGCGGATGCGGCGGCGACCTTACTTGGCCTGTTCAAATTGTGGGACCGCACAGTCAGGGATGACACATTGCGTGCCATTGCCCTCTCTTTGGGTGCAGATGTGCCCATGTGTCTTGAAGGGAGCTGTCTGCGCGCCCAAGGGATTGGGGATGAGCTGGCACCCGGCCCTCGCCTGCCCAATGATCTGGGGCTGGTTCTGATCAATCCTCACATTCCCATCTCAACCCCGGATATTTTCAGAAAGCTGAAATCCAAAGACAATGCGCCATTGGGGCCAATTCCCTCGGCTTTTCTCTCTGCTTCCGCTCTTGCTGGATGGCTTTCAGAGCAACGCAACGATCTTGAGCTTGCTGCAATTGCACAAGCCCCCATCATTGAAAATGTCCTGCAAGCCTTGAATGATGATGGCGATTGTTTGCTGGCGCGCATGTCCGGCTCTGGAGCCACCTGCTTTGGCATGTTTGCGACGGCAAAACATGCAGAATATGCAGCCCGGCGTATGGCTTTTTCTCATCCCAATTGGTGGGTGAGCCATGGTGGCGTACAGTAGAACTGCATACCAGCCTCACTATTTTCGGGACAATGATCAGATTTCAAAGGCTTTGCGCACCAATCTGATAAAGGTTTGCGTGCCCAGATAATATAGATTGGCATCAGGATTTTTTTCCATCAAATCAGCATGAATGGCCTGAAGGCTTTGGACATCATTGAAGTCAATCTCAGCCAAATGGTGACCTGCTGTCTTTGCTTGCTCATAATGCAAATAGCCGCGTGTTCCCGACAATGAGATATCATAATAGGGGCAGTGCAGGTCATCCTTGATCACAGTGCGCAATCCTGCTCCATCCTTGTCATCTGGCAAAGAGGCAATGATGACCAATTTTCCCTGTGCTGTCAGATTTTTAAGAAAGTCCAGATCCAGCGATTGCACCGCAATGCAGGCATCAAAATACAAGCTGCTTTTGTCTGTTTGCTTTTTCGCCCCAAAGGCCGCAGAGGCAGTATAAAGATCATGGTGATGCTGCAAAGGGCGTTTTAGGAACAATTCCGCCGCTTTTAATGCCAAAGCCCTATTCTTGCCAAACCAGCCCGGCATGGTCTCATCGTTCCTTTCAGGATCACAGGGTATGAGCTTTTCTGGGGGCAGCAGATTGAGCTTATTATTCCAATTCAGACAATCTTTGCCTGCAATCACCTTGTCGGATGTCAAGCCGATAGCCAGTTTGTTATCGGCAATATTCTCAATATCAGGCCCCAGATAGCTGGGATGCTCCAGCATGATGGACGTGAGCACAGATAGACTGGATGGCAAGATGCCCACTTCATCATAGCGCGCCCCGCGCCCTGTCTCCAGCACCCAATAGTCAACCTTCTGCTCTTTGAACCATGACAGGGCAATCAGCAAAAAGGTGCCCATGGGCGAGAGATAGCGGCCTGTTGGCAAAGTCTCTTCCAGAGCCTGCAAATGGGGACGCAGTGCTGCATACTGTCTCAGAAAGGTTTGTTTTGCGGCGGGCTGGTCATTGATCCGCATCCGGTCATTATGATCCAGCTCTTCGGGCGAGACCAAAAGCGCGATTTTGCCGTCACTTTCCTTTTGCAAGATCTGGGCAATCATACGGGATGTGGTGCCTTTGCCCTTGGAACCGGTGATGCGAATGACGCGCTCTTTTGGTGGCAAAAGATCAAGTTCTCTTGCCAAATTTATCAGCAAGGACGGGTCGCGGATCTCCTTGTCCAGTTTTCCTGCAACCTGATGTTTGCGGACCATGAAAGAGGCATAAATTTCGTCCAAGGCCAGATCGAACGGGGTTTTTGCGGCAAGTGCTTGAGTCATTTTCTTGTCTTATTGATCTTTTCTGTCTGTCAAATCCTGCTCCATTGTCTCGCTTTGAGGCAGGCTCTTGTCATTCTTGCGGATCAGTTTTTCTTTTAGGCGGTGCATGGAAATCCAGACCAGTGTCACCACTGGTATCACCAGCAAAGCGGCCAATATCGTTTTGTTGATCGGCATGACTTTGGTGATTGGTGCAAGCAGGTAGGTCAGCAAACTGACGGCATAATAGGAAATGGCGACCACAGAAATGCCTTCAACTGTTTCCTGCAACCGCGCTTGCTGTTCTGCGCGTTTATCCATTTTGTGGAGCAAAGTACGATTTTGTTCTGCGGTGGTGACGCTCACCCGTGTGCCCAGAAGATCTGTTGCCTTATCCGCGCGATCTGAAGCATTTTGCAGTGCATCTGATGCCGCATGGCAGGTGCGCATGGCCGGATCAAAGCGCCGGACCATGAATTCGGCAAATAATTGCCGCCCCAAGACCCTGCCCTCACGCAAAATTCGGGTTCTATCATTGACCAGACGCTCATAGGCGCGTGCGGCTGCAAAGCGGGTGGCGGTCTGGGTATCGAGCAGAGCAATGCGCGCCGACAAACTTTGCAAATGCTGCAAGGTTTGCTTGTGGTTGTTGTCATCCTTGGCCATAGTTTCAACCGTATCGGCCAAATCGCGATTGATCGTGTTCAGCTCAGCCATAACATCGCGCGCCATGGGCAAGGTGAGCATGGCCATGCTTTTATAGACTTCGATTTCCAAAATCCGCTGAATGATACGGCCAAGACGGCGCGGCCCAATGCCTTTTCGCCCTAGCAAGGCAAAGCGGATATGGCCTTCCTGATCGAGATGGAAATTGCCTGCAAGCACGGCCATATGATCCGAGACCCAACCAGCGGCAAAGCCTTCATGCAAAAACCAGCTGCGCAGATCGGTATTGACCCGATGTTCAATGGCCATCACATCGGGCTCGATTTCCACCTGCAAAACGGCAGATGTGATGCGCCTGCCCGGATAAGCCCTGATCCAGTTCTCATCAAAATAGTCATGCAGATCCGGTGCAAAAGGCTCTGCTCTCATATCAGAAGAATAAAGCGTATAGGTGGCAAATTCGTTGTGATTTTCCCATTTTAAGGTCAGGCTCTCGTCTTCTTTTTCAAACAGAGTGGTAAAATGATGGACCGCTTCCGCTTTTACCGTCTGGTCTGCTCTAAAAATTTTTAAAAAATCAAGCAGTTGGCGATGGGCCAATACCTGATCGTGAATGCCGTCTTCATCCGGCTTTAGGGCAATGAAGGCAATCCGGCATGGAGCTTGGAGTTTGGCAAAAGGGCGCGCATGGAGCTCATCGGTCATGGCCACACGCATATGATGATCATGCGAGGCGGTCTTGCCTGTTAGCGGATTGCTTTTGCTCATGGTTCTTCTATCTGAAACCTTCAAGATAAACAGAATAGGCTAAATGAATGAGTCCTGAGCCTAGACTCATACTAAAGGGCGAAGCGGCAGCAAGGTCAAGGCATGATTGCCGCTCTCCCGCTCTTCCTCGGCTCTTCTTGCTTATTGTGCCTCTTCTTCCAGCAAATATTTGGCGATGATCAGCGCCAGACCCATGCCAATCAACTGAGCGATGATGAAAAGACCTGCATCGTCGGGGCGAATGCCGGCAAAGGTGTTGGAGAAAATGCGCGAGATTGCAACCGCTGGATTGGCAAAGCTGGTGGATGAGGTGAACCAGTAAGCCGCCGTGATATAAAGACCAACCGCCGCCGGAATGGCGGAGGGTTTGGAGCGTAGACAGACAAAAATAGTCAGCAAAAGGCCTATGGTTGCGGTTATTTCCGAGATCCATTGAGCAGGGCCTGTACGGATTTTCTGCGAAATTTGCACCATATCCAGTTCAAACATAAAATTGGCCAGCAGGCATCCCAAAATGCCACCGATGATCTGGGCAAGAATGAAGGGACATAGTTTTTTGGCTGGCAGGTCTTTTTTGATGAAAAAAGCCAGCGAGACAACAGGATTGAAATGGGCGCCGGAAATGGGGCCAAGCATGGTGATTAGAACAAATAGGATGGCCCCGGTTGGAATGGTGTTGCCCAAAAGGGCAACGGCCACATTTCCACCTGCAAGATTTTCCGCCATGATGCCGGAGCCAACAACGGTTGCCACCAATGTGCCCGTGCCTAAAAATTCTGCCAATATTTGTGCGCGCTCCGAAGATGCCATTAGCGGATCCCTCCGGTTGCGCCACTGAAAGAGCCGATTTCGTCCATCAATTCGCAGATTTCCTTTTTCTTCATGTCCTCGATTGGCATGGACACAAAGCGGCCAATGCGATCGGACAATTGCGCATAAGCGGTTAAGAAAGCAAGCTGGATTTCTTTTTCAGAGCCGATAGCGGCAGCAGGATCGGGGATGCCCCAATGGCCAGAGGCCGGTTTTCCGGGCCAGAAAGGGCAGCTCTCACCCGCTGCATTATCACAAACTGTGATGATATGATGCATCTTTTTGCCATCCAGATCGCTTGAAAATTCATCCCAACTTTTGGAGCGAAAAGAGGATAATCCATAGCCAAGCGAACGGAGCAATTCCAATGCATAAGGGTTTGGCTCATTTTTGGGCTGACTGCCTGCGGAATAGGCTTTAAACCGGCCTTTGCCGACCCGGTTCAAAATGGCTTCGGCCAGAATGGAGCGCGCGGAATTTCCTGTACAAAGGAAGAGAATTTTTTGCATGATGTTAGATCCTGATAGGGCTGGACAGCCGGCTTTTGGCCATGACACTCAACTTGTTATTTTTTCTTCGTTCACCAGCCTCTGTTCTGCCTCTGGTAAATGGCAGCAGTCCTGCATCAGGCTGGTTGCCAAATGCAGGATATTGTCCTGACGGGCAAAATAGCGAATGGTGCGCCCTTGCTTTTGTTGTCTGATAAGACCGGCACGGGCCAGAATGGCCAGATGTGTCGACAAGGTATTGTGCGGCACGGATAATTCCTTGGCAATCACGCCAGCAATCATCCCCTCTTCATCTGCCTGTTGCAACAGACGCAAGACTCTTAAACGGGTGATCTGTGCCATTGCTGCCAAGATGTTGACCTTTTGCTCATCAGAAAGCTGAAGTTTATCGGCTGTCTCGCACTGTGTCATATGGCCTCTCACAAGGGTGCTTTATTCGTCGAGAAATGCCGACTTGAATGCCAAGTCTTAATGACAAACAGATGACAGACTGCTGAGAAGCGTGCGCTTTTTGATCCTTTCTTCTTTTTTTGTCTCTTTCTTTTCTCCCGCCCCGATGATCAAAGCTCTTTACCTTACTTCTTTAAGTCAAATGGCAAAATTCCCAACTTTTGTTGCATCGCAACATTTGATTGGCTAGAGTATCCCCGTTTTACGACTCATCTGGTATGCTGACCAAAATGATGGGCATTCAGAGCGGTGAAAAGCGCGTAAGTGACGGTAACAGAATAGCGAAGGTCTGTGTTTTTGTGCTGTTATAAAGCGTGTGAGTGACGTGTAAGGGACGAAAAGAAGATGGCTCAGTGGATCTATGGATTTGGTGACGGATCTGCCAAGGGGGATGCAACCATGCGCAGCCTGCTTGGAGGAAAAGGGGCCAATCTGGCAGAAATGAGCAATCTGGGTCTGCCTGTCCCTCCCGGATTTACCCTCACGACCGAGCTTTGCCGCTATTATTATGATCATGGCCACAGCTATCCGCAGGATCTGAAAGAGCAAGTCAAAGCCGCTCTTGCGACCATTGGGGCGCAGACGGGACGTATTTTTGGCAGTGCGCATAATCCCTTGCTTTTGTCGGTGCGTTCTGGCGCGCGGGTTTCCATGCCCGGCATGATGGATACTGTACTGAATCTGGGCTTGAATGATGTCACGGTTGAAGCTCTGGCCCAAGATTCAGGCGACGCCCGTTTCGCCTATGACAGTTATCGTCGCTTCATCCAGATGTATGGCGATGTTGTGATGGGCATGGATCATCATGATTTTGAAGATATTATCGAGCAAGTCAAAGATGAATGCGGTTATGTGCTTGATACCGATCTCTCTGCCGATGACTGGAAAAGCGTTGTTGCCCGCTATAAATTGCTGATTGAGGATGAATTGGGCGAGGCATTCCCCCAAGATGGGGAGCAACAGCTTTGGGGGGCGATTGGGGCCGTGTTTTCCAGCTGGATGAATGCTCGCGCCATCACCTATCGACGTCTTCATGATATTCCTGAAAATTGGGGCACAGCGGTCAATATTCAGGCTATGGTTTTTGGCAATATGGGCCATGAGTCTGCTACGGGTGTTGCCTTCACCCGCAATCCCTCAACCGGTGAGAAAGCTCTTTATGGCGAATTTCTAATCAATGCGCAGGGCGAGGATGTGGTGGCAGGCATTCGCACACCGCAAGACCTGACCATCAAGGCACGTCTGGGCAATCACAATCAGGCGCCTTCCATGGAAGAAGCCATGCCTGAGGCTTTTAAGCAATTTTGCGATATTTGCCGCATTCTGGAACACCATTACAAGGATATGCAGGATCTGGAATTTACCATTGAGCGCGGTAAATTATGGATGTTGCAAACCCGCATTGGCAAACGCACTGGCAAGGCGGCCTTGCGCATTGCCGTGGAAATGGCCAATGAAGGGGTAATCAGCCGTGATGACGCCATTTTGCGCATTGATCCGCGCTCGCTGGATCAATTGCTGCATCCAACCATTGCCGAAGATGCAGAACGCAATCTGATCGCCAAGGGGTTGCCCGCATCACCCGGTGCGGCCTCTGGGCAATTGGTGTTTCATCCCGATGAGGCAGAAAGTCTTGCCGCTCAAGGCCGGGACATTATTCTGGCGCGCATTGAGACCAGCCCGGAAGATATCCATGGTATGCATGCCGCCCAAGGCATTCTCACCGCCCGCGGTGGTATGACCTCCCATGCCGCAGTGGTGGCGCGGGGCATGGGCACGCCTTGCGTTTCCGGTGCCGGATCCTTGCGCATTGATTATGAGAAAGAAAGCCTGCGCGTTGGGCATATCCATTTGTCAAAAGGGGATGTGGTGACCATTTGCGGCAGCTCTGGCGAGATTTTGCTGGGGGATGTGCCGATGCAGAAGCCGGAATTGACCGGGGAATTTTCCACGCTGATGGAATGGGTTGATCAGGCGCGTCGCATGAGAGTGCGCTGCAATGCCGAAACCCCGCAAGATGCCAAATCCGCACGGGACTTTGGGGCTGAGGGCATTGGGCTTTGCCGAACCGAGCATATGTTCTTTGATGAAGATCGTATTGCCGCCATGCGCGAGATGATTTTTGCCGAAGAGGTGGAAGCCCGACGCGATGCATTGGCGACGCTTTTGCCCATGCAGCGCAAGGATTTTACCGAATTGTTCGAAATTATGGCGGGCCTACCGGTCACCATTCGCCTGCTGGACCCACCCTTGCATGAATTTGTCCCCCATGAGGCAGAGGATATTGCCCATGTGGCCCCGTCTTTGCGTCTGTCGCCGGAGGCCTTGCAGGCGAAAATCACCCGATTGCACGAATTTAACCCGATGCTGGGCCATCGTGGCTGCCGGTTGGCGATCACCTATCCTGAAATTGCGGAAATGCAGGTGCGCGCTATTTTTGAAGCAGCCATTGCGGCGGCCATCAAAACCGGTCGCGCCGTGCAACCGGAAATCATGGTGCCTTTGGTTGGCCTGCGCGAAGAGCTGGATTATGTCAAGGCACGCATTGATGCGGTTGGGGCCGATGTCATGTCAGAAGCCGGACGCAATGTCTCTTACAGCATCGGGACGATGATCGAACTGCCCCGAGCCTGTTTACAAGCCCGCACCATTGCGGAAAGTGCGGAATTTTTCTCCTTTGGAACAAACGATCTGACCCAGACAACTTATGGTATCAGCCGTGATGATGCTTCTCGTTTTCTGGCCGATTACCAGCGCCTTGGCATCATTGATCAGGATCCTTTTATCAGTCTTGACACCAATGGCGTGGGGGAGTTGATCGAAATTGCTGCCGAGCGTGGCCGCTTTGCCCGCGAAGATATCAAGATGGGTATTTGTGGCGAACATGGTGGCGATCCGGCCTCTATCGAATTTTGTGAAAAAATCGAACTGGATTATGTGTCATGTTCGCCGTTCCGGGTGCCTATTGCGCGCCTGGCGGCAGCACAAGCCTATTTGCGGTCTGCCGAGCATCGCTAGAGCATTTTGAATAAACACGTCGTTATTCAAAATGCTCTAGCCTTTGTTTCTAAGCATATTTTTGTCCGAAAACCGCACACACTTTTCGAAAAATATGCTCTAATTTGACAACAGCTTATCCCTTTTCTCTGGTTCAATTGATTGCAGCAGTTGTGCTAGACTATGCCTTGAGGCAGAGAAAAGCAGGAGAGAAGCGTGTCGCAAGATTTATGGTCTTTGGAGGATATCCGGGCTGGTGGCAAACGGGCTCTTGCAAGAGCTCTTAGCAATATTGAAGCCAATGATGGCCAGCTTCGTACCGCGCAATTGCTGGATGAAGCAGCCCGCAATGCCAAAGCCCATGTTCTGGGGTTGACCGGTCCACCTGGTGTTGGCAAATCGACCCTGACCAATGCCTTGATCAAGGAATGGCGGGCGCGTGGCGAGACAGTCGGTGTTGTGGCGGTTGATCCTTCTTCGCGCTTTTCGCTTGGGGCTTTGTTGGGAGATCGCACACGCCTTGATACCGATCCCTGCGATATGGGGGTTTTTGTGCGCTCTATGGCAGCACGGGATCGCCTTGGCGGCTTATCCCATGAAAGCCTTGCTGCGATTATTCTGATGCGTGCTGTCTTTGATCATGTTTTGGTTGAAAGTGTTGGCATTGGCCAGTCAGAAGCTGATATCGCCTTTGCTGCGGACAGCATTATTTTATGCATTCAACCCGGCTCTGGTGACAGTTTGCAATTCATGAAAGCCGGGATCATGGAATTGCCGGATATTGTTGTTGTGACCAAGGCCGATATGGGTGCACCTGCCCGGCGGGCCAAAGCCGATGTTCAAGGGGCCTTGTCTCTTGCCTTGCGCACGAAAGACGACTGGTCAGTGCCTGTACTGATGGTCTGCGCCCCCACTGGTGACGGACTAGAGAGCCTGAGTGCAGCGGTGGATCATCATCGCCGGCATTTATTGGAGCATAATGATTTCTCTACCCAACGATCGGATCAAATGCGCCTTTGGCTTACTGATCGGATTGGTCTGAAATTTGGCAAAATTGGTTTGTCTCATGCCAATCTCGATCAGGCATTGAGCAAAACCGGCCCATTTGAAGCGGATTATCGCATCACACAAGAGTTGACCCAGCGTCTGCAAAGTTAGGATTAGCAGAGAGGCGATTCTTCTCAATGCAGGGTCAGTCTTTGCTGTGGCTCTCGTCTTTGTTTGACACATTAGGGTCCGCTTGCGCCTTTTTGGCTGCTTGAGCGTGGCTTGCAATGGCATCGCGCAGATGGATGACAAAATTGACCCCGGCTCCGATACAGATGATAAGCACCAGCAAAAAAGCCGGCCATTCGCCAAGCTGGATTTGATAAACAAAAACGAACAGAAACAAAGCCAACAGAGTTAGGGCATTGAGCAAACGCAGCCATAGTGGTTGATTGGTGCGGTCCATCTGGATTTCCTGTTTTTTGGGCTGTTTATGGCTGGCCTTTTGATGAGGCCTTCATCCAATCGACTGGATGACAAGACTTGCTTTCCTTTACCCAAAGACATGAAAAAGCGCAATGCTCCATAGGAGTTATTGTCCATGTGAGACCAAAAGAGCATCGCAACCGGTCACAGCTTTAAATACGAATCAAACGCCACTGCAACCCTACTCAAGGATGTACACATAAATACCAATATCAGTACAACATTATACACCTTCAGGAGATGAAACCTGCATTTTTGCCTCTCTTCCCCCCAATTTTTGGGGGAAAATCTTACAATTCATCGAATTTTTAGGGATGATTTAGATAGAAAAAAGCGCTAGTCTTGGATTGCTTGACTGATAAGGCTGGACGCTCCACCTTTCTTGGCTCTAGGTGCGAAACGCGAACATTCTGCGGGGACTGTTCCGATTTTCGTGTCCAACCGAAGACGTTCTTTGCTGGTTTGAACGCGAGTAGGTTAGTCCTTATTTGTTTGGCATTTACGACTTGCCCGGACTTCGGTCCGGGCATTTTTCATTTCTGGCTTTTTGCCTCTTCCTTTCTAGATTGTCGGCATCTTTTCCTGTTATGGCAAACTTACAGAGTGCGTTTTGTTCGCAACCTTATGTTGCATTCTGTTGTCATGATTATGGTTAAAACGGCTTCACTTTTCTTCATTGCAAGGACTGCAATTTGCGAAAGCTCTCTTCTCTTCCCGCTCCTGTCTGATAGCAGTCTGCCACAGCTCTGCCAAATTTCTATTCCACACAAGCGTAGCGATTGCCTGACAATCCATGACATTGTTCACGCTGCGCACTCTGATGACGCCCGGGATACAGGCTGGATGACAGGCTGGATTTTCTTGTGTCTGTTAACCGTCTTTCAAGGTTAATAGCCCATTATCACAGGCAGTCTGGAAGTGCGTTAGCATCATTTCCGGCCTTTGCGTTCGCGGTCCGGTGTTTTGGGATCTGTGATTGTGTGGATTAGTTGCGTTTGTGTAAGTGGTGACATGATGTCGAAAACTGCTATGAGCTCTGTCAGCTCACGCCTGATGCCGGGCTTGTTTGTCAGCACCGGTCTTTTTTTGTCTTTCACCCAACCAATTCAGGAAGAAAGCCGTTCTGGTCTTTCCCTTGCACAGCTTCGCCAACAGGCCTGGACCCATCGTGTGTTTTCCGGTCAGGATTTGGGCATGAGAGGTACTCAGCTCGATTTTTCCATCAAAGCTAATGGCGACCTTGGCTATGGCTCACAGCGTGCCCTGATTCAAATTGCTGAAATTATCAAGGATGATCCGCAAGCGGCCCGCCATGCACCTGATGCAGATCAGCCTCTGCTTTTTGTTGATCGCAAACAGAGTATCCATGTCAAACGCTCGGGCAAAGGCGACCGGCGCAAAGCTTGGAGGTGGGAGCCCTATCGGGTCGCCAGTGGGCGCAAAGCCATTGGTTTGAACTGGTCTGGTGCTGTGTGGACCATGCATAGCCTTTTTGATCAGACCGAACAAGATGCCCTACCCAAACAAGCCTTTACCCGGAAAAAAGATCGCCGGATGATGATGGCAGATGCCAAAGCCTTTCTTCTGCCCGATCCTGTACAACAGCCGATCACCGGGATGATGGTGGCGCAGGCTGACACAGGCAGCGCCCCTCAGACGCGTGATCTTATCGCAAAAAATCTTGCCAATGGCTCCACATCGCTGGCCTATGCGCCGACATCCTTACAGCAATTGGAAGAGCCGTTTCGCGCAATCTTGACGGAGCAAAAAACCGGGCAGGTTTTTGAAGACAATCCCTATTTAAACCCTGACAAGAGTAAAACTACGTCTATTCAAGAGACTGGCGATGCAAAAGAAAACGTTGAAGAGCGCAAGGGTCCGCTTAATTTAATCGCCGCCTTGCCGCGCACCAAACCAAATCTTTCACGCCTTGCAGCATCCTCCAAGCTTGAACAGCGCCAAATAGCCAAGCCGCTGGATACCAGTTCCGTTCTGGCCAAAGCTGCGAAAAAGCAGCCTAAAAGCTCTGAGACTAGATCTGTGACGGCACAAAAGCCACGCATTAAAATGGCGTCTCTGGCTCCTGCCACGGTCAAGGCTGAAAAGCCAAAGAAAAAATCCCGTTGGGCGAGCTGGTTTAATTTTGGCAGTTCCAAGAAAAAGAAAGTCAAAATTCCGACCAAGGGCGAACATGCTTGGGTAAGCAATACATTGCCCAAATCCAGCTATAGCAAACAGCAAAAGACCTGTCTGGCCAATGCGATCTATTTTGAAAGCCGTTCAGAGCCGGTTAAAGGGCAGATTGCAGTTGCACAAGTGGTCATGAACCGGGTGAAGAATCCAACCTATCCCAACAGCATTTGCGGGGTTGTGTATCAGAACAAGCATAAGCGCAATGCTTGCCAATTCTCTTTTGCCTGTGATGGCATCCGCGACCGGATCTTGTCGAAAAAGGCATGGGATCTTGCTTGGAAATTGTCCGGGCAAGTGATCAATGAAGAGGTTTGGCTGAAGAATATTGGCTCTTCCACCCATTATCATGCCACTTATGTGAACCCGAAATGGGCCCGCACCATGAAGCGTCGCGGCAAGATCGGGTTGCATATTTTCTATAAAACCTATGGCGGTGGCTGGAGTTGATGTTCCAGCTTTTCGCAGCTTAGTCCTTTTCACTTGATCATATGATCCGCTGAGCGGCTTCTCTTTGCCCAATGCGTATTTTGGGCCGATGATTTTTCTCATTCATAATGCATATCTGGTGTCCAGATAGATATCAGGTTTCTGTCGTCAGTTCCTGATGGTCGTCTTGCTGCCTTGCCCATTCATTTTATTTAATCTTCGTAATTTCCCCATTCGTCAAATTAGATATTTCAAAATCCTAAATTCACGTTCAAAACCCTCCAGGCTCTCGTCTTTGTTTCTAAGCATATTTTTGTCCGAAAACCGCACACACTTTTCGACAAATATGCTCTAGCAACTCTTACGCTGACACGGACGAGTTGATGGGTGGTCTGATCCCATCTCACATCGTCTTTAATGGTGCGGTTGGTGGTCTGACCGATGACAATGCCATGAAGGCCAAGGTTGGTGATCGCTGCCTGTTTGTTCACAGTCAGGCCAACCGCGATACAAGACCGCATATCATTGGCAGCTATGGGGATTTTGTCTGGTAAGCGGGCAATATTCATGATGCCCCGGCCCGTGATCTGGGTGCAACAGGGCACATCCTTGTCGAAGGGGATTGGAATGACGATTTGATGAAACAGGTTTCAGCTCCGGGACCCATTAAAAGCTAGCGGTTTGATGGGCCAGGCAAAACCAATCAAACTGACTTAGGACATAGACTCGTCAATGTGATGGATTTGGTAGAGATTGTTTTTTCTCCCACTCTAAGCGAGAGTGCGGCCATTTAAACGCCAAATACATCAGATTTATAGGTTTACGTCCTAGGGTTCGTGGTCCCGCGTGATGTGCAGGTTTTTGTCTGCCCATCACACATTTTTTCGGTTGCACCTCTGATAAGGAGAGATGTGATGGCCAATTTTTCAAAAGCATTCTTCGTTTCAAGTGTTTCCGTGGCCGGGATGATTATCGTTTCTGAGTTTGTCACAAGTCCCAAAGCCAATGCCAAAACACCCAAAGTTTCCGTTCCACCAACGCTCACAATACAGCCGGGCCGTTTTTCCTATTGATTGGCTGGTGAATTTTTGAAAGGCAATCGCGTCTCAGACGCTCCCCTTGAAGACATTGATCAACCCTATCCCTGTTTCTCAGCTACGAGCAGTATGCCGGTTTATGTGTTTGACAGTCTGGCTGAGACTTCGAGCAAATCCTGCCAAGCCGCACGTTTTTGTGCCGGGGTGCGCAACAGGAAGGCCGGATGCAACGTGGCCATGGCCGGAATATGGCGTGCTTGTCCCTCAGCATTAGTTATTGCGTAGCTTTTCCAACTCCCGCGCAACCGCATAATGCCGTCTTTGCTGGCCAGCAAATGCTGGGCGGCTGTTCCACCAAGAAAGAGCAGAACATCGGGATTGACCAGCTCAATATGGCGGTGAATGAAAGACTGCATCATTTCGCTTTCGCCAAGGCTGGGTTTGCGGTTGCCAGGTGGACGCCATGGCAGAATGTTGGTGATATAGCTGTTGGAGCGATCATGGCCAATGGCCGCCAGCATTTTATCAAGCAATTGCCCTGCCCTGCCGACAAAGGGAAGGCCTTGTATATCCTCTTCCCGGCCTGGAGCTTCGCCAATGCACATCAATCTTGCTTGCGGGTTCCCGTCTGCAAAGACAAGACTTTTGGCTGAGAATTTCAAGCTGCATCCTTCGAAATCTGCCAATGTCTGGCGCAATTCCTCCAAAGAGCGGGCTTTTTGTGCGCGTTGACGTGCCTCTTCAATTTGTTGGCCCATGCCTGCCAAAGCTGGGGCATTGGGCATTGTTGTTGACGATTGCGGAGCTGGCGCTACTGCTGCCTTGTCGAAAGTAGGGGATTGACCTTTTGATGACCTTGACGTAAACGTCTTATCATATGTGTTGGATATATTTTGTCCCGTCCGGGAGGAAAGATCCGTCTGTTTTGCCCCGGCAGGCATGGCAGAAGCCAAGTGTGAAGAAGACGCAAAGTCTGCCTCGTTCGGTGTTTGGCCGAGTTTTTTTGCTCTGGCCTGCTGACGTTCAGCAATTTGTCGCTTTGTTTCTTCAAACCGATCTTGCGGCCCCTCTTCCAGCGCGCAATCTGCTCCGACGGCCTCATACCAGTCTATGAGTGCCGAAAGATCATAAGCAGATGTCGCAATGTGAGGAGAATTTGGCACTTGGTTTCCGCTATATTTGTACGCTAAAGCATTCTTATAGCAGGCGCTGGACAATCCTCAAAGGGACTTGTTGTCTATCGCATAATGTGGTTGAAAAGACCCGGACCATTCGACCCCGACAGAAAGGACCCTTTTATGACTGACGAGATCGATCTTCCCGAACGCGAATATATGGAATTTGACGTTGTCATCGTCGGCGCTGGCCCTGCCGGTTTGTCAGCTGCGATCAGGATCATGCAGCTTGCGCAGGAAAAAGGCGAAGAAATTTCTGTTGTAGTGCTGGAAAAAGGGTCCGAAGTGGGGGCTCATATTCTCTCTGGTGCTGTTGTTGATCCCAGTGGCCTTGATAAATTGCTGCCAGATTGGCGTGAGGACAGCTCGCATCCGTTCCAGACCGAGGTCAAAAAGGACGTTTTCCGGGTTCTGGGCCCTGCTGGTGGTTTGACGCTGCCCAATTTTGCCATGCCGCCTTTGATGAACAATCATGGCAATTATATTGTCTCGCTGGGTAATGTGTGCCGCTGGCTTGCTGAAAAAGCCGAAGCGCTTGGCGTTGAGATCTATCCAGGTTTTGCGGCTGCCGAAGTTCTTTATGATGACAATGGCGCTGTGCGCGGTGTTGCGACCGGCGATATGGGCATTGGCCGCGATGGTGCTGCGAAAGATACTTTCATGCGCGGCATGGAATTGCGTGGCAAATATACGCTGATTTCAGAAGGTGTTCGCGGGTCGCTGGCCAAGCAAATCATTGCCAATTATGATTTGGACAAAGACAGCGATATTGCCAAATTTGGCATTGGTATCAAGGAATTGTGGGAAATTGACCCCGAAAAACATGATCAGGGTCTGGTGACCCATTCCTTTGGCTGGCCGCTAGATATGCAAACAGGCGGTGGGTCTTTCCTCTATCATCTGGAGAATAATCAGGTTGTTGTCGGGTTCGTGGTTCATTTGAATTACAAGAACCCATATCTGTCACCTTTTGAGGAATTTCAGCGATTCAAACAGCATCCATCCGTGCGTGACACCTTTGTTGGCGGCAAGCGGATTTCCTATGGTGCGCGTGCCATTACCGAAGGTGGCTATCAATCCGTTCCCAAAGTTTCCTTCCCCGGTGGGGCCTTGATTGGCTGCTCTGCCGGTTTTGTCAATGTGCCACGCATCAAGGGCACGCATAATGCCATGCATTCCGGTATGCTGGCCGCAGACACCGTGATTGAGGCCTTGGCCGAGGGACGCAGCAACGACGATTTGATCGCCTATGAAACCGCGTGGCGCTCAAGTGCTATTGGCAAGGATCTTTGCAAGGTTCGC
>JAOXSH010000156.1 GCA_025800145.1 Cohaesibacter sp.
GGCCATCAACAAGCACCCAACGTCGGATCTTCGAAATACTTTCCATCAATATCACCTGCTCTTTCCTCCGCACTTGGCCTGCAGAGAATAACGGATACAGGTGGGTCAATTTTACTCGCTCATAACCCACCTAAGTGGGTCAATTTTGCACGCCGATTCACAGTCGAGGGAGATTTTGAAGTTATCTTGAAATCCTTGACGCCATCAAAGGACTTGTTCCGACTGGCAAAAGAAATGGTTGCCCAAGCATGGAAGCAACGCAAAAGCCAGATCGAATCTGCGTCAATATCTTTGAAACGCCGGATTACCAAAGTCGAAAAAGAAATTGATGAATTTTTGGATCGGATTGTTGAGACACAAAATCGTTCGGTGATTGCGGCATACGAAAACAAGATTGCCAAGCTTGAGCGTGAAAAGTTTATTGCGCAAGAAAAGCTCGAAGAAAAGATGCGTCCGGCGCCGACCAAGGCGCTTGTGCTAGAACACGCCATGCGTTTCCTGTCAAACCCTTGGAAAGTCTGGTCTTCTGGCAATATTGGGCTGAAAAGAATAGTCCTCAGATTGGCGTTTGACAGCCGTTTGGAATATTGCCGAAATGAGGGATATAGAACACCAAAAACGTCCTTACCTTTCAAGGTATTAGGGGATATTCAATCTGGTGATTGGGGAATGGTGCTGCAAGAGAGAATTGAACTCTCGACCTCTCCCTTACCAAGGGAGTGCTCTACCACTGAGCTACTGCAGCATTCCACGGTGTTTTGATGCGATAAATGTCGCTCTGATGAGGGCGGTTTCTAGAGCAGCTTCGATGACAATGCAAGCCTGTTTTTTGAAAAAAAGCGCTTTCCTGTGAAAAGACCAATGTCTTGCGCCTTCTCATACGCCTGTCTTTTGTTTTTGGCGCTAACCACGTGGGCGAAAATCTGCCAAATGATCATGAAAAGGCCCTATTGTGGGCTTTTTTGTCTCTGATTTTTGCGTTAAGAGGGTTCCAACCAAAAAGGATCCGTCGTGTCTGACCATTCAAAGCAGAATTCCACCTCTCAAACCGGGGCATCCGATAAGACGCCGGACAAGCGCAAAGCGCGGTTGTCTGATGCGTTACGGGGCAATTTGCGGCGACGTAAAGCGCAAAGCAAAAGCCGCTCAGACAGTGATCTGGGCAGCAAAGGGCCTGGATTGTTGGCGGCGATTAAAGAGGATAAGGCTGAGCGGACAGAGTAAACCACGCTTGGGCCATTCATATGTCATTCAGTCTTTGGGGCTGATATATAGTGACTTGCTAGATGTTATATTCCGGGCTTTTTCAGGCTCGCAGCCGCTTTCATTGCTCATATATGATTTGGGCAGGCAGGCTTTGAATAAGAAAAGAGAGAGAAACAAATGGATGCAATTCGCATTGTCGGTGGTGCAGAGCTTAATGGCGTGATTCCGATTTCTGGCGCAAAGAATGCTGCCCTGCCCCTTATGATTGCGTCGCTGCTGACTGATGAGGCTCTGATTTTGGAAAATCTGCCGCGCCTTCGTGATGTTCAGCAATTGCAGCAAATTCTCTCCAATCATGGCGTTTCCTATATGATTGAGGGCAAGCGCCCCGGTCAGGACAGCATGGATGGGCAGATTGTGCATCTGCAAGCCAAAGAGATTATTGATACCAAGGCTCCTTATGAGCTGGTGTCGAAAATGCGGGCCAGTTTTTGGGTGATTGGCCCTTTGCTTGCCCGCATGAAAGACTGTCGGGTGTCGCTTCCCGGAGGCTGTGCCATTGGCACACGGCCCGTTGATTTTTTCATTGATGGGTTGAAAGCGTTGGGTGCCAATATTGATATTGAGCGAGGCTATGCGGTTGCCTCGGCCCCGGATGGTCTGCAAGGGGCGGTCTTTGAATTTCCCAAAATATCAGTAGGGGCAACCCATACGCTCATGATGGCCGCAACTCTGGCCAAGGGCACCACAATTCTGAAAAATGCCGCACAAGAGCCGGAAGTGACCGATCTCGCCGATTGTCTGATTGCCATGGGAGCAAATATTTCTGGTGCCGGTTCTGATACCATCACCATTGAAGGGGTGGAACGGCTGCATGGGGCCCGCCATAGCGTCTTGCCAGACCGGATTGAAACCGGCACCTATGCCATGGCCGTGGCCATGACAGGCGGTGAGATTTTGCTGAAGGGGGCGCGGGCCGATTTGCTGCGTTCTGCGCTGGATGTTCTGGAACAGACCGGCACGACTGTGACAGAAACCAATGAGGGCATTCGGGTGTCGCGCAATGGTGATCCTTTGAAGGCTGTGGATGTGACAACAGACCCCTTCCCCGGTTTTCCGACCGATTTGCAGGCGCAATTCATGGCCCTGATGACCAAGGCGCAAGGCATTTCCACTATTACTGAGACGATTTTTGAAAACCGCTTCATGCATGTTCAGGAGCTGGCACGTTTGGGGGCAACCATTTCGCTGGATGGGCAGAAAGCCCATGTGCAAGGCGGGAGCGAGCTGAAAGGCGCACAGGTTATGGCAACCGATTTGCGCGCTTCTGTCTCACTGGTCATTGCCGGTCTGGTGGCGGAAGGCGAAACCACGGTCAATCGGGTTTATCATCTGGATCGCGGCTTTGAGCGACTGGAAGACAAGCTGACCGCTTGCGGGGCAACCATTGAGCGGATTTCGGCGTAACGCCCCTTTAAGAGCAAGGCGCTGCACCCTATCTAAGCGGTGAAGGCAATTGAATTTTGGAGACGGATGATGACCCCGTTAAGACTTGCTGCATTGGATGCGGAAGATTTGGCCATTCTATCGAGTCATAGTCAGGATGCCGTGATCAAGGTGGGGGATATTTCCTGGCTGCGATCAGAAAATCGCCTGATCATTGCCATGCATCGCTTTGCATGGGAGCAAGCGCTTGCTCAAAAGAAAGGCCTGTTTGCGCCTAAACCTACTTATGAGCGTCGCCAGTCTGTTTTGCATTTTGATCAGGTCTCCTCAGTTCAGGCCCGCAACATCAAAATGCAGGCACAAGATGCCGTTTTGAACTTGCTTGCCATTACCTTTGAGCAAGAAGGCGATGGCCCCAATGGTGTGGTTCGTCTTGTTTTTGCCGGGGATGCGGAATTGCGCTTGCGGGTTGAGTGTATTGAGAGCCAATTGACCGATGCCGGCAGCGCGTGGGAAACTGATAATCTGCCCGAACATGACGCGGCAGAGACCTTTGAAGCATTTTTGAAAAACCGCTCTGAGGCCTAGGCTGCGGCTCAGGACTTTTAAATCAGACTCTAAGATAGTTATCTGGGACAGCCCCAAGAATTGCATTCCAGCCGTTTCGCAACCATTGCCGATATTCATAGCAATTCTGATGCTCTCAAGGCGGTTCTTGAGAACATATCGACTCAGGCTATCGACTTCAGCGGGGGGCGTCAGCTTCAAGCCGTTCGACACGCAACCAGCCATCCTCAATGACATTGCAGGGAAGGGCTCCATTTTTAACCGCCATAGCCAGTCGGTGCATCCCACCTTCAGACGCTGTTTACGTTCTGCAAGCCAGACTTCCGGCTCCAATGGCATTGACAAGCCCATAGTCTGTGACGTTTCGACCGGAACCAGAGCTTGTTTCATGTCACTGTAACGGCGGGAATGAGCAAGCCATACATCACCGGATTTGAAGGCTTAACGCAGATGGAACAGCACCGCCACAACCCAAAGCCGGTCCCGGTTATTCTCAGGATTCCGCAAGTGATCCCGCCATTTTGACTGCGGCTGAAAAAAACGGTGCAGAGCAGCTTTGAATATTCCGCCTGTCACGAATCATATTCGCTGCCACAAGCAAAGGCTCAACGCATCAGCACAATGACATTCTATTCTGCATAAACCGGGCAAAACAATCTGTTGCCGACGGCATTCTTCCACGAACTCCCGCACCATCCCTTCACTGAATCGGACGGTTTCAGCATGTTCATCAAGCCAACGTTTCATCTTCTTTGCAGATTTGCCCTTGAACATCTTGTATACACCCACATCGCCAACAGCGCGGCGATCGAGACCACGTTGGGCAGGAAGAAAACCAGCCGGAACAGCTTTTTGCCCCAGATGCCCGAATTGATCAGGATGGTATAGAGAAAGGCCAAAAAGAAGACAAAGAAACCGCCGACAAACAACGAGGCCAGCGTGTTGCGAAAGCTCAACCAGAAGGTCGGATCATTCCAGATAGCCGAGGCCGATAAACTTGGCTTCGGTGCCAAACCCGGACCATTCAAACAAGCTGAAGTAGAAGATAATACCAACGGCATAAATCCGGTGGTATCAGGAAAAAGCACAGATAGACGGCCAATGCAGGCGCAACAAACAGCCCGATTAGCTTTCGCCCGATCATGCGGCCCAACCCGTTGTGTTGGATCGCATATGTTAAATTAATTTGACTAGTAAATATTATTTGACATATGGTCGATGAAAAACAAACGAATCTAAAAGGGAGACTTCTATGGACAAATACAAACGACTGACGCTCGCTTCATGCGTGTTCGCTTGTCTTTCGGCCAGCATTACAAATGCTGAAACTCTGCGATTTAGCATCGGTGAGGATCCCGAGAGTCTCTACAACGTTGCAACCAACTCTCTTACGGCCAATAGCGTCATCAATACTTATCTGCTTGAGCGACTGGTTTACTTTGACGCCGAAGGTCAGGCGCAACCTTGGTTGGCTGAAAGCTGGGAGGTCAGCGCAGATCAAAAGACCCTCACATTTCAGCTTAGGGAAGGCATCACCTTCCATGATGGAACGCCCTTCAACGCCGCGGCAGTTGTTTACCACTTTGACGCGATCCGAGATCCGAACAACGCCTCTCCACAAGCCGCCAAACTTGGACCATTGGACACTGTTGAGGCTTTGTCGGAAAACTCCGTCCAGTTTACTTTCTCAGACCCTTATGCTCCATTTTTCAACATGCTTGCGGGCGAAGCGGGTGGGATAAACTCCCCATCAGCAGTTCAGGCGGGCGGGGCGGGTTATGGCCGCAGCCCGGTGGGAACCGGGCCGTTCAAATTCGAGTCCTGGCTACCGGGGTCGGAGATTTCGCTTGTCAGGAACGACGACTATCACGGCCAAGTCCGAGCTGATGCCATGAATCAGGGCGCACCGCATGCAGAACGTGTTGTGTTGTCGGTAATATCCGAAGCAGGTGTTGCTCAAGCTGCGCTGGAGGCCGGCGAACTGACAGGAGCGGGTCTGCAAGCAGATACGATTGGTCAGTTTGTCGACCACCCGGATTTTACAACCGTGATCGACGAAACCGCAACGAACCTCGTGTTTCTTGAGTTCAACAGTGCAAAGGCCCCGTGGGACAATCCGGAAATGCGACGCGCAATTGGATATGCCATCGACCGCAAAGCAGCCGCAGCTGCGGCCTGGAGCGGCTATGCGTCTGTCGCGCTGAGTCCGCTGGCGGTGGGAATCCCGGGCCATGATGCCGAGATCGGTGTTAGTTATGGCACCCCGTACGACCCCGGGAAGGCCGCAGCACTTCTTGATGAGCTTGGCTGGGTCGATAGCAATGGCGACGGCATCCGTGAGAAAGACGGGCAAGCCGCGGAATTTCTGATCAAATCCTACGCGGGTTTCACGCATATCACGCGAACCCTTCAGGTCATCCAGGCCAATCTGGACGACATCGGCATCAAGGCCGAGCTTGAGACGGCTGACTGGGGGGCATTTTATCCATCTTTGCTTGAGGATGACTGGGACATGGATCTGATGCGCTGGACCAGTAATGATGCTGGTATTCTGACAGAGCTTTTCAAATCGCCGGGTCACAGGAACAAACTGGCTCCAAACCCTGCCATTGATGACCTCTTGACCAAGTGTGACACCACTCTGGACCCGGTCATTCGGTTTGAATGTGTCGCCAACGCTCAGAAAGCTCTGCTGAAAGACATGACAATCGTGCCAATTCTGACCAGTTGGGATGTCTTTGCCACCCAAGCCAACGTTAAGGATTACACGATCGACTACCTGGGATACCTCCTTCCGGGGGATGTGCGGATCGAAGAGTAACGCTTTTTTAACGCACCGCAGGCCACTCCCTCCTGGCCTGCGGTCCACCTTTGACATGGAGGTTCTCATGGATGGAGGTTCTCATGGGCAGCTACATTATTCGCCGCTTGTTGATGATGATTCCCATCATTTTCGGCATCCTGTTGATTACGTTTCTCATAAAGGCCCTGATCCCAACGGACGCGGTGACCGCGCTGTTTTCCGGTACGGTAACAGAAGATAAAGCCGCCGAGGCAATCGCGCAGATCCGTGCCAAATACGATCTCGACAAACCCTGGTATCAGCAATTTGTCATCTATGTCGGCAACGTTCTGCAAGGCGACCTGGGTGAAAGTATCCGCACCCGGCAGCCTGTCATGGATGAAATCGGGTATCGCTATGTCAACACGCTGATCCTGACCGCCGCTGCGCTATTCATCGCGATTCTGGTTGGGTTGGTCACAGGGATTATTTCAGCCTACTATAAGGATACATGGCTGGATGTAACATCAATGTCGGTCGGGATGATGGGTATTTCAATGCCTGCTTTCTTTTTCGGCTTCGTGCTGATTTTCATCTTCTCGGTTCAACTGCGCTGGCTGCCCGTAATCGGCCGTGGAAATTTTGAATCTCTGATCCTGCCAGCCGTGACCCTCGGCTTTATCGAAGCAGCTGCATTGTCGCGGATCACTCGTTCTTCGATGCTAGATGTTCTGTCGCGCGAGTACATCCGCGCGGCGCGGGCAAAGGGTTTGTCCGAGACCTTTATCCTGTTCAAGCACGCCTTGCCCAACGCGCTGCTGTCGATCCTGACGATCATCGGATTGCAGATCGGCAATCTGCTGGGCGGCGCCTTCATTATCGAGGTGATCTTCGGGTGGCACGGCATCGGGGAACTTGCCGTCAAAGCCATCCAATGGAGGGATTTCACCATTACACAGGCTGTCATTCTGATCAGTGCGGGTACTTATGTTCTGATCAATCTGGTGGTCGATGTTCTCTACACCTGGGTCGATCCGAGGGTTCGCTATGACTGATGCATCCGAAACGGCGATCATCGCCCCCGAAAAGATCGAGGCCCCACAACGCAGCAATTTCTCGAAGGGCCTGCGCCGGTTGTTGCGTCACCCGTCGGGTCAGGTTGGCGGCGTCGTCATCCTGTTTCTCGTGCTCTGCACAATCGGAGGGCAAGCCATTCTGCCTTATGATCCGCTGGATATCGACCCGATCAAACGCCTGCGCCCGCCAAGTGCCGAGCATTGGTTCGGAACCGATGAGCTTGGCCGCGACCTGTTCAGCCGTATCTTGTACGGGTCGCGATACACGCTGATGATTGGGCTTGTATCGACCTCAATTGCCGCTGCAGGGGGCATCGTATTGGGCCTTCTTGCCGGTGGTGGCGGCAAGCTAGCGGACATGGTGATCATGCGGTTTGTCGATGTCTTGTTGGCATTCCCTTACATTCTGCTGCTGCTTGCCGTGATTGCCATTCTGGGACCCAGCCTGTGGACGGCGATGATCGCTGTGGGCGTAGGCGGCATTCCGGGTTATGCCCGCCTTGTCCGCGGAGAAGTCCTGGCTTTGCGCGAAGCGGAATATGTGGAAGCCATGCGTGCGCTTGGCGGCGGGCATCTGCGCATTCTATTCGGAACCATACTGCCCAATATTCTTTCTCCGTTGGTGATTTTTGCCAGTTTCACAATCCCGCTAACCGTTCTGGCCGCAGCTGCACTCAGCTTTTTGGGGCTGGGAGCACAACCGCCTTTGCCTGAATGGGGCTCGATGCTGGTTGATGCGCGTACCTTTCTGCGCACCGCATGGTGGGTGGTTGCAGCGCCGGGGGTTGCGATCTTCATATCCATCCTTGGTATGAATTTGTTCGGAAACGCTCTGCGCGATGTACTTGATCCAAAGGGGCAACGCTGATGACCGCTTTGCTAGAAATTAAAAACCTGCAAACCGAGTTCAAAACCGAAGACGGTATTGTGCGGGCGGTTGATGACGTAACGCTCAGCGTCCGGGCGGGTGAAGTCCTGGGCCTTGTAGGCGAGTCGGGTTCTGGAAAAACGGTCACAGCCCTGTCCATATTGCGTCTTATCGAGAAGCCTGGCGCAATTGTTGGCGGAAGCATCCGGTTTGACGGGCGTGACGTGCTGGCTTTGGCCGAAAAGGACCTGACCGAACTGCGCGGGGATCGGATTTCGATGATCTTTCAGCAGCCCAAAGTATGCCTGAACCCGGTGTTGACAGTGGGGCAGCAAATTGCCGAGGTTTTCTTACGCCATCGGAGCATGGAAAAGAAAGACGCTCTGGATCAGTCCGTTGAGCTTTTGCGTTCGGTCGGCATTCCGTCGCCCGAGACCAAGGTATCTGCATATCCGCACGAACTCTCGGGCGGGCAGGCGCAAAGGGTCATGATTGCGATCGCACTGGCCCTGACACCACGGATTTTGATCGCGGATGAACCCACAACAGCCCTGGATGTGACAATTCAGGCACAGATCATCGAACTGCTTCGCAAGCTATGTGAAACGACCGATACGGCGTTGATTATCGTGACACATGATCTGGGGGTTATCGCCGAAATTGCCGACAGGGTGGCCGTTATGTATGCTGGTCAAATTGTCGAAGAAGCCTCGGTGGAAGAGCTGTTCGATACCCCGCAACATCCTTATACAGTGGGGCTGATGCAATCCATGCCAACGCTGGGCGACAGGCGGCAGCGACTCAACATGATCCCGGGGTCAGTTCCTCGTCCGTTTCACATGCCTGTAGGGTGCCGGTTTTCCCCGCGGTGCCGGGCGCGCGTCGAACATGGGCTGGAGAAATGCCTGACGGACCCTCCAGCGCTGACAGGTGAAACCCGTAAACTTCGCTGCTGGCTGGAGGGCAAAGAATGACTGAGGCACCAGTCCTTCAAATCGAGAACCTATCTGCCTGGTTTCCCTTGAACAAGGGGATGTTTAAGCCCGCGACGCACTGGATCAAAGCGGTTCAGGATATTACCTTTTCCGTCCGTAAAGGCGAAACTCTTGGGTTGGTTGGTGAGAGTGGGTGCGGCAAGTCAACGCTCAGCAGGACCATACTGGGCTTGCGCGAGGCAAATACCGGGCGGATCGTTCTGAACGGTCACGACATGACCAATAAATCCGAAGCAGAGCAGCGGCCGCTGAGGCGCGAGGCCCAGATGATCTTTCAGGACCCGAATGCGTCTTTGGACCCGATGCGCAGGGTTGGGCAGATCATCCGCGCAGGCCTTGATATTCACGGGATTGGAACCCGTTTGGAGCGTGCCAGCCGGGTTGCTGACATTCTGACCAAGGTCGGTCTTGATCCATCGATGGCCAATCGGTTCCCACATGAGTTCTCAGGAGGGCAACGCCAAAGGATCGGGATTGCGCGCGCCCTGATTATGGAACCCAAATTCATTATTTGCGATGAACCCGTATCGGCGTTGGATGTATCAATCCAGAGCCAGATACTGAATCTTCTGAAAGATATCCAGGCCGAGCGGCAGCTGGCGTATTTGTTCGTTTCCCACAATCTGGCGGTGGTCGAGCATATGGTTGACCGGATAGCCGTGATGTATATGGGCCGCATCGTTGAAATTGGCCAGCGTAACGCGCTGCTGCACACCCCCCTGCACCCTTATACCAAGGCCCTGCTGTCTGCCGTTCCGGCGTCGCATCCAAGAAAACGCAAACGTCATGTCACACTGGAGGGCGACCTTCCCAGCCTGCTCAACATGCCTAAAGGCTGCGCATTGCAATCACGCTGTCCTATGGTCACTGCAAAATGCAAGGTGGAACTTCCCACCCTTGTTGCGGCAGGACGTGAACACAAAGTGGCCTGCTGGAACTTTGAACAAACCACAAGCATTGAATGGGAGCAAAGCATTGGCGCGCACAAAAAAACAACAAGCTGAAACAGTTGCCGGTCCGGCTGCGGCGATCCCCGATGTGTATTTTCTGGAAACTCCGGCACAGTTGAAGACACTCTCCGAGCCAATGCGCTATCGCATGTGTATGTTGCTAAATACACCCATGACTTGCGCTGCGTTGGCCCGCAAACTCGATGTCGCTAGGCCCAAGGCACATTACCATCTGAAGCTGCTGGAAAGCGTTGGACTGGTCAAGCTCCATTCGGAGGAGTTGGTCAATGGTATATTGGAAAAACGCTATATAACCGTCGGTCGTATGCTGGATTTCACCCAGCTTTTGCCCACATCAAACGAGCAAATTCCAGCAAATATCAGTGCCAAAACAATCAGTTCGATTTCCGGCTTTCTTGGGTCAATGCTTGCGGTGTCACGGGAAGTGGCCTTGGCCAACCCGTCGGATGTTCAGCAAGGCCATTTCTTCGATTTTCACGCAGAGCTGACAAATGATCAATATGACAGCGTCAAAGACCGCCTGTATGAATTGCGTGAAGATATCATCAAAATGACGGGCGAAAATGCGAGGGCCGAAGACAAGACCGACCAGCAATCGTTTCACCTAACAACCTATTTGTCGAGGAACTCAAACCAATAATGTTGTCCCAAAAAGACATTAAGTCGCTGCTACCAGAATATCTCAATGACCAGACACCCGGATGTGCGATTGCGATCCTTGCCGATGGGCAACTCACTACCTATGTGCAAGGCCTCGCCAGCGTCGAGCACAAGGTTGCGATCCACCCCGATACCGCCTTTCGCATCGCATCTGTCACCAAGCAATTTCTGGCCATTGTCGCATTGGCAGAACAAGATGCTGGTCGGGTGGATCTCGATATCCCCATGGGGTCATATCTGAAACAATTATCCAGAGGTCCGGCAGCGGCGACGATGCGTCAGGCTTTGCAAAACTGTTCGGGTATTCGCGATCACCTTGAGCTTGAAGTGCTGCTTGGGGGATCGGTCGCTTCCCCAATCAGACGGTCGCAAAGTCTTGATATTATTGGCCGCTGCCATGAGACCAACTTTGAACCCGGCACGAGTTTCCTCTATTCGAACGCAAATTTTCTGTTGGTGACTGAAATCCTCGAACGTCAGTCAGGGCAAAGCCTTGGGGACTTGATGCAGCATCACATCTTTGACCCTGCAGGACTTACAGCCACCCGCTACGAACCGCTGCACAGCGATATTATTCCACACCGGGCCACGGGATATCTGAAAAGACCTGAGGGGTATCAACTCGCTGCGTTGCAAACCGAGTTGACTGGCGATGGCGCGCTGGTCAGTACCCTTACTGACATGATCCGGTGGGCAGAATACTGCGACAGGGACCCGGATGGGCGGATCAGCCGGATCTCAGAACGCTGCATCTTTGCGAACGGTCGTCACAGTGACTACGGTCTGGGTTACTATATTCGCGACTATAACGGTTTGGCGACGCTGGGACATAATGGAACCTGGCCTGGATTTCGATCCGAGATACTGCGAGTGCCTGAAAGAAGCCTGTCTGTTATCGGATTGGCAAACATCAATATGATCGACCTATCCGGTCTGACACGAGATATCGTTGACCTGATGGCGGCGCGGCAGTCTGAAAATGCCCCGGCATGGAAACGCAAACAAGCTCAAACCTTCGCAGCGATTACCAAAGGTGCCTATCTCAATTCCGAAACCGGGGATTTCTTCCATCTGGCAGAATCAGATGGCACCTTAGCATTCGGGATATATGGGGGCGAGCTTGAATTGGTGACCGATACACCTTCTACTAGTCAGTTCCGCTACAGTCATGAGTACAGATCTGTTGACTGGAGTCAGGCCGAACACGGCATCATTACATTGACCAAGATGAACGGCGAAACCATCACGGCCCGAAGTGCTGAATCACTTGAGCCGGCTCGTGATTTGCCGGATTACTGCGGGAATTTCTATCATGACGAGATTGGCATAAAAATTCAACTGGTCCCTGACGCCAATGATCTCAGAGTGAAATTCGATGGCGCGTTCGCGCCACATCTTACGTGGCGAGTGCATCCGATCAGCTGCGACGCAATTCTGGTGTACTCAGATGACGGAGATTGGCGGTGCCAGTTTGTGTTGATCTATCCCAAGACTGGAAAAACAAAGGGACAGTTGCACGGTCCACGAGTGAGAGGGCTTGAGCTTAGATACTCAGCCAGCGTCTAGGTCATATTTCCGAAAAGTGTGTGCGGTTTTCGGAAATATGCACTAGGCGGGGCTATGCACAAGCCTTCGCAACAACGCGGCCTGAAAAGACCGCGTTAAACAGCTAAAGGGTGGGCCAATTTTAAATGGTGAGGGCGGGTCAGTTTGGAATGATCCTTGACATGCTATTGCCTTGATGCCGTTCTTTATCAATCGAATAAATCTGATATCCATGAGATGATGCTGGTCAAGATCCAGAATAATGTCATAATGTTAGCCAGAATACATTCTCTCTTTTATCCTCATCCTATGCTGAATGAGCTTTGAAAACATAGCGAGAGATATGTTGATAGGTTTCTCCCTTGTTTAAGGATGAAACTGGAAAATTATGCTGATTTGGCGCATCAGGCCATATTTGTGGCTCGAGTGCTATACCGGCATGGGGGCCATAATGAAGGCCTCCATCTGCTCCCTGACTGCCTTTTGCATCAAGACATGCTCCGGAATAGATTTGCAAACCCGGCTCTGTGGTTTCTAGCTCCATCGTGATACCGGTTTTCTCGGATATCAGTGTGGCAATGCCTCTACATGGCAGGCGTTGCTTTGCCAGGCAGAAATTATGATCATATGGATAATCACCGATAGCCCGTAATTCTCTGAAATCAAATGGCGTTCCAGAAACGTCACACACCTCTCCGGTTGGAATAAGCTCTGCATCAACTGGAGTATAGTGATCCGCGGCAATTGACAGCTGGTGAGATCGGATATCTCCACCACCATCAAGATTGAAATAGGTATGCTGCGACAGATTACACAAGCTGGTTTGGCTGGTTCTTGCAGTGAATATGAAAGCCAGCGTTGATTGTTCCTCGATGCTATATTTCAACGTCACATCCAGATCCCCACCAAATCCCATATGCCCGTCTTCCAACGACAGACCAAATGTAACCGAATTCGGCGAAAGAGAGACAATGCGCCAGATCATTTTATCCATACCGGTCTGTCCACCGTGAAGGGTATGTTTGTCCAGAAAATTGCGATCCGTTCGGTACGCTCGCCCATCAATAGCATATGCACCCTTTGCAATTCTGTTGGCATAACGCCCCACAGCAACTCCAATGTAAGACCGGCATGCTTCATAATCGCGCAGTGTAGGCCAACCAAGTACCAGGGAGTGATCGAATGGAGCCAATCGAAGATCCTGTAGCGCAGCTCCATAACTCAGCAAACGAGCAGACAAGACCCCGTTAGTGATATCCACGCTTTTGATCAACTCACCACCTGTTGTCAGGCCTAAGGTTTTGACTTGTTGTTTGTCAATCAAGTTGTCATCATCCATCCTGCACATATCTTCTCCCGGAAGGTCCTTTGTTTTATTGGTTCAATGCAACGCTGTGTTCAAGCTATTATGCGGGAAGGATCCCGATGTGTCCTCCTGTGCGGGGCATTCGGTATCGTTGCTTGATTTGGAACCTCGGGAGAATAATAAACTCCCGCTTGATGATTGAAGGATTACAACAATCAGAAGAAACCCACCACGGATCACTGATTGCCAATAGGTGGCCAGGGACATGAAACCCCTACCATTCTCAAAATTGAGAATATTGAAAATCAATCCGAGCAAAATAGCCCCGCTCAGATTTCTGCGCAAAATCTTCAAATCACGCCCAGATCTCTGGACGGGCCTCCGATTTTGGATCGGACGCTGCTTAACGGAATGAAACAGGGGCCAGGGCTGCTTGATATTTTATTGCAGATGAAGCCTTTTGGGCCGCTTCCTTGGCAAAAGGAACCCGACCCTTTGCCATATCATCCAGTGTCTTCATTGCCGTTTTGATTGCCACCATAGAGTCCATACGGGCTTTGACAGCTGGATTTTTAACGCCTTGATGGGCCAATGCCGGTGTGGTGCTGGACAAAAACACAAAGGTCAAGAAGGCTCTTTTGATCATCATTATGAGGTCCGTATTTGGTCGATGCACAGGTTGTTTGTAAGTTTTGACACCAGATTGATGCTTCTGCTCACCCATTCAGAATAACGCATTTACATTCGTGGCACATAGATTTCTTTCTTACATCACTTTCTTTCGGTCCTTGTATCCACACTCAACAGAGCGCCTTTTGCAAGGCCCCTTATACCAACGGCATGAATACAGCGAGACGGGTGATGGAACAAGCCAGCGTGAAATTTGATGGTGAGACGATTGTCGTTGACGGGATGGTCAAGACTGCAACTTTCTATGACCCTGATGGCAATGCCTTGATGTTAGCACAGGATTTGACGGGTGATCATAATCATCTTGTGCCTGAAACCACTGTGTAAAGAAGACAGACTGGCTGTGTTCAAAGCATATATCAAAGAGCAAAAGCCCGCTTGATTTTGTCCAGCGGGCTTTTGTTTGTTTTGATTTTTGTCTCTCTTGATCGAATTCATACTATTTATGAGTCTACGTCCTAATTTCAATCTCTTGTGCTGATATCAAAAAAGGCCCATATGAGCGAGCCAACTGGTCCCAAATTGTAAGTCGCCCGCTTCGCGATACAGATGGGCAGCTGGATTTCTCCCAATGTCGGTAATGCTGTCAAATGTCCGCTCTTCATCTCCTCCTCGACCATATGACGTGGCAGCCGACCCCAGCCAAGTCCCTCACAAATCAACGCCTTCTTAGCCGATAGCTCGCTCACATACCATTTTTGAGCTTCATTGAGGAGGCCTGTATCTGGCGATTTATCATCCGATGACTTGACCACCACTTGCGGATGCCTTGCCAGATCCTCACGGCTAACATCCTTCGGTGCGCCTGCTATCAGATTGTTGGAAATGACCAGTGGCACATCCATCTGATCTATATGCCTATAGTCCAGATCGGCATGCAGGGTCGGGGCTGCGAAGATTGCCAAATCAACCTGATTGGCAAGCAACATACGGTCGCCTGATGCCACTTCGAATTCCAAATCAATGCTGGTTGCGGGAAATTGATCATGTATTGCTGTGAGCAAAAGGGTCAGTTGATGTGTTGGGAAAATAGTACTGACACCAAGCCGGATTTCCGTCTCAGCCTCCCCTTTCAGGTCTTGCACAAATGCATCAAACTCTTGGGCCTGACGCAATAAATGGCGGATACGCCCCAACAGAGCCCGGCCTTGTGGGGTCAATTCCGGTCGATAATTTGAGCGATCGAAAATCTGTATCTGGTAATTTTCTTCAACCTGCTTAACCGAATAGGACACAGCAGAGCGCGCCTTGTTCAGCTTCTCACTCGCCAATTGAAAACTGCCTGTATCGCAAATTGTGCGAATGACATTGAGATGATCAAGATTTGTCATGGTCTAAAAATATGACGCTTTTGGTAGAAAATCTATGCTTTTTATTGACCATCTATCGATCTATCCCTGTCTCAACTGAATAGACAAGTTGAATAGGAGCTTAAAATGAAAGCAATTGTGATTGGTGGCACTGGTCTGGTTGGCAGCGAAGTCGTTAGTCAACTGCGCCCGGATCATGAGGTCATTTCGGTTGGTCGGACTCGCGGTGACATGCAGGTGAATATTGAAGAGCGGGCCTCGGTGAAGGCTTTGTTCGAGCGGACAGGCCCAGTTGATGCAATCATTAGCCTCGCAGGAGACGGAGTTTTTGGCGCCTTTGATGACGACACGGACGAAGCCTATGCCCGTGTTTTGAAAAGCAAGGTTATGGGACAAGTCAACATCGCCCGGCAAGGTCACCCTTATTTGAATGAAGGGGGCTCAATTACCTTAACCTCTGGTGCTGTTTCTCGCCATCCGATGCCGGGGACAGCAGCGATTGCGCTTGGAGCCGGGGCACTTGATGCCTTTGTTGGCTCTGTCGCTCTGGAGTTGAAAGAAGGCAAACGGATCAATGCGATCAGCCTGTCTTTGGTCAAAGAAAGTGCTGAAAAACTGGGCTGGGACAGTGCCAATTGTGTTCCCGTGAAAAGAGTAGCACAGCGTTACCTTGATGCCGCTTTTGGACCTATCAATGGCCAAGCCATTGCGCTGTGATGCATATCCGACTTTGCCAGTTCAAAGGAAGAATTTTATGAAAATATCCCTCATTCCATCTCTCATAACTGCTCTGATCCTGCTTATTGCCTCACCAAGTCTTGCAAAGGATCCCATTGGCAGCCCTTTGGTTGGTACATGGTTTCTTGAGGTATCCGGCGTCGCTGCGGATGGGAGCCTCTATCAAAATATCATGAATGTCAGCGCAGATGGCACGGCCGATATCGTCGGCGGCTGGATGTTTGGCGCTGGAGGTATAAAATTTACGGACAGTCCGGCCAGTGTCACCAAGTTTGATGGCAATAATTTCGAAATCACCATGTTTGCATTTTTAGCTGACGCAAAAACTGGTGTGCCCAAGGGCCTGAATATGACAATCTATCGCGGTGAATTGCAGTCTCGATCCCGCACCTTTGAAGCAACCGCCGATCTATATTACCTGCCTTGCACCATCAAACATTGTCCAGCACCAGATCTGGCGCAGTTGGGCAAACCTGCAACCGTTGCCCAAGTTCAGGCAACCCGTCTTGCAATGCCAAACTAGGACATAGACTCTGGCCCCAATATAGCCAAAGCCCGCTGGATTTTGTCCGGCGGGCTTTTGTTTGTTTTGATTTTTGTCTCTCTTATTCGAATTCGATCAAGAGATCCTTGGCATCGATTTGGCCGCCGGCATGGGCGTGGACGGCTTTGATGGTGCCGTCTTGTTCTGCATGGAGGCCGGTTTCCATTTTCATGGCTTCGATGGTCAAAAGCAGATCGCCTTCCGAGACGCTTTGACCGGCGTTGACGGCCAAAGAGGCCACGACGCCAGGCATTGGGGCGCCGACATGCTTGGCGTTGCCGCTTTCAGCCTTTGGCCGCTGAACGCTGCTGGCTTTGACCTTGGCGTCTGCCACACGGATCACACGGGGCTGGCCGTTCAGCTCAAAAAAGACTTTGACCTCGCCATCTTCGTTGGTCTCCCCGACTGCAAGCAGACGGATTTCCAGCGTTTTGCCCGGATCAATCTCGGCGGTGATTTGCTCGCGTGGTTCCATGCCATAGAAAAAAGTCTTGGTTGGCAGGGTCCGCACAGGGCCATAGCGACGGTGGCGGCCCATATAGTCAAGAAAGACCTTTGGATACATCAGATAGCCGTTGAGATCCTCGTCATCGACCTGAAACCCTTCCAACTCAGTGCTCAAATCTGTACGGGTCTTTTCCAGATCAACCGGGGCCAAATGCTTGCCCGGACGCTCCAGGTTTGGCTTTTCGCCTTTCAGCACCTTATTAAGAATGGCATCAGGGAAGCCGCCTTTGGGCTGACCAAGATTGCCTTTCATCATATCGACCACGCTGTCGGGGAAGGCCACATCAACGGATGGATCCTCGACTTGCGCGCGGCTCAGGCCCTGACTGACCATCATCAAGGCCATATCGCCCACCACTTTGGAAGATGGGGTCACTTTGACAATATCGCCAAACATCTGGTTCACATCCGCGTAAGACTGCGCAACTTCCGGCCAGCGCTCTTCCAGCCCCAGAGAGCGGGCCTGTGCCTTGAGGTTGGTGAATTGTCCGCCGGGCATTTCATGCAGATAGACTTCGGAAGCCGGGGCTGCAAGGCCACTTTCAAAGGCCACATATTGGGTGCGCACTCGCTCCCAATAATCGGACATTTCGCGGATATTGGTAATGTCCAGACCCGTGTCACGCTCGGTATGACGCAAGGCTTCGACAATCGAGCCAAGGCAGGCTTGCGATGTGCCACCCGAAAACGCATCCATTGCCGCATCGGCTGCATCAACGCCAGCATCTGCTGCTGCCAAAATGGTGGCCGCTGCCGCGCCAGACGTATCATGGGTGTGGAAATGGATGGGCAGGCCAACCTCTTCTTTCAGGGCCTTGACCAGCACACGGGCTGCGGCTGGCTTCAACAGCCCTGCCATATCTTTCAAGCCTAAAATATGCGCCCCTGCGGCTTTCAGCTCCTGACCCATGGAGACATAATAATTGAGGTCATATTTGGCGCGATCCGGGTCCAACAAATCGCCAGTATAGCAGATGGTGCCTTCGCAGATCTTGCCGCTTTCGACCACAGCATCCATGGCCACGCGCATATTGTCCACCCAGTTCAGGCTGTCAAAAACGCGGAAGACATCAACCCCGGTTTCTGCTGCCTGTTTGACGAAGGCCTGCACCACATTATCGGGATAATTGGTATAGCCCACCCCATTGGAGGCACGCAGCAACATTTGGGTCAGCAGATTGGGCATGGCGGTGCGCAAATCACGAAGGCGCTGCCACGGACATTCCTGCAAGAAGCGATAGGCCACATCAAAGGTCGCCCCGCCCCAGCATTCGACTGAGAAGAGCGGCGAGAGATTGGTGGCATAGGCAGGGGCTGCCTTGATCATATCGATCGAGCGCATCCGGGTTGCCAGCAAGGATTGGTGACCATCGCGCATGGTGGTATCGGTCAAGAGCAATTGCTTTTGATCCAGCATCCAGTCTGCCACAGCCTGCGCGCCTTTTTCTTCCAAAAGCGTGCGGGTGCCTGCTGGCGGGTTGGTGATGTCGCCATGGCATACAGGGGCCTTGGGCGCTTTGAGCGCGGCATCGGGCTTGGCCCGGCCAATGGTCTCTGGATGGCCATTGACCGTGATATCGGCGATATAGGTCAGCACCTTGGTGCCCCGGTCGCGACGCTTTTTAAAGGCGAACAGATCCGGGGTTTCATCGATGAATTTGGTTGTATAGGTGTCGTTGAGAAAGGTTGGATGTTTGAGCAAATTCTCAACGAAGGCAATGTTGGTGGACACACCACGGATACGAAACTCACGCAAGGCCCGATCCATACGGGCAATGGCCGCTTCAGGGGTTTGTGCGTGAGCCGTGACCTTCACCAGCAGAGAATCGTAATAGCGAGTGATGACGCCGCCAGCATAAGCAGTACCGCCATCCAGACGAATGCCCATGCCGGTTGCCGAGCGATAGGCTGTCAGGCGACCATAATCGGGGATGAAATTGTTTTGCGGATCTTCCGTTGTGATCCGGGTCTGTAAGGCATGGCCATTGAGATGGATATCAGACTGGCTTGCCTTGCCGGTTGCCTCAGCGATGGAAGCCCCTTCAGCAATGCGGATCTGGGCCTGAACAATATCAATGCCGGTGACTTCTTCTGTCACCGTATGCTCGACCTGAACGCGCGGATTGACCTCAATGAAATAGAAATTGCCGCTTTCCATATCCATCAAAAATTCGACGGTGCCCGCGCATTCATAATTGACATGGGCGCAGATTTTGCGGCCAAGGGCGCAGATCTCATCGCGCTGCTCTTGCGTCAAATAAGGTGCGGGCGCGCGTTCAACCACTTTCTGGTTTCGGCGCTGGACCGAGCAATCGCGCTCATAAAGATGATACATGCCGCCATGGCTATCGCCCAGAATTTGCACTTCCACATGGCGGGCGCGGGTGATCATTTTTTCCAGATAGCCTTCGCCATTGCCAAAGGCGGCTTCTGCCTCGCGGCGGCCTTCCAGCACTTTTTCTTCCAGCTCATCGGCCCCATGGATCGGACGCATCCCCCGGCCGCCGCCGCCCCAGCTGGCTTTGAGCATCAAAGGATAGCCAATTTCTGCCGCTTCGCAGGCAATGGCCTGCATATCATCGCCCAAGACCTCAGTAGCCGGGATGACAGGCACACCGGCCTCAATCGCCACGCGGCGGGCCGAGGCTTTATCCCCAAGGGCGCGCATGGTTGCAGCTTTGGGGCCAATGAAAGTGATGCCGTTGGCCTCACAGGCATCGACAAAATCGGGATTTTCGGACAATAGACCATAGCCGGGATGGATGGCGTCGGCGCCGGACAATTTGGCGACGCGGATGATCTCGTCAATTGAGAGATAAGCGGCAACCGGTCCAAGCCCCTCGCCGATCCGATAGGCTTCGTCTGCTTTGAAGCGATGAAGACCGAGCTTGTCTTCTTCCGCATATACAGCAACCGTTTTCTTGCCAAGCTCATTTGCTGCCCGCATCACACGGATTGCGATTTCACCCCGATTGGCGATCAAGATTTTTTGGAAGGATCCCATCAATTTATCCCGGATCTGGCGTCCCTCATATTCAAAGCTGCCCGGTGCTGGATCTTGCTTCGCCCACCCTTTTTGCAGCCCTGTCATAAGGGACAGATGTTATGTCATTGCGCGGGGATAATAGGGCAAAGTTAGACTTATGTCTCCCTCTCAAGAGGTTAAATTATTTCTCCAATTATATTTTCTTTGAAAATAAAATTCTATTTTTATTTCAAATACTTATTTCTTTGAAAAATCTCGCCTCTTTCTTGTCTGGGATTTTGATTGTTCTTTTGAAACCAATTTCGCAAAAGGTAGAACTTTTCACCATAATCGCGTTCTATTGAGCCGATTCGGTTTTTTCTAACCTAAACATGTTTGGAAAGACGATAGAAAAACCAAGAGCAACGCACACGCCATTTTTGGGTTGGAATTGGCTTAGAGCCCGATTTAAAAGTAGTTGAGCGATATCATCCCAAGGCATGTGATATCAATCATCACAGTTTTGGGGATCGTTCAATTTATAATCGTGCGTTAAACTCGATTTTCCACAAATATGATTTTTATATACATGAAACTATTGGTTGCTTTTTATTAATTTACGATCAATCCCTTCCCTCCCAGCATCCTTCCCTCCATCACCCCCCTCTTCCCGTCTTTGCGTCCCACCTGAGAACCTCTATCAACCTGCTTTGAGTGTTATATTTGGCAGCGTTTCATGGTAATATGAACAGGCATTCTGGTTTGCAGCATTGATATTGGCCGGTTTTCTCCAGCCACTGGTTCCTATACCACTCCCATTCTATCG
>JAOXSH010000133.1 GCA_025800145.1 Cohaesibacter sp.
GAAGGTAAAACCCAGCTCATTCAAACAACTTGTGCTTTCAAGTATAAAGAAGGATCGCCAGTGACTTTGAAAGGCACTCTGTATGAGAGCCATGCCGGGCATCACTGGACCCCTATCTTGCTTGATTGTACAAATTAGAGACCTGCCATTCCATATGTTTGAGTTTGCTGGTTCGATGCTCACTGTGCGTTGCGCACAGTGACCTCACCTGAATCCTGCTGAACCAGATAAACCCCATTCCCCATGAAACGGCTTAGCTTGGGTGAAAGCGCCTCTTCCCCGGACATATCCGGCAAAACCTTTGCCGCGACAGGGACCGTTGAAAGGGCAAGCAACCCGGCAAGAAAACTCCGTCTCTTAACCACCTTGCCCAATAGCTTTCCATTCGCTACATTCTGATTATCCATTTTAAAGGTTTCCGCTTTTGAATTTGGTCAGGCTTTGGAAGAGCGTTGCAGCGCTCTCCAAGGCCGTTTTATTTAGGCGGCCAACTGGCGGGCCTGTTTGCGCAGATCATTGGCACGGGCCATATCTGCACCAGTAAAGCGGGTCTTCATCTCAATAATCATTGCTTTCGCTTCCAGCTTGTCCGCTGCATTCTGCTTTGCTGTCTGCTCCATGGCTTTCATCTCTGCCTTGGCTTCGGCCCAAATAATGGAAAGGCGAAGAGCAAGACGACGACGCATTGTCGCGTTACGTGGAATGCCATCCCAAGCAGCTTTCATAATCGCCGCCCGGTCATATTTGCCTTCTTTTGTGATAAAGCTTGTCATTTGGGTTGCTCTTTTTTGATCTTATATGATACCATTAGTATCAACAACAATCTTAAAAATCAACCCAATTAGATAAAAAAAGATATAAAAGGTATCATATGTCATTTAATTCAGATCAAATGAAAGCAGCAAGGGCAATCATTGGATGGTCACAAAGCCAACTATCCGAAGCAACTTCTCTTTCTCTACCCACGATCAAGAGAATGGAAACTCAAGGCGTTGAACGAAGCTCTTTCGCTAATGTCAATGCGGTCAAAGAAGCCTTAGAGAACGCTGGCATTATCTTCATCTCCCCCGGCGAGACCTCCCAAGAAGGCGGCGCAGGCGTGAGGTTGAAAGAATAAGCCCTTTCATTGACACTTTCCTTTGTAACTTATAGATTACGCATGATAGACATTCGACAAACTCCTGAATATGCAAAATGGTTCCAGCGCCTTCGTGACAGGGACGCAATCGCTAAAATTTCCATTCGTATTCGTCGTGTTTCCATTGGCAACTTTGGCGATGCAAAGTCAGTTGGTGGCGGCATTCATGAGCTTCGAATAACGCATGGGCCGGGATATCGTATCTATTTCACTCATCAAGGGGATCAGATCGTTCTCCTTCTTATGGGTGGCGACAAATCAAGCCAATCAAGTGACATTGAGAAGGCTAGAGAGATTTTGAAAGGACTGGACAAATGATCGACGTTTCAAAACTCCAAAAGTGGGACGCTGCCGATACTCTCAAAACCCCGGAAGATATCGCCCTATATTTGGAATATGCTTCCGAGGACGGAGACCCCGCTTTGATTGCTGCCGCTTTAGGTGACGTCGCCCGCTCCAAAGGCATGACACAGCTTGCCAAAGATACGGGGCTAACCAGAGAGGCCCTTTACCGCTCTTTGAGTGATAAAGGCGACCCAAAGCTTTCAACCCTTCTCAATGTCATTGACGCCTTGGGCCTCAAGCTGGCTCTAACCCCGAAAGAAGCCGCTGAATGACCCAAATGACAGGCAAAGACTGGTGGAAATTTGCAAGGGCGTTGTTGATCCTAACGCCCTTTTTCCTTGGTATCGCCTATCTGGTTTTCCTGTTTGGTTTCGCCGTCTTAATAGGCAGTGACAGCATGTTGGAATACATTGCTGACAAGCTTTCCCGCCCTGATGAACTTTTTGCTTACTGGTTTGTAATTTTCAAAAGCGCATCATGGACAGTTGGTAGCTTTATCGCCGTCGCCCTAATGGTTTTTTACATCCCATTTCACATAAAAAACTTGTTCCAAAACCCATCCTCTACACGAGGCCAAAAGATATTCTTCTCTGTTCAAGCCTGCTTTCTTGGAGCTATTTTGATCTTACAGTTTCTTCCGGGCGGACCAAGTTCTGAGCGAATGGCGGGTGATATCTTGGCCGCCATCCTATTCTTTGGCATCGGCTATAATCTTGCAAAAGCCGATTGGCTGGAACGCAAAGACCGGTGCTCAGACTGAATATGTAATTGAGTGGAATGACAAGCCAGTGAAGAGTATCAAAACAGGCTTCAACAAGGCTTGTAAATCGGTAGGGCTGGAGGGGGTGACACCTCATGTGTTGAGGCATACTGCGGCAGTGCATATGGTTCAGGCAGGAATCCCGATTATTGAAGTCGCTCAATATCTAGGACATTCGAACCCACAAATCACATATAGCGTCTACGCCCGGTTCTCTCCTGAACATTTGCAGAAGGCAGCAAACGTCCTAGACTTCACCAGATTGAAGCAGGTCCAATGAAACCCGCAAGAAGTCCGTAAATTTCAGCTAAGTTATTGAAAAGAATGGTAGGCCCGGAGGGACTTGAACCCCCAACCAGACCGTTATGAGCGGTCGGCTCTAACCAGTTGAGCTACAGGCCCATCCAATTCAATCTTGTCTCTATACCGAATTAAAACATCAGGCAAGCCCTAGCACAGCAACAAAGCACCAAATGCACCAGATTTATGAGTTCACAGCCTAGCCCCACATCCCACAGGCCCCAATGTAGCCATAATACCAACGGCATAAAAGATTGACCCATAGGAGGATTTGAAATGGTTTACTGGCAAGGCGTCGGCTCGATCGGACAATGCCGGGGCATTTTCTTTTTTGATGCGAACCTTTTGCATTGAATTGTCAAGACAATTCAATG
>JAOXSH010000011.1 GCA_025800145.1 Cohaesibacter sp.
GAACCTTTTGCATTGAATTGTCAAGACAATTCAATGAGGCGCGCCCTAGTTTGATGCGAACCTTTTGCATTGAATTGTCAAGACAATTCAATGAGGCGCGCCCTAGAAAGACAACGCAGCTCAGTGAGCCATTTCAAGGCATCCTATGAGTCAATCTTTCATGCCGTTGGTATAATCCAGCTCGCTCTCAGTGCCCGATTTAAAATAGGCAGAAGAAAAGACAGCTGGCAAATCACTCTCATTGCTCTAAAAGGGAAACAAATAGACTGATTGAGAGAAAACAGTATGAGCAAAGCCATTGTCTTTGATCTGGACGGCACGCTGATTGATAGCGTGCCGGATTTGCATCAGGCCAGCAATCGCTTGTTGCAGGATTTGGGCGCAGAGCCTGTCTCACTGCAAACTGTGCGCGGCTTTGTTGGCAATGGGGTGCCCAAATTGGTGGAGCGGTTGATCAAGGAACGCACCCTTGATGTAAAAGATCACGCCTATCAAGAGGCCATTCAGTGTTTTCTGGCGCATTATAACACAGCCCTTCATGACAAAACCACGCTCTATCCCGGAGTGCTGGACTGCCTCACGCGCTTGCAAGATAAAGGCTTTTTGCTTGGCATTTGCACCAATAAGCCAGAGCGCCTCAGCCGCGATATCATCACGGCACTAGGCCTTGCACCCTTCATGGATTGTCTGATTGGTGGCGACAGTCTGGCAGTGAAAAAACCCGCCATCGAGCCTTTGGTGACAGCCTTTGTCCAATTGGGTGTGGCAGAAGATGCGCTAATCAATGATGCCTTTTATGTTGGCGATAGCGAAGTCGATGCCGCCACCGCCAAAGCCGCCAAGATTGCCTTTTTCCTGTTCACCAAAGGCTATCGCAAATCCCCCATCAGCGCCCTGCCCCACACAGCCGCCTTTGACGATTATGCCCTGCTGGATGGCTTGATTGAAGCAGACTGATCATCGCTAAATCGGCCCCATGAAATTTTTGACCACAGCGTTTCATGCAAAAAATAACAGCAAAAGCCAACGCCAGAACCAACAAGGGCGATGCCGCCGCCTGCGGTAAAAGAGCCAGTAAAGAGATAACCGACCAACGTCATAGAAACCAGCCCAAGCACTTGCCAAGTAATTGATTTTGCAAGAAGTCGTAGGGCTGTATCCATGGTAAAATCCGAGCTACAAAGATAAGAATGCTTGAGATTTAGCGCGAAAAAGACCCATTGACCATTTGGTATGTTCGCTGCAATAATTCCCTTTTGCAGACTTTATTCTGCAAAGGGGGTAAAAATGGACAAACGGGACCGCGCAGAGATTTTTCAAACCCGTCTGTCACAGGCAATGGATGGCAGGGGCCTGTCGCGCAGCCATCTCGGGCGGCTGGCAAAGGTTGATCGCTCCACCATTGGCCAACTTCTCAATGCCACAAATCCGCGTTTGCCCAATGGGCAATTGCTTGCCGATCTGGCGGCAAGCCTGCATGTCAGCGCAGACTGGCTTTTGGGCCTTGCCAACAGGCCGGAAAGTTCGGGAGATCTAATTGCCGGGGCCATGGCCCTTAGCCCGGCGGAACGCACCGCAGCCGATGCCCAATTGCTGGATTGGCACCGCGAAGCGGCGGGTTATAAAATCCGCCATGTGCCAGCAACCTTGCCCGATATTCTGAAAACCGAGCCCATGCTGGCTTGGGAATATGCCGCTTTTGGAGACCAGCAACACCGGGCTATACAAGATGTCATTCACCCCCAGCTAAGCTGGCTACAAAGCCGCCAATCGGATTATGAAATTGCCATTCCCTTGCATGAATTGGAAGCTTGCGCGAAAGGCATGTCCTATTATGCGGATCTGGATGAGACAATCCGTCAGGAACAATTGCATTTCATCGCCAAAACCTGCCGGGATATGTTTCCGCGGTTACGCTTGTTTTTGTTTGATGCACGACAGGTTTTCAGTTCGCCCGTCACCATTTTTGGTCCCAATCTGGCGGTGCTCTATGTGGGCCAATGCTATCTTGCCTTTCGTGAAGCCGAGCGCGTTCATGCCTTGAGCGATCATTTCGACTGGCTGGTGCGCGAAGCAAAGATTGATGCCCGATATGTCGCCGATCATATTGACACTTTGATCACAGCATGAAAAAGGGCGGCCATAGCCGCCCTAGAGCATTTTGAATAAACACGCAGTTATTCAAAATGCTCTAGCCTTTGTTTCTAAACATATTTTTGTCCGAAAACCGCACACACTTTTCAAAAAATATGCTCTAGACTCAGAACTTTTAAATCAGGCTCTTATAGATCTCTATGCCGCTTTGACATTGGAGAGGAAGGCCATTACCTGCTCTTTCAAGCGATTGGCCTCATCTGATACTTCCTGAGAAGCCTGCATCACTTGC
The DNA here is from genome assembly GCA_025800145.1 of Cohaesibacter sp. Taxonomy (GTDB): domain Bacteria; phylum Pseudomonadota; class Alphaproteobacteria; order Rhizobiales; family Cohaesibacteraceae; genus Cohaesibacter. The sequence goes on from JAOXSH010000011.1 coordinate 2,387, forward strand.
GCCGCAGAATCAGAGGTGGAAGAGACCGAATTGGTGACATTGGCAATGTTGGAATGCACAATATCGGTGCTGTTGGCCGCCTGTTGCACGCTGGAGCTAATTTCCTGCGTTGCCCCGCCCTGCTGTTCCACTGCCGCGGCAATCGAGGTTGTATATTCATCCACCTGTTGCATGGTTACAGCAATTTGCTCAATTGCACCAACCGCATCCTTGGTCGAGGCCTGAATGTCGCAAATCTGGCTGGAAATTTCTTCCGTTGCCTTGGAGGTCTGATTGGCCAATTCCTTGACCTCAGAAGCCACAACAGCAAAGCCTTTGCCCATATCACCGGCTCTGGCCGCTTCAATGGTGGCGTTCAGCGCCAACAGATTGGTTTGTTCGGCAATATCCTGAATCAGGGTCACCACCTGGCCAATACGCTGGGCAGCTGTATCAAGGCTAGCCACTTTCTGGTTGCTATCTTGGGCTGATAAAGTTGTTTGCGATACAATCGCCTTGGTTTGATGCAATTGTGTGTTGATATCGGCAATCGAAGCGGACAATTCCTCTGCCGCTGCCGCCACAACGCCCACACTGTTGGCCGCTTGCTCGGACGAGGTGGAAATGCCGCTGGATTGCTCCATCGTATGCTGGGCCATAGAGCTAAGAGATTGCGCGGTTTGTTCCATGGCGTCACTGTTGCGCGTCACCTGCCCCAAAGATTGCTCAACCGATTGCTGGAAGTCCTCAATCAGAGCGCTGACTTTGCGCGCCCGCTCATGGTCCTGATTTTGCGATTGCTCTTGCGCATGAAGCAAATCAGTCGCTTTTGCTTTGGCCACATTGGCATCTACAACAGCTTTGCCTGACGCATCAATAGATTTGGCCAGACGCGATGTCAGCCAGATCAGGGTTGCCGATTGCATCACCAAAATGATGGCATGCATGACCACGCGCACAAAATCCCCGCCACCGGGAAAAACAGCCATAGGATAAGCAAAATTCAGCACCAGATGATGCACTGCCACAACAGCGGTACCAACAAAGACGGCACGCCAGCAACACCAGCCAGCCAGCACAGCCATGGAGGCAAAGAAATACATATGCCAATCAATTTGATAGGGATGATCGGCAAAGATGAAAACAATCAACGCCACTTGTGAGGCCAGCGAAATGGCGCTCAAATCACGGGTCAAAACAGAGGTTCCGCTTTGCTGCATGGACAGACTGGTCACCCCTGCCGCCAAAGCAGAGATCAGAACCGCAACCCAGCCAGAAGTCCCGCTCATAGTCAGGGCCATGACCAGACAAAAAGCGGTATTCAGCCAAAGCAGGCCGATAATAATTTTCGAAAATTGCTGTCTAAGCGCGTGCAGATCATTCATTCTATTACCCCATAATCTGACCAGTCAGCGAACCTAAGGCCCAAAACGAAACAGGAAGAGACGACATAGGAGAGGACGGTTGCAAAGTTGCAACAAAAGCTTCTGGAAAACAGGCTGAAAACAAACGTCCACTGCCAACAAACAAGGCCCCAGCCTCATAAAGCTCTTCAACAAATTCAGGATTGGGCGAGGTGGCCAGAACAATCCAGGGCCAACTGCCTGCATTCATCAAATAGCCATCGGCCTGCGCCACCACTTCCAGCGCATATTGCTCTGAGGCATAAGGCGACACAAAAACCACCACATTATCGGCCCCTGCTTTTGGCAAGGACGAGAGTAAAAAAATACTCGCTGTCAATATCACAAAGACAGATAAGGAGATAAGACTATGGTGGCCTTTAGCGGACATGCTATCTTGCCCATTAACTGAAATTCTTATCCGTAATATGCAGATTTATACTTTAAGTTTGGTTAATGAATATTCACGAACAAAATAAAATTGAATGTTCGAAAGAAATAATAATTGCCGCTATGTGCCCAATTTAAAAGGCTCAGGCAGGGGCTCATAAATCAGTCTATAAAAAGACTTGGCGGCCAAAGGGCCGCCAAGCAAAGAGATATCACGCCACCAGATCAAAACGATCTGCAGTCATGACCTTGGTCCATGCGGCAACAAAATCACGCACAAACTTTTCTTTGTTGTCATCTTGCGCATAAACTTCCGCATAAGAGCGCAAAATAGAATTGGACCCAAAGACCAGATCGGCACTGGTTGCCTGCCATTTGGTGGCCCCTGTCGCTCGATCCCGCAATTCATAAGTGCCATCTTTGAGCGGATGCCAGCTATAGGCCATGTCGGTCAGATTGACAAAGAAGTCCGTTGACAAGGCGCCCACATTATCGGTGAAGACCCCATAGTTGTTGCCTCCATGATTGGTGCCAAGAACACGCAAACCACCAACCAGCACCGTCATCTCCACGGCAGTCAGACCCAAAAGCTGCGCACGATCAAGCATCATTTCTTCAGCAGAGACCGCATAAGCCTGTTTTTGCCAATTTCGGAAACCATCTGCCAGAGGCTCCAACACGTCAAAACTTGCTGCATCGGTCTGCGCATCGCTTGCATCGCCACGACCCGGAGCAAAAGGAACCTCGACAGAATATCCCCCTGCCTTGATTGCCTGTTCCAGACCGACATTGCCAGCAAGCACAATCACATCCGCAATAGAAGCACCGCTTTGTGCTGCAATTGGCTCTAAAATGCCCAAGACTTTTGCCAGACGATCAGGCTCATTGCCTGCCCAGTCTTTTTGAGGCGCAAGACGGATGCGGGCCCCATTGGCCCCACCGCGCATGTCCGAGCCACGAAAGGTGCGTGCACTATCCCAAGCGGTTGCAATCATCTCAGCTGCGCTCAGGCCACTTGCTGCAATCTTAGCCTTGATGGCTGCAACATCATAATCGGTGCTGCCTGCCGGAATTGCATCCTGCCAGATAAGATCTTCCTGTGGTACATCCGGCCCGTAATAATTGGCTTTAGGCCCCATATCACGGTGGGTTAGTTTGAACCATGCCCGCGCAAAGGTATCCCGGAAATAAGCCGGATCGGCCATGAATTTCTGGCAAATCTCGTTATAGATGGGATCAACCTTCATCGCCATATCGGCGTCGGTCATCATGGGTTGGCGCGGTGTTTTGCCATCGCCCGCATCCACCGGCATTGCGCTTTCTGGCATATCAACCGGTTTCCATTGATGGGCGCCAGCAGGAGATTTGGTCAATTCCCATTCATAATTGAACAGATAATCAAAAAAGCCCATATCGAAGACGAGCGGATCTTTGGACCATGCCCCTTCAATGCCTGAGGTAAAGGCATCGGACGCAGAGCCTTTTTGATCAGGATTGGCCCAACCCAAGCCCTGATTTTCATATCCGGCAGATTCTGGCTCTACCCCGATTTTATCGCCAGCCATGGCACCATGAGCTTTGCCAACAGTATGGCCACCACAAGTCAGCGCCGCTGTCTCTTCGTCATTCATTGCCATACGGGCAAATGTTTCGCGCACATGCAAAGCCGTGCGAGCAGGATCGGGATTGCCATTCACCCCTTCCGGGTTCACATAAATCAGGCCCATATGCACAGCAGATAAGGGATTTTCAAGGCTGGAAGCGTCATCCAGATCCCCATAGCGATTTTCAGACGGGGCCAACCATTCTTTCTCACTGCCCCAATAAACATCGGTCTCTGGACCCCAGATATCCTCTCGTCCAAAGCCAAAACCAAATGTTTTCAACCCCATAGATTCATAGGCAATGGTGCCAGACAAAAGGATCAAATCCGCCCATGACAGGGCATTGCCATATTTTTTCTTGATCGGCCATAAAAGGCGGCGCGCTTTGTCAAGGCTGGCATTGTCTGGCCAGGAATTCAAAGGAGCAAAGCGAATATTGCCCGTACCACCGCCACCGCGACCGTCCTGAACGCGATAAGACCCCGAACAATGCCAGGCAAGGCGGACCATCAAACCCCCATAATGGCCCCAGTCAGCAGGCCACCAATCCTGATTGTTCGTCATAAGAGCATGAACATCGGCCTTAACAGCCGCATAATCGAGCGTCTTGACCGCTTCACGATGATTATAATCTGGATCCATAGGATTGGTGCGGGCCCCACCCTGATGCAAGATATCCAGATTGAGCGCATTGGGCCACCATTTGGTCACTGGCTTGTCCATTGAGGTGTTGCCACCATGATGAAAGGGGCAGCCGCCGGCGCTTTGTGTCTTGGGATAGTCCATTTTGGTCTCCTGATCCGTCATTCGCTCTGGTCAAATTCACTTTGGTCGAAGACTATTTCGTCTAATTGATAATTTCCAATTGTATAATCAAAAGATTTTGATAAGAAAAAATTATGACAACGGTTTTTAAGGCACTTTTGAAACAACAAGCAGGGATTTGTTGAGAAAACCATCATCAACATCTTGGGCATAATCCCCTGACAGGCGATAGATTGCCCATTTTTCCAGATCCCAGCCCTTGTCACGCAAATAAGCCTCGCCATCCTGTTGGCTGGCAAAGGCAAGTCCGCCGGGATAAAGACCAAAGAGAAGCGGGCCGAACTTTACCACGCTCTTTCCCTGCCTAAGGGCCGGATCATAAGAGGCTGTCTCGCCAATGGTAAAGATAGGCTGAGAAGGATCAGAGCGAACAAGCGGCTCAAGCTGAGAACGCACTGTTTGAAACAATGCAAATCCGAGTATTAACAGGCCAAAAGCCGCCCCTATCAGGCTTTTCTTCCATGGCATGATCGTCTCCTGCTTCTCTTTCTTCAAATAGCATCGCAATGCGAAACGATATAAGTAGGATTATGGAGACAAAAAGGCATAAAATAATGGCGCACAGGACTGCGAACATGTGCGCCATTAGGCTCAGGATTCATTCATTTGGCCTAGTTGATGGAGATATCAGGCCTTATAGAAAAGGCTTCTTATTATGATATTTTCCACGGAAGGGAATAGGTTTTCACATTGGTGAAGAATTTCATGGCTTCAATGACCCCTTCCTTGACCGCATTGCCGCTATCCTTGATGCCGCCAAAGGGTGACATTTCAATGCGATAGCCCGGCTGCTCCCAAATGTTGCAAGTTCCAACATCCAGTCCTTCAATATAGGCAATGGCGCGGTTCAGATCATTGGTGCAGACACCCGATGAGAGGCCAAATTCGGTGGAATTTGAAATGGTCATCACTTGCGTATCATTATCAGGCACGCGGACAATGGGAACAATCGGTCCGAATGTCTCCTCTCGGACCAGCTCGCTGTCATGGGGCACCTTGTCCACCACGATGGGCGGCAAAAGCGCGCCTTGTCGTCCGGGATGGTAGAGGATCTCGGCTCCCTGATCCTGTGCCATATAGACCCGTTGTTCGAAAAGTTCCGCTGCCTGTTCATGAACCACACATCCCAGCTGCGTTTCCGGGTCTTGCGGATCGCCAAATTTGATGGCCTTGGCCTTTTCCAGAACCATCGGCACAAAGCGATCTGCGACACTCTCCTGCACCAAAATCCGTTTAATCGCGGTGCAGCGCTGGCCGGAATTGCCTGTGGCTCCGGCAACAGCCAAACTGGCCGCTTTCTCCAGATCTTCGTCTGACAAATCATTGAGTATGATCAGCGGATCATTGCCGCCCAGCTCTAAAGCGGTGCGCTTATAGGCGGCTTTTTCCGCAATCATCTTGCCGACCGGCACACCCCCGGTGAAGGTAATGATGTCAATATTGTCATTGACGATCATTTCCTCGCCAATATCCTTTGGCCAGCCGGTCACCACCTGAAACATTTCTGGCGGCAGGCCCGCTTCATACAGGATATCGGCCAGCGCAATGGCAGTCAGCGGGGTCAATTCCGTTGGCTTGCAAACCAAGCAATTGTTGGTGGCAATAGCAGGCGCAATTTTGTGGCTGACCATATTGAGCGGATGATTGAACGGAGTGATGGCAGAAATGGCCCGCACCGGCTCGCGCTTGGTAAAGATCTTGCGCTCTTTGCCATGGGGGGTGAGATCGCAAGAGAAAATCTGCCCGTCATCCATGATGGCCATTTGCCCGGCCAGCATATAAACATCATAGGCCCGGCCAGTTTCATAGAGCGCATGTTGATGACAAATGCCCAATTCCAGTGTCAGCCATTTGGCCAGCCATTCGCGTTTTTCCACGATCAGCTCGGCTGCACGAAAGAGAATTTTCTGGCGCTCATACCGGCTCAAGCTTGGCTTGTAATTGGCCGCAATCTCAAAAGCCCGGCGTGCATGTTCAGCCTTGCCAGCGGGAACCGTGCCCACCAACTCATTGGTATAGGGATAATGAACCGGCACGGTCTCGTCGGTGAAAACCACCTCACCGCCAATGCGCATCCCTTCATTACGGACTTCAAAATTGCTCATCTGTGCATCTTTCTTAGCTGGCTCAGGAATAGCTATCCCGGTTTTGGGCTATCCCCGTTTTGGGCAGGCCGGGTCATTGGACAGGGGAGATACACCCCTGCCCTTATGGGATATCGGATGCATCATGCATCCTAGCCTCTGCTTATTGGGCAGCGGCCATGGCTGCATAATAAAAGGCATCGAAATTGCGCAAGGTTGGGGCATTGGGCAGCTCAATCTTGCGGTTGACGATGAAAGGCACTTCCTGTTCGGTCAGGCCACCATGACTGCGCAGCGGCTCGTTTAGAGCTGCCAAATCATGACGATCTTGCGATGTGCCGATGCAGATATTCTCGCCGGAAATCACCACCAGATCACCAATACGGTCGCCGGGTAATTCAAAGGCGGTCATGGCTTCCTGCTTGGTCAAAACATGAGTGATGCCATCGGTTGCCGACAATTTGGCAATCACATCGCTCTGATCTGCCCCCTCTGGCAAATAAATGGTGGCAAAAGAGCCAAGCGCGCCATGATGCACCACATAAGGATCGGTGATTGGCAAAATCACGCGGGCCTTGTCCTTGCCCAGCCATTCATCCATAAGATCCTGAGTATAGACAACCGCGGGCGAGCCATCGGCCAAATGCTTTGGCTTCATGCCATGATCGGCGGTGACCACAACCGCAGCTCCCAGTTCGTCCAGCTTGGCGAGATATTTGTCAAACATCTCATAGAAATCCTTGGCACCTTTTTGATCCGGGGCATATTTATGCTGAATATAATCTGTGGTAGACAGATACATCACGTCCGGCTTCCAGTCTTCAAGCAATTTTACGCCAGCGGCAAAGACAAATTCGGATAATTCTGCGGAATAGACTTCCGGCACATCCATGCCCAGCCATGCAGAGGCATTGTCCACGCCATTATCAGCTTTGGTCGCCTGATCGGATTTCTCGGAAGAGAAGCAAATGGCGCGGTCTTCATCAAATTTCAATCCCGCTCCCAAAAGAGCGCGCAATTTGTCCTTGGCGGTGATCACAGCAACCCGCGCCCCGGCCTCATAGAATTTGCTGAACAAAGTGGGCGCACGCAGGAACCGTACGTCATTCATCATCACTTCTTCGCCACTATCCGGGTCAATCAGATAATTGCCACAAATACCATGCACGGCAGGGGGGCGGCCTGTGGCAATGGACAGATTGTTGGGATTGGTGAAAGAAGGAATGACCGAATGAGCCAGACGATCGGTGCCGGTTTCCCGCATGCGCTTGAGCGTTGGCATCAAGCCTTCCTTGATGGCCACATCCAGATATTCAGGCTCACATCCATCCAGACAAATTGCCACCGCAGGCACTTTTGGCACGCTATAGGTGCGATCATTGGCGATGACAGGGGGTTGAATCGTCATAAAACTTGTCCTTAATTTAGGTTAGACTGCCAATTTGGCACGTTCTTTAAGAGCAGGAGTCGGAGGCGCTGCATTGGCCACGCCCATCTCAGCCAGAGAATCTTTGGCGGCGCTGACAACCTGCCGCATCACATGTTCATCCATTTGGCCGATACAGCCAACGCGGAAACTGTCCACCACAGTCAATTTACCCGGATAAATGATGAAGCCCTTGTCTTTCATCAGCTCATAAAAGCGATCAAAGACGAATGTCTCATCGGCAGGGCAAAAGAAGGTGACAATGATCGGGCTGAGCCAGCGATTGTCCAACAGGGTCTCAAAGCCAAGCTCGCGCATCCCTGCAACCATCACATCGCGGTTGCGGCTATAGCGGCCTCCGCGTCCGGCGACGCCCCCTTCCAGCTCATGGGCGCGCAAAGCTTCCAGAAAAGCGGCAACCACATGGGTCGGCGGGGTAAAGCGCCATTGGCCGGTCTTGTTCATATGCGCCCATTGGGCATGAACATCGAGACTTAAGGAATGGCTATTGCCCTTGGCCGCTTCCAACTCGTCCTTGCGGGCGATGATAAAGCCAAAGCCCGGCACGCCTTCAATGCATTTGTTGGCAGAAGAGACCATAGCCTCATAACGCACCTGCTCCACTTCCAGCGGGATGGCCCCGAACGCTGACATGGAATCGATCAGCAATTTGCGGCCTGCGCCATAAACCACTTCGGAAATTTCTTCCACCGGGTTAAGAATGCCGCTGGAGGTTTCGCAATGGATGGCAACCACATGGGTGATGGCCGGATCCTCTGCCAGAAACTTGGCTACTTCATCGCCACGCGGGGGCAGATAATCGCCTTTGTTGAGCACAACATGGTCGCGACCCAGATATTCCAGCGTCTGGACCGAGCGCATACCATAAGCGCCATTGGCCAGCACAAGCGCCTTGCCATCGCGGGGGATGAAAGAGGCCAGCATGGCTTCCACAGCAAAAGTTCCACTGCCTTGCATGGGCACACAATCAAACGCATCAGAGCCCGGCCCCAACAGCGCCAGAAGGCGCGTGCGCAGCTCCGCTGTCATGGCGCGGAAATCGCCATCCCAGCTGCCCCAATCCCTGAGCATGGCCTCTTTGACAGCATAAGAGGTGGTCAAAGGACCGGGGGTCAACAAATAAGGCTCGCCCAAATGCGGGGGAGCAATCCGAAGGTCGGAAACAGGCATTTTGCATTCTCCGAAGTTAAGGTTGATCGCACTATTGCAGTCTCGCAACCCATATGTAAAATTGTAAATTACAATGAAACCATAAGCTGGGCCTATAGTTAGATTTTCGGGATTTTTTCATGCGTTACAGTCAGTTAAAAGCCTTTCACCATGTTGCCATGCTGGGCGGCTTCTCTATGGCGGCCAAGGCGCTTTATCTCACGCAGCCGGCCATTTCTGAACAAGTGCGCAAATTGGAGCAGACCCATGACGTTTTGCTGTTTTCGCGTGAGCGCAAGCGCATTTTATTAACACCGGAAGGCGAGCGTTTGTTTCATTTGACCAAGCAATTTTTCGAAGTGGAACAACAGATCGAGGATTATATGTCCGAGTCTGGAGCCGCCATTGACGGGCAATTGCGCATCATTGTTGATTCTGCCCATCACATCACCGAAGTCCTCAGCCGCTTTCGCCAGCGTTATCCCAAGGTCACGGTCAATTTGCGCACAGGCAATTCCGAAGATGTGCTCAATGAGCTGCGCAGCTATGATGCGGAAATTGGCGTGATTGGCAGTTTGCAACCGGGCAGTGACATGACCATGCAACAGCTCTCCACCACCAAAATCATTGCTTTTGCCGCCCGCGATCTGGTGCCCGACAGTATGAGCCATATTTCCCTCAAAGAGCTGGCCAATTATCCACTGATCTTTCGCGAAGATGGCTCCAAAACCCGCCAGAAGCTGGAAGAGGCCCTGTTGGAAAAAGGCCTTGATTATCGCCCCGCCATTGTCGCGGAGGGGCGCGAGGCGGTGCAGGCCATTGTCGCCTCTGGTGCAGGTGTGGGCTTTGTCTCTCATGCCGAATATGGACTGGATGAACGCTTGCGACCCCTGCCCATTGATGAGCTGGACATCACCATGAGCGAGGCCCTGATTCATTTGAACCAACGCAGCGATGTCAAACTCATTCGTGCCTTCATGGATGTCGCCAAAAAAGTGCAGGCCGAACATGCCATGCAAGATATGTCTTCACCTATGTAGGCCCAACTCGGCTCCTTAAATAAAAAGGAGGCGTCTGATAAAACCAGACGTCTCTTTTCTTGATCTCAATAACGGATTCACTAGCACTACAGTTGCACATTGTTCTTTATTGTGATTCTTTGTCTCTGTAGGGAGGCATTGATCATGGTTTTGAGGAATGGTCTGGTACGCTGATTGATTGGCAGGCAGCGCTTGTTGAGTTGAAAGACACTCTTGCCCCTTCTCTGGGGCGCGCAGAAACGCGCGCCTCGGCAGGCGCTTTTATAGACGGGCTCTTGTCTGGTGCGGAACGCAAGACGGGATGAATGCTCGCCGAGGAAGCCGGGCTTGAACGGCCCTTTCGGATCCAGTCACTGC